>CAVHEM010000084.1:0-30849 GCA_963635055.1 Bacteroidaceae bacterium | reverse complement strand
ACAGTTTTTCAAATTTATCGACTCCATCTACAGATGATGAATTAGATAGAATGTTACCTGAAATTAACAAAGCGTGGGAAAAGCAATTTGAAGGAGCAACAACATTTTCAAACGGAATTTCTTATCTTTTCGGTAAGGGGGTTATGTTTCATACTATGTTTGGAGCTAATTGGCCAGGACATGTTTCCAATTACTTTCCTGCTTATAATGATGATAGAGCTATTATAACAAAAGACGGTGCAATGTTTTCTTATTTCGCAGTGGCAGATACTCATGGAATAAAACGTTTGGCTCTCATATTTGATACAAATGGTCCATTTAAAGGGCCAAATAGAGTTGGACATGATATTTTTACGTATAATTCTTACAATATCTCTTACAATTCTCTTTGCAATCCTACATTAAATCACTCTGAAAACCAAAAAGGTTGTTATATATACGCTCATCGTGGGGTCAATCCTGTTGATAGTTCAAGGTCTTATTGGGATATTTTATACAAACCTTATAGTTATTGGGAAAAATCGAATAAGTAATTATTTTATTATTCTTACCCTAAAACTCTATCATAAATGCCGTCGATGTTTTGCAAGAAAGTTTGTTTATCAAAAATATTTTCAATTTCTTGTTGAGTTAACAATCTTGTCACTTCAGGGTCTTTTTCCAAATTCAATTTGAAATTGCCATCGTTTTGGAAGGCATCAAGAGCGTTACGCTGAACAATTGTGTATGCATCTTCTCTTGTCAAACCTTTTGCAACGAGTGATAACAAAACTTTTTGTGAAAATACGATGCCGCCAAATTTGTCTGTATTTTTCAACATATTTTTTTCGTGAACAACGATATTTTCCATTAACGAATTAAATCTGTGTAGCATAAAATCAATCAAAATCAGGCTATCTGGGAAAATAATTCTTTCTGCTGAACTGTGAGAAATATCTCTTTCGTGCCAAAGTGGTATATTTTCCAATGCAACGATAGAATTTGCTCTGACAACTCGTGCAAGTCCGCAAAGATTTTCGCTCAATACAGGGTTTTTCTTGTGTGGCATTGCTGATGAACCCTTTTGACCTTTGCCAAAGCCTTCTTCAAGTTCCAAGACCTCAGTTTTTTGCAAGTGTCTGATTTCGGTTGCAAATTGTTCAATAACGCTTGCAATTAGCGCTAATGATTGCATAAAGTAGGCGTGATAATCTCTTGCGATAATTTGGGTGGAAACTCTTGCCGGTTTTAGTCCTAAATTTTCACAAGTGATTTTTTCAACTTCCGGTGAAATGTTGCTATAGGTTCCGACAGGTCCTGAAATTTGTCCTACACGAATTTGATTTAGTGCGTGGGTAAAGTTTTCTTGTTGACGTTCAAGAATATCAATCCAAGAACACATTTTGACCCCAAATGTCATAATTTCTGCGTGGATACCGTGGGAACGACCTATGCAAATAGTGTTTCTGTGTTTATTTGCAAGATTTTTTAGGGTTAAAATTGTTTGCTCCAAATCTTTTTCGATAATTTTCCCACTGTCTTGAATTTGCAGAGCAAACGCAGTGTCAATGACATCAGAACTTGTCAAACCAACGTGGACATAACGTCCCAAATCTCCTAGGCTTTCGTTTACGCAAGTTAAAAATGCTATCACATCGTGGCGAACTTCTTTTTCAATTTCGTCAATTCGCTCAACTGAAAAAGTCGCTTTTTTTCTAATTTCATCGGCAATTTCTTGTGAGATTGTACCGAGTTTTGCATAAGCGTCGCATACTGCAAGTTCTACTTTTAAATAGTAATCAAATTTTGTGTTTAAATCCCAAATTTTTGAAATTTCTTCTCTTGAATATCTTGTAATCATACACTTATTTTACCATAAATTTTTCTATTGTAACGGAATATTTGTAAACCTATTTCATATCAGTTGGCAAATTTGAATATTTGTGTTATTCTAAGTTAAAAACGATATTATTTTTATAAAGGGGAAAAATATGATTTCAGTAAACGATTTTAAAACAGGTTTGACAGTTGAACTCGATAACGGTCTTTGGACAGTTGTTGAATTCTTACACGTAAAACCGGGTAAAGGTGCAGCGTTTGTCAGATCTAAATTGAAAAACGTTATCACAGGTCAAGTTGTTGAAAAAACATTCAGAGCCGGTGAAAAAGTTGCGAAGGCTACTCTTGACAGACGTGAAATGCAATATTTATATAAAGAAGGTTCAGCTTATGTAATGATGGATAATGAAACTTATGACCAAATCCACGTTGAAGAATCTCAAATCGGTTCAGGTGTTAAATACTTGAAAGAAAATATGAATGTAATGATTTTGACTCACGAAGGCAGAATTATCGGTGTTGATATCCCTGCTCACGTTGAGTTGGAAGTTGTTGATACTCCTCCTGCTGAAAAAGGAAACACTGCTCAAGGCGGTACTAAACCTGCTACACTTGAAACAGGCGCTGTTGTAAACGTTCCGTTCTTCGTTTCTAACGGTGACAGAATCAGAGTTGATACAAGAACTAATGAATACTTAGACAGATGCTAGTTTTTAGTTATCTTTTATTCTAAATTCGGTAGTAAAAAGGAAAATAATATGAAATTTGAAACAGATTATATTGAAAAATTAGCAAAAATATTAGAAGAAACAGGAATGACTGAAATTTCTCTTGAAGATGGCGAGCAAGCTATCACTTTGAGAAAAGATGTTGTTGTAACATCTGCACCGCAAGTTGTTGCGGCTGCTCCGGCTCCTGTTGCAGCACCTGTGGCTGCTCCGCAAGCAGCAAGTGCTGATGCTCCGGCACCTGCTAAAAAAGGTACACCGATTACATCTCCAATGGTTGGTACTTTCTACAAGTCACCATCTCCTGATGCTGAACCGTTTGTTTCTGTTGGTTCAACTATTAAGCAAGGTGATGTTGTTTGTATCGTTGAAGCTATGAAAATGATGAACGAAATTGAATCAGAAGTTTCAGGTAAAGTCGTTGAAATTTGTGTTGAAGATGGTCAGCCTGTTGAATTCGGTCAAGTTTTGTTATATGTAGAGTAATATAAAATTTCAAGAAGTGAACGGGTTTTCATTCGTTCACTTCTTTGTTTTAGTAAGGGATATTTGTAAAAATGTTTAGAAAAGTTTTAATTGCCAATAGAGGCGAAATTGCAGTAAGAATTATTAGAGCCTGTAGAGAATTAGGAATTCCGACAGTTGCTATTTATTCACAAGCTGATGCAAACTCATTGCACGTAAGACTTGCGACAGAAGCATATTGTATCGGACCGGCAAAAAGTGCAGATAGTTATTTGAGTATTCCTGCGATTATGTCAGCGGCTATGGTATCCGGTGCTGAGGCTATTCACCCTGGGTATGGTTTTATGTCTGAAAGAGCGGATTTCGTTGAAATTTGCGAAAAACAAGGTATAAAATTTATCGGACCGTCTTCTGAGGCAATGAAGAAAATGGGCGACAAAGCAACTGCTCGTAAAACAATGATTGAAAATAATGTTCCGGTAACTCCAGGTACAGGAATTGTTCACACGGTAGAAGAAGTTCAAGAGTTTACAAATCGTGTAGGTTATCCGATTATCTTGAAGGCTACGGCTGGTGGTGGCGGAAAAGGTATGAGAATTTGCAGAAACGATGATGAAGTTCAATTAAATATGGAACTTTGCCAATCTGAAGCTAAAAATTTCTTTGGTAATCCTGATGTTTATGCAGAAAAATATCTTGAAAATCCTCGCCATATTGAAGTTCAAATCTTGGGCGATAGTTATGGTAACGTTGTTCACTTGGGTGAAAGAGATTGTTCTATCCAACGTAGACACCAAAAATTGTTGGAAGAAGCACCATCTCCTGCAATTGATGAGGAAACCAGAAAAGAAATGGGCGCAGCGGCAGTTCGTGCTGCAAAAGCCATCAATTATGAAGGTGCAGGAACTTGCGAATTCTTGCTTGACCATGACGGCAAATGGTACTTTATGGAAATGAATACAAGAATTCAAGTTGAACACTGCGTTTCTGAAATGATTTCAAGCGTTGACCTTGTGAGAGAACAAATTTTGGTAGCTGCAGGTGAAAAATTGAGTTATACTCAAGATGACATTCATTTGAAGGGTCATGCTATTGAATGCCGTATCAATGCTGAAAATCCAATGAAAAACTTTATGCCAAACCCTGGAAAAATCACCGGTTATTTGGCTCCTGGTGGATTTGGTGTCAGAGTTGATTCTCATGTTTATCAAGATTACGAAATCCCGCCATATTACGATTCAATGATTGGTAAATTGATTTGTTGGGGACGTAACCGTAACGAAGCACGTCGCAGAATGTACCGTGCATTGAAAGAATATGTTGTAACAGGTGTTGAAACAACAATCCCGTTCCACCAAGCAATTATTGAAGATGAGGTGTTTATGAGTGGTAAATTTAACACCGGATTTATCGAAGATTTTTACAAACGTAAAGGTTTGGAAGATAAATAAGACAAATATCCCGAAGTTTCCGCTTCGGGATATTTTCTATCATTGTGCCTTATGAGGATTGGGTTTTATCGGCACCAATAATCAAGAACGTAGGTCGGGATTGCTATCCCGACATCAAGGACAAAACAAAGGACATTGAATTATGACAAAAACTTATGATGATGCGGTAAAATTGTTAACATCTGTGGGAAAATTCCATATTTCGCTCGGGTTAGAAAGAATTTCTAAAATTTTGGATATTTTAGGTAATCCACAGGATAAATTGAACTGTATTCACGTTGCTGGAACGAACGGCAAAGGTTCTGTTTGTTCGATTTTGTCATCAATTTTAAACGCTGCGGGGCAAAAGGTGGGGTTATACACAAGTCCGCATATCTTCAAGTATACCGAACGAATTCAGATTTGTGGACGCCAGATTACAGATGAAGATTTTGCAAAATATATTTTTGAAATATCTGAACTTGCAGATAAAAATAATGTTGATTTGACTGAGTTTGAACTTCTTACTGCGGTGATGTTTAAATATTTTGCAGATAATGACGTTGATGTTGTTGTTTTGGAAACCGGTTTGGGGGGACGATTTGATGCAACAAATGTTATCAAACGTCATTTGTGTTCTGTGATTACGCACGTTGATTTTGACCATACTGAGCGACTTGGCAAAACGATTGATGAGATTGCGTTTGAAAAGGCTGGGATTATGAAACCTGATTGTCCTTGTATTGTTTTTGAGGGGTTAGAGGTTTATAAAGATGTTGCAGATGAAAAAGGTTCAATGCTGATGGTAATTTTACCGTTTGCAGATACTAGTGAATTGGCTTTGAAAGGTGCGTTTCAGCAGGAAAATTTGGCTTTGGCACTTGCTGTTATTGAAACAGTTTTTCCTGAAATTTCTCAAAGTACGATTGAAGAAGGGATTAGAAATGTTAAACACCCTTGCAGATTTCAGTATATTAAGGAGAAAAATTTGATTATTGATGGGGCGCATAATCCAAATGGTATAAATTCTTTGAGGCAAAGTTTGGATATGTATTATCCTGACGAGGAACGCAGATTTATTTTTGGTTGTTTGAGAAATAAAGAATATTCAAAAATGGTTAATTCCTTGTTTGGACAAGGTGACGAGGTTTATTTTTATCATTTTGGACATCAAAATTCTTGTACGTTTGATGAGTTGCAAAAGGTTAGCCCTGTGAAAGCGACTGAATTAACTAATGATGTGGAAATTCCTTTTGATGATGGAAAATTGAATATAATTTGCGGTTCGTTCTATATGATAGCAGAGTTGGCAGAACGTTTTGGGATAAATATTTTCTGATTATTTGCCAAATTTAAGACACTTGTAAAGATATAACAATGTTTTGTCAGAATTCAGGGAAGTTATTATTTCTTCTCGCATTTGTTCGTACGGAATTTGATTGAAAACGAAGAGTTCGTAGATATCTACGTTTAAGGCTGTTGCAATGGCGGTGATAGTTTCGGCTGATGGGTAGTTGTTGCCGTTTTCTATTTTGCTAATATTTTTTGGGTCAATTCCAACAAGTTCGGCGAGTGCTTCTTGCGTAAGCTTTTGTTGCTTGCGTAAGTACTGTATTCGTTGTCCCAAATCTTGTTTTAGTGCCATTACTATTTATCCTCTTTTTACATGAATTTATCAGTAAAATAGATAAATATAACAATCCATTGAGTGTATATTTCAAATAATTCTATTTAAAGGATTGACAAAATACCATTCATAAGATATAATTATTATATAGTTCTATGTTATGAATAGAATTATACAACTATTCGAAATTCTGTTATCAAAATGGAAGTTATATTTTTATGAAAAAAAGAAAGGATTTTTAAGATGAGAACAAAAAGATTCGGTTTTACTTTGGCAGAAGTATTGATTACTTTGGGTATCATTGGTGTAGTTGCAGCAATGACAATCCCTACATTGATTTCAAACACAAATAGTGCAAAGTTCAAATCACAGTACAAAAAGACATTGTCAACATTGAACCAAGCAGGTTTGATGGCTACAGCGCAGAATGATTTGGATTGGGCAACTGCAACTGCTGCAGATAGTGCATGTACAGCTACTGAGGGTTCGTTCTGTTCTATATTATCAAGTACATTGTCTGGTGCAACAAAATATGATTCGGCTGGTGCTATTAAAATGTCAGATGGCTCAACTGTTTATACTCCTGCTACTATTTCTGGTATTCCTACTTCTTTACATTATTATCAATTGGCAGATGGTTCAATTGTTGCTTATCCAAGTGGTTCTACTACTAGTTGTACTTGGGATGCAACAACCGCTACTGATACTAATTGGTCTACACTTGTTAGTAATTGTGGTGGTTTTATTGATGTAAATGGTGCAACATTACCAAATAAAGCAGTTAAATGTAGTTCTTCTAGTGGAACTGTATCAAATACTGTTGGTTCTTGTACTGTAAGAAACAACTCTGCAGATATGGGTGATACTTTCCCTATAGTTTTCCACGACGGTACTGTTGAACCCGCAACCGATGCTGCAAGATATGTTTTGAATCAATCAAAATAGGGTAAAATCAGGACAGATTCTGAATAACAAGAAAATTTATTTGCTCATTACATTTGCAAAAATTTTCTAAGTTTTCAGAATGACGACCTTCTTGTTAGGCGCACCAATCAGTCATTCCGGACAGCACGAACGTTAGTGAGTGCGTGATTCGGAATCTGTTATAACCTTGCCAAATAAATGCAAGATGAAAAACTTAATTTAATAAACATACGTTTTAATGTGTCATTAGAAATTCACCTTTCTTATGACACTTTTTTTATGTTACGTGTCAGGCAGTGCCTGACCTACGTATAGGTGCTGAAATTTTTGTTCAATATTGACGAAAAACTTCTGGATTGCTTCGTCACTTTGTTCCTCGCAATGACGGTATTGGCGGGTGTTTGACACTTTTCACGTCATTGCGAGAAAATCGTAAGATTTTCGTGGCAATCCAGACAAATCATGAATTGGAAAAGTAGCAATAATTTACCAGATTCTGAATAACAAGAAAATTTATTTGCTCATTACAATTCGCAAAAATTTTCTAAGTTTTCAGAATGACGTGCGATTCGCAAATCCCACCAAAAAGTCACTCTGAACTAGATTCAGAGTCTGGTTCGATAATAACCAGATTGTTACAAAGCGAACCAACGAACCTACGGTGAGTTGTGTGAGTCTGTATGCGTAGGCGAAGCCGAAGAAGAATAGGCTAAAAATCACTTTTCGCATACTCAAAGGATTTTTTAATCCTTTCAGAATGACGTTCCTCTTGCTATATTCTTGAGTAAAAGTTTTTTTTATTGTAATCTATTTTCAGTAATTAAGGAACAACGAAATGTTAAATCAATTTTCACGAACAGAATTGTTATTGGGTAAAGAAGGAATGGAAAAACTTGCCAATTCTCGAGTTGCGGTGTTTGGAATTGGCGGTGTCGGTGCTTATGCTGTTGAAGCGCTTATTCGTAGCGGACTTGGAACAATTGATATTATTGATGATGACAAGGTTTGTATTACAAATGTGAATAGACAACTTTATGCAACACGAAAAACTGTAGGTAAATACAAGGTTGATGTTGCAAAAGAACGAATTTTGGAAATCAATCCTAACGCTATTGTTAATACTTATCAAACTTTCTATACTCCACAAACTGAATCGGAATTTGATTTTAGTAAATATGATTATGTGATTGATGCGATAGATACCGTTGTTGGTAAGTTATCGCTTATTGAAAAGGCTAAAGCGGCTGGAACTCCTATTATTTGTGCAATGGGGGCTGGAAATAAACTCGACCCGACACGATTTGAAGTCGCTGATATTTCTAAAACTTCTGTTTGTCCTTTGGCGAGGGTAATCCGTACAGAGTTGAGAAAACGAAAAATTAAAGATGTTAAGGTTGTTTATTCTAAAGAACCACCGATTACGCCAAAAGAAGATATGTCGATAAGTTGTAAGGCGCATTGTGTTTGCCCTCCTGGGACAAGAAAATGTACTGTAAAACATCAAATTCCGGGGAGTACGGCATTTGTTCCGCCTGTTGTTGGGTTAATAATTGCCGGTGAAGTTATTAAAGATTTGATAAAAGAATAATGCTTTTTGCACGTAAAAATTTTATATAGCTAAGCATTTATAATCTTTTGTAAATTTTTGGCAGGTGCGTATTCCGGTAGAAGTTCTAGGCAAGTATTGAGCGATTTTTGGCATTGCTCGACGTTTTTGTCTTCGTAGTATGCAATGTATGCAAGCAAATAGTGTAGTTCCGGATCTTGATAGAATTTATCCTTTGCTCGGCGCAGGAAGAATTTTGCAGCCGGTATAAATCCGTTTGCCCAGAAAACTCGCCCGATGAATTTGTAACATTCAGGATTGTAATATGCCATGTAATCTGCGTATTTGATTATGTTTTCAATATAATTCCCTTTGCAATAAAGCAAGAGAATATTCAAATCCAGTTCTAAAAAATTTCTTATTTGAAAATATGTTGGTGAAGATTTGATTTCACCGGTTATCATTTGCAAAAGAAAAAGTCCCCAACGGGCACGATTATCTTCATTTCTTGCCTTGTTGAAGAATTCTTCCGCTTTATTCAATTCGTCAAGCACAACACAACAATATGCACTTTCAGTATAGTAATTGTGACTTTCAAAGTATGCTTTACAACCTTTTATGCGCCCAGATAGAAAATCATTTTTTACTTGTTCATATTCATTCGTTGAGTTCATAAAGGTTTCAGCCCTCTATTTTATAGAGTTAGGTCACTCATCATTGATTGCATCATCAATGCTTGAATTACTTCAGGAGATAACTTTTTGTTACCTTGTTCTGTTGCATAAGGAAGTAAATCTGTAATATCGCCTTCCCCATTTGCTTTTGTGCCAAATAGTTTGTTTAATTCTTCGATTTCTTGTTTTTGTCTGATATATTCAGGATCTTTTTCAAGTTTGTCCATTTCAGAATCTGAAGAATTGTCATAAGCTAAGTTAACTGTGTCTAAACTGCTCATATCAACAGGTGCAGCCTTACCGGTTTCTTTTCCTTCTTCTTCAACTTCTGCATTCATTCTCTTTTGAATTGTTCTCAATTGAATTTGTTTGTATTCTTCGTTGAATTTTGGTGACAAACCGTTTCCATAAGGAGCATTGATAAATTGGTCAAGTTCTGTATCTTGAGTTCCAAATGGTAGATTTAACGGTTTTTCTGAACCATTTGCGCTTGTAGCACTTTGAATTGAAGGTACAATATTGTTTTGCAACTTCTTCATATTTCTGTTGATTAAAGTGTTCGGATCGATTGGAACCAAGTCGTTTGGTGATATTGAATCCGCAATGTGAGCGTTTGGATAAACAAGTTCCGGAACATTTACGTTAGGGAAGCATTTATCTGTGTCATTGTCGCCCATTACACAGTTACGACCGTTTGTTGCATATTTTACAATCATTGGACAATCGTGTAATGAAATAACTTTTTCATAGGCTCTCACTGCATTGTCTTTTTGTCCGCATTTTGTGTAGCACATTGCCAAATAATAATATGCCATTGTTTTTTGTTCATTTGTCAATGATGAAAAGTTTCTATGATTTACCAATGAAATTGATTCTTGAAGAGCACCGGCAAAGTTACTTCTGTGATATTTTTCACGAATGCCGTTAAGAGAAGGATTTGCGTAGAAAGAAATTTCGGATTTCCATGGATCAGGATTTTTTAGGTCAGCAAATACTCTATGAGAGGATTCTCTAAGTGCTTTATTTCTTGGCCCAACCATTTCTCCACTATTAACCGTATTTAATACTGTATCGATGTTTTGATTTTTCTTAGCAAGTTCTTCTTCTTGCTTTTTCTCTTCTTCTGTTAGATTGCTTGTATTTTCGCTACCAGGGCGCATTGAATTATCATAAAAATCTCCGGTTGCACGTTCTCTATCTTGGTTAGATGAAGAACTTGTGCCCATAACATCGTCATACAAATTGTATTTTTCTAACGGGCTTGTACTTGCAAATGAAGCGGTGCAAAACACGTTCAATACTACCGCAGTTGCTAATAATAATCCAAACTTCTTTTTCATTATATTAAATCCTCTTTTATATTCTTTCTTGGAAAAATATCCTCTTCTCTGTGTTATTATATGATAATTTCCATATTCATACATAGTACAAACGGAGGATATTTCAATTTTTTTTAGCAAATTTACAACCGCAGTAGTTTTGTCTGTATAAATTCAAAGATTTTGAAATTTGGTTTGTTTTTAAAAATCCGTCTTGTTTTCTAAAATTTGTGGATAAATATTTGAGTGAATATTTTTCAGCAATTGAATTGCCGATTTGAGTTAGTTTTTCGTAATTTTTATGTGGGCTAATTACCATTGAAGTCGTAAATTCAGGTATTCCTAATTCTTTAGCGAGTTTTGCTGTTCTGGTTAGACGTAATTCAAAACATTTGTCACATCTTGCACCTTTTTCAGGTTCTTGTTCTAAACCTTTTACGTAGTCGTAATACTCTGCCGGATTGTAATCTCCGATTAACAATTCCACATCAAAATGTTTACATAATTCTTTCTCAGCTTCTAAACGTTTTTGGTATTCAATATCTGGGAAAATGTTAGGATTGTAAAAGTAAACAATAACCGAATACCCCATATCTTTGAGTAAAGATATGGGATATCCTGAACATATTGCACAACAGGCATGCAGTAAGATTTTTTTAGAAGAATTTATGTTTTGCAATTCCGCCATTGTTTTTTACCATTTCTTTTAATGCCGGATATCCGCCACGTGGAATACCCATGCTAATTTCGTCACCAATAATCATAATTGGTGTTCCCAGTTGGTCTTTGTCCACTGCAAATTTGATATCTTTTTGGATTTTATCTTCAATTGCTTGGCTATGTGCATCTATTTGAAGTTTTTCCATATCAAGTCCAAATCCTGAATTTGCAAGGAGTTCGATAATTGCTTCTTCTGTTTCAGGTTTCTTTTCAAAGAATAAGGAATTAACTTCCCAGAATTTTCCTTGTTCGTAAGCCGCTTCTGCATATCTTGCCATATTACAAGAACCGATATGGAATGGTTGTGATAAGTATTTGTTACACTCTTGGTCTAATGGCAAACTGTGGTGTTCAATTCGAATGTTATCAAATTCTGTTGTCATTTTATGAATCATCATGTTGAAAACGTTACACATTGGGCACATATAATCTGAATAAACTTTAATTACAATTGCATCTTTTGCATCAGTTCCCAACAGATTGCCTTTTACCGCATATTTATTGGTTTTTGCATCAAGGAATTCGCCTATTGCACGTTGAGTTTTTAGTGAAGGGGAGAAAGTTGCACTAGTAAAAGTCCAACCTAAAAATCCACAAGCACAAAGCATTACAATAATAAATGCAACTCTATAAGGAATTGGTTTTAGTGCATCAACAAAATCTTTCCAACTTTGTTTTATTGCGCCGATAAATCCGCCTTCAATGCCTTTTACTGCAATAAGTCCGATTGCCAAATCTAAACAGTATGTGATTGCACACATTATACAAATTTTGTGAATTCCAAATAGACTTACGCACAATAGTATCATTGAGATTGTAAATGCGATTAAGCCTAATGATGCAATATAATGAAATTTGTTTTTAAATACTTCTAAAAACTTTAAAAATGGGATTTTCTTTAAAAAATCTACGCTCAAAAGCATAGTTATGAATGAATATAAGAATAACCCCCAGTATGCAAGCGGAACGCCTAAAAATTGGGATTCTGTAGTCCTTGCAACTCCATCGCAGTCAATCAGTTCACTAACAGAACAAAAACTTGGCATTGCATATCTGTTAAAATTTGCTTGGTAATAAATAAACGCTAAATCAATGGTTACCAATACGCCGATTAAAACAAGTATACCGATGGATATAGTTTTTTGTCGTTGTAATTTATCTTCTTCCATAATAGTTCCCTTTCTTATTCTTCTAAATCTATATTATATTTTTAACGAAAATTAATCAACCAACTTAACAACTAAATTACTTGAAGAAAATGCGAATTAATGCTATTATGCCATGTGCTTAGGGAAGAAAAAAGTGAACAGAAAGAATTATAAACATTTTATAGACGAATTATTGAGATTTCCTGATTGGGTAAAATCTTTGGTTAGTACAGAATTGCGTCAAAAGTCAGGCAATTCTGATGACTCGGTGTATTCTTTTACGCAATATAGACCGACTTTGACATTTAAAGGTAGTTGTGAACTTAAATTAAAAAATACCGGATTTGATGTGAATGTTTATAATATTCTTGATTTGGTTTCGAAAGATTACAGTATTGCAGAAATTTCTCTTGATACATATTTAACACTGGAAGAAATCGCTGCGTATTTTTTGATGTGTATTACCGAAAGATATCTTGAAAAGCCTGAAAATTTCCAAATCTTGGCAGTTGCTAATTTTCTGTCAGGCAGATATAAAATTGGTGAATATCTTGTAAGTACAAAAGTGATATCAGAAAAACAATTATCTCAAGCAATTGAAATTGACCTTAATTCTAAAAATAATCGTAAATTTGGACAAATTTTGATTGACTTAGGGTTTGTGAAAGATGAAGATTTAAAATCTATAATTTCACTCAAAGAAGATTCAAAGAAAAGATTTATTTTAGATTATCACGAAGTGCCGAAAAGTGAGATTGCATACGCAAATATGGCAGATGAATACAAAAAGAAAATTGAAGATTTGCAAGCAGAAAATAAAAAACTGAAAGCAAAATTAAATCAATTATTATCAATGGTGAAAACAAATGAATATTGAAATGAATACAGAACCGGCAAAGTTAGTTATTTTCAATCGTGATGGATTGATTGAGCGTGAACATTTTGGATATGTTGTTCGATGTAATAGCCAAAGAGTGCTTGAAAAAATCGGCGAAGATAAGCGTTATCCGTTTTTTATGAGGTCTTGTGCAAAACCGTTACAAGCATCTTTAATAATAGATTATGAACTTGATAAAAAGTTTGATATGACAGAAGAAGAGATTGCAGTTTGCTGTGCCTCTCATGCCGGTGAAAAAGTTCATGTTGATTTGGTTCGTAATTTATTGAAAAAGTTTGATATAAGTGAAGAGAAGTTGAAATGCGGAATTCACGAACCTATTTCGCCATCTGCACATGGTGAGTTGGTCAAGACAGGAATTGCTCCGACATCTGTACATAACAACTGTTCAGGAAAGCATGCAATGATGCTCGGTTTGTGTAAATTGAACGATTGGGATATGGATAATTATGACAATCCAAATCACCCTTTGCAAAAGGAAATTCAACGCAAAATATACGAACTGTGTGCGGTTAAAAATGAATACCCGACAACAAAAGACGGGTGTGGGGTTCCAATATTTTCAATGCCGTTAGAAAACATGGTAAAAGGTTATTTGAATTTGTTTATGAATGAAAAATATTCAAAAATTAAAAATGCATTTTTAAATAACGCTTATATTATCGGTGGCGAAAATCGTACTGATACAATGATAATTGCTAATTCTGAAAATTTGATTGCAAAAGTTGGTGCTGAAGGTTTGTGTGTTGTTATCAATACAAAAATCGGCGAAGGATTTATTGTTAAAATTTGCGATTCTGATATGCGAGCAAGAGAATTTGTTGCAATTGATTTGATTAACAATTTGAACTGGGCAAAAATAGACTTGTCACATGATATCACTACAAATCACGGTGATGTCATTGGTAGGGTTATTACGCAGTTATAAGTTTTAATTTAATTCTGTTGCCGAAATATCCTTGAATATCTTTATTGTAGCCGGCAATTTGATTAGCAAAGTTTAAATTTTTGGCTTTACATTCGGCTCTCAAAAGTTCGACACCGTGGTTATAGACATTTTGTGCAGTATTTTTGTTCGTTTGCGGAATATTTTTGCCATACATTTTGGTAGCAGTTGCGATATCGAAAAGTCGTCTTTTGCTCAATCCGCTCATTTCTTTTTGAGTTTTGATTGATTTGTTAAAAGTCAACTTATTGACTGCGGCTTCCCATTTGCCGGTTTTTAAACAGTACATCAAACCATTGAAGGTTTCATCATTGACAATACCTTTATTAAAAGTCAAATCTAAAACGGCTTCTTTCAAGTGTTGAGGTATTCTATCATAAACTTTTTGTCCACCAAGTCGAGCCACAAGATTTTCTTCTGCTTTTAATAAATCTTTTGCGCACAGTGTACAAACTTCTGCATTAGTTAAATTTGTTTTATCGCCTTTAACTAGACGATGTCCAATTCCAATAGTTTTTACTCCACTGTTATCAGTGTATGGTGTATTGTGGAATTTATTTTCCGGTAATTGTTGGTCATCTTCAAGTGATTTTAATCGTTTAATAAAATCGACACTAACACCCATTGCTTTTGCAATGTCTGTCAGATTATTTACATTTTTGATTTTTCTTGTCGGTGGAATTTTTAAAACTTGTCCGACTTTGATATTTTTCGCTGTTTGAGGATTTAAACCGTTAGCCAAAAGAAGACCGGCGGTAGTTACTCCATATTTCTGTGCAATTTTGTCAGGGCTTTCATTTGGCTTAACCTTGTAATCAGGATTTTTAACCGTTGCAATATATCTCACACGATTTTTCTGTGCTTGAATTTGTTCATCAGAAATTTCAGGCATCATAGAAATTTCATTTTGGGAAGGTTTATTTTTTGTATGATTAAATATTGGTTTTTTGCCGGAAGTTTTACCTTTCGTTTTATCAACCTTGCCTGAGCCTGTAAATTTTGTTTTTATTGCGTTAAGTAAATTAGTTAGCCATTCCATAGATTAATCTTTCTCGACTTTTACTCTGTAGCCTTTAAAATATTTATTGATACCGTCTATTGTTTTATTTTCAAATCGTTCTTGGTAAGCTTTTGAGTCTAAATTTTGACTTTTGCAACCGTTAACGTATTCTATTTCAAGCAATAAAGATGGAATATTTTTGGTTTGATTTAAAATTCCGACACCGTTTGTACCCCAAACTCGAGGTTCTTTTCGTGCGCTAATCCAATCATCTTTATTTAAAGATTCTCTTAAAACCGCTTGCGCTTCTGCATCTTGTTTCGTTCCCGGTTGAAAACAAACGGCAGAACCTTTTGCATTGGGTGAAGAATCAGCATGTAATGAAATCATCATTATATCTTTATTTGAATACTTTTGACCGCCCTTCTTACCACTGTTCAAATTCGCAACTAAATTTGACATAGAAGAATTATCTGCCATTGTATTTTTATGACCGCTTGTCATTACAACTGCATAGCCTTGAGCCCTCAATTTTTGTGCCATTGATTCAGAATAAATTTGTGCTTTTTCATATTCAAGTAAAGGAACGTATTTCCCGTTTGCTTTTTTTATGAAACTGTATGAGCCTGGGTCAAAAGTACCTTTTACTGTGCTATAACCGCCATGACCGGCATTTAAAATAATTACCTTGCCATTTGGTTTGCCTGTAGGTTTTAGCAATGCACTTTCCATCATCACCAATTTTCCGTTTTTAATTACAGGTGCCGGATATCTTTCCATTGGTGAAAAGTCAAGCGCTTTTTCGTCATATTTAATTTTATTTTCTTTACAATATTCTTTGAAATTCTTAGTTGCTTCTTTTTTACCCGCTTCTTTTGCATCTTTGTACAACTTACCGGCAGTAAGTGTTCCTGTTTGGACTGTTACAAGTCGTTTGTCGTTGATATTTCCTCGTTGCAAATGCGGTAATGTTTGACATTTTGCTTTTCGTGCAGCCTTTGCGTTTTGTGATGCGGCAGAAGTTCCATTCATCATTTTGTCTAAATTTTTAGAACTTGCCAAGCCCCAAACATCATAAAGTTGTTTGTGCAATTCTGTCGCAAATTCTTTACGTTGTTCGTTTGTATAACCTTTTGCAGTTGCAAGTGCGTTATAAACTTTCATAACGGCTTTTTCTCTTGCTTCTTTTTTACTTGTAACTTCTCTGATTAAGGTATGAACCAAAGTCTCATCTTTTGTATATGCCTTTAATACAGCATCTACGTTTTTGGGGTTAATTTCATTTATAAGTGCGTCAAAATCTGGTTTCCCAACGGCTCCAATTGCTTTTGAGCCTTCATATATTTTACTTGCTAGTTCTTGCGGAGAATATGAAGACCCCCATTTTGCTTTATTCAATTGAGTAGGAGTCATTTTTGCTGCTCTTACAGGTGCTTTAGGTTTTTTGGGAGCAGCGGCTTTTGCGTGTTGAGGCGTTGGCGCTTCTGTTGTGTGCTTAGGTTGTGTTTGAGAAGTGCTTGCCTGAGGTTTGGTGCTTTGCGTGCGAGTTGTTTCGTGTTTTTTAACATAAAAATGCTCACCTTTAGACGCAGTGTATTCTTTATATGGTTTTGGCAAATTATTCAACTTGCCAAATTCTTCCAATGTCATTCCATATTTTCTTATAAGTGCAAAAATTCCTCTGCCTTCCGGAACCGTGTCGTATGGCAAAGTAATCTTTTGACCTAACTTTACCGTAGACGATTTCATACCGGTCCAAACTTTAAATTCCTCAGCAGACATACCAAACTTTTGGGCAAGTCCGGATAAAGTATCGCCTGATTTTATAATTATTTGGGTTGGTTTTTCTTGTCTATTTGTTTTCTGTGTTGTAGTTGACGTAATATTTCCGATTTTTTGAGCAGGCATATTACACACTCCTTATTTAATCCTTCACAAAAAGATTAACGGCAGGGAAGTCGTTAATCTTTAATCATGATAAATTTTTATGTTATATTTCTTAACTTTTGGAGTTATGTGTTGAAAATTCTGTCGCCGGCATCGCCCATTCCAGGGACAATATAACCCTTTTCATTCAAGTGATCGTCAATTGCTGCAGTTATGATTTCGATATCAGGGTAATGTTTTTGGATATTTTCTAACCCTTCAGGTGCTGCGATTATGCAAATACATTTGATATTCTTGATAGGAATACCTTTTTGAGCGTACAAATCAATAGCAGCAAGCAGTGAATTCCCTGTTGCAAGCATTGGGTCAGTAATATAGATGTAGAATTTTTCAGGATTTGGCGCTTCCATTGGCACTTTGTTATAGTACCAAACAGGTTTTAATGTTTTTTCATCTCTGTACATTCCGATGTGGCGGATTGTTGCTTGCGGTAAAATATCAATTGCTTCATCTGTGAAAATTAAACCTGCTCTCAATATTGGCGAGATTATTAAATTTATGTCAGGCGCTACAGTTTTAGCTTTGAAGGTTGTCAAAGGTGTTGTAACCTCTTTTTCTACAAGTGGTAAGTTTTTTGCTGCTTCATACAATAAGCAACGTGTAATTTTTCGTGTTGCGATACGTACGCCTTGGCTATCCGTATTTTTATCACGCATTGTGCATAAGTTTAATAAAACTACAGGGTTATTTATAACCCTAATCTTACTCATATCCATAACTTACTCCTCTCCACCGGATTCTTTTTCTTTTGTTTTCGGTGCTTGCAAATGTTTTGTAAATTTTTGTTTTGTTTTCATTATCCAATCAATAGATTTATCGAGTTTTAAAAGATTATCCATTGGAACAACAGGTGTTATAACATCTTCAGGGATTGCAAATTCTGATGTATCTTTTACCAATTGATTTGATGCATAACCGACAGTTGTGAATATTGAGTCCAAATCTCTGAAAATTTCATCAAACAAGCCAATTACCTTGTTTAATCTAGTTGGTTCTTTGACCGCAATTATTTTGTCTGTAACATTGTTTTTATCTGGCGGATAAATTTCTAAGGCTTTTGAACCCCCGAGTCCTGAAAATTCAACCGTAGCAATTGAACCAACCGGCAAAACTAAATCTTTTTGAGTAATAACAAACCTTATATAAACTTCATTAGCTATTATTTGAATTTGTTTGATATAACCTATTTGAACACCTAGAAATTTTACAGGTGAACCTACAATCAAACCATCAACATCACTCATAAAAATTTGATAGTGTTTGAATTGTTTTTGAGATTGTTGGTGATGATATCTTATGCCAAAAACGAGCATTGCAACTATGACAAGCCATATTCCAAATTCAACCCATGCATATACTCTAATATTGGTATTTTTTTTCATACTTTTATTATACACAAAATTTTTGTATAATATAATTGTAAAATTTTATTTAATGAATTTTGAGTAAATGAAAATATTAGATTTTATTAAATCAATAATATATGAAGGTTTATCGTATTTTGTTCCGGAAAAAATGTCGTACGAAATTACCGGAAAATGCAAAAAATGCGGTAAATGTTGTAATTATATGTATAGTGTTGATACGTATACGGAAGATGAATTCAAATTTATGCAAAAACTTTTTCCGACATATAAAAGATTTTATATAAAAGGAAAAGATGAGTTTGGAAATTTGATTTTTGCTTGCAAATTAGTGACTCCGGAATGCTTATGTTCCGATTACAAACATAGGCCTAGAATGTGTAGAAAATATCCGGTAAAAAGAATTCCATATCCTGCAAAACTCCATGAAGGCTGTGGCTATACGGTAAATATCAAAAAGTTTGACGACTACTTACCTTCAAAATCACTTGATGAGGATAAAACTACTTCCAATAATCATAATCAAAACGCCGAGTAATTTCTTTTTTATATTTTGTTCGCCAAAGACTTTCCAACCGAAAAATACGGCTATTATTCCGGACAACTGGAATAGTGCCAAGGCTAATCCTACATTCATTCGTTGGAATACGATATTTGTGGATAATTGCATTGCTCCAAGACAAACTGCAATTGCAAGAGTTAGCAAAATATCTTTTTTTGAAAGTTTGACAAGTTTAATTCTGAAAACACATAGAAGAGCAATGGAAAATATAAATCCTGTAAAGCACCACAAAATGAATGCTTGCGGTGCTGATGACATCAAAATTATCTTTTTAATTACGACCGCTTCGCCACCTGTGAGAATTAATGCTGCAAATCTTAGCAATATGTCTTTTCGCTTGATAATATTGAGTATTCTGCCATTTTCTATAGTATCAAAAATATACCAACTTCCGTAAATAATTAATAATACCCCTAAGAGTTCGATTATAGTTGGAATTTCGCCCAAGAATACCGCCGTAAGTACAAGTCCTACAACGCATTTGTATGAATTGATAGGTCCTAATATAGACATTTCGCCATATTGAAGCGCTTTGATTAAACAAATTGTACCAGATGTACATAACAGACCGGCAAAACATGCCAAAGCCCAATATTCGCACCCGTAAGAATTCCAAGAATAACTTGTTATTGCTGGATACAAACAAAATAAAGTTAAAAATCCGTACGAATAGGCATTGATTAAAATTGATGAATGCTTAACAGATAACAATTTTTGGACAAAATTCGCAACGGGATTGGAGATAATTCTTACCAAAAGCGCAAGAATTGTGCCAAGCATTACCTACATCATTCCTTTTCTGTTGAAAAATACTGCAACAATACAAGTTGCCGTAACAGAAATTGTTATGACGATTAAAAAGCCTAGCGGATTGTTTCCAAACGGCATTGGGACATTCATTCCCCAGAAACTACCAATCATTGTTGGAATTGACATAATGATTGTAATTGCTGCTAAGAATTTCATTACAAGGTTCAAGTTGTTGTTGATGATTGAAGCCATACAATCCATCATGCTTTCAAGAATTGTTCTGTGCATTTCAACCATTTCTGCTGCCTGTTTGTTTTCAATGATAACATCTTCCAGCATATCAATGTCATCTTCCGTAAACTTCAAAATTCTTTGTAATGATTGAGTATTAACCATTCTCAAAAGTTTTTGCAATACCAATTGATTATCTTTTAATGCAGTTGTGAAATAAACAAGTGATTTTTGGATTTCCATCAACTGAAAAAGTGCTTTGTTATGTGTGGTTTTTTTCAATGAATTTTCGATATTTTCAGTCTGTTTGTTGATAATATTCAAATATCTCAAGTAAAATTTTGCAGCACGGAACAAAATATTTAACATGAAATTTGCTTTATTTCTTGTGTCGAAAAATTTTGTAGTATCTGCATTGAAAGAGTTAATAATTTTGTTTTCGTGAGAACAAACAGTGATAATACTTTCAGGAGTAAAAATTAAACCTAACGGCAAGGTATCGAAATTACCTTCGTCGTCCATAACTGGAACGTTTGTGATGATTAAAAGGTTGCCATCTTCAAAATCCATACGAGATAACTCGTCGGCGTCCAATGAGTTGTTTAAAAAGCTTTCATCTAATCCTAAAACTAAAGAAACTTTTTGAATTTCTTCTCTTGTCGGATTTATCAAATTAAACCATGACCCAGAAACCGCTTGGTTTAGGTTCAAGATTTCCAATTCTCCGTCATCTGTGGTTTTAGTGATTTCCAGCATAATTTTGTGTCCTGTTGCTTTCTGTATACCTATTAAACTACACAATTTGGCAAAGTGCAATAGTTCAAAAAATGTAGATTAGTTATGTTAAATATTATTTGTGCTTGTGTATAGAAAAAATACGGTAATTATTTTACCGTATCTTTAGTTCTTGAATATGTAATAAATTTCAAATTTTGGCTAGACCATAGCCATTTCCTTATTGAAAGGGTTGCAGCTGGGACACACCTGTTTATCATCACCCAAGATTTCAGACTTAATAGTTGCCAAGTCTTGTTGCATCAATCTTCTAGGTGACCCTTCTTCCATTGAGTGATTTCTCAAAAGGTATGATGGGTGGAATATAGCCATTGCACGGTATTCTTTGCCGTTGATGTTTACATTGAACCAGTTGCCTCTAACTTTTGAAATTTGAACTTTTTTATCATGCCAAAATGATTTTAGAGATGTTGCGCCACAGAAAATAATAGCTTTAGGGTTCATAATATCAATTTGCGCAGTCAAATATTTTGAGCACATTGATTTTTCAACATCTGTAGGAACTCTGTTTTCCGGCGGACGGCATTTTACGGTGTTAATGATATACAAATCCTCTTGACGAGAAATGCCTGCTTCTTCCAAAAATTGGTTCAATAATTTACCGGCTCTACCGACAAATGGAGTACCTGTTTCGTCTTCAGTTTCTCCAGGGGCTTCCCCGATTAGAACAATTTTGGCAGTTTCAGGGTTTCCGTCTGAAAACACAATATTGTTACGAGTGCTACCCAAAGCGCAATCCATACAGTTTTGGCATTTTGCCTGAACTATATCCAAACATCCCTTTTTAATCATTAGTTCGCTTTCTCCTTATTTAGTTAGTTAATATGATTAATTGTTTTCTTTTTTGAAAAATCCAACGTTATATTTTATGCAATAACGTTTCAATTCTTTCATTATTATATCAGATAATAAAAATACTGCAATCAGGTTTGGAACGGCTAAAAATAGAGTGAAAGCATCGGATAAATTTACGACACTTTTCAAATTCATAGCAGAACCGATTATGATAAATAAACAATAAATAATTTGGAAAGTTCTTGTTGTGAATTTTGATTCACCAAACAAGAATGTCCAACTTTTTGTACCGTAATATGAACCGCAAAGCATTGTTGATAAAACGAAACTTGCAGCCATAAATGTCAATAGTATTGGGAAAAATGGGCAAACTGTTGCAAATGCTTTGGAAGTTAATTCAATTCCTACCAATCCGCCGGCATTCAGATACGCTCCTGTAACAACGATGATAAAGGCCGTTGCTGAGCCAACAATTACGGTATCAACGAAAGGTTGTAACATTGCGATGAATGCTTGCGCTACCGGTTTACTTGTCTTTACCGCAGAAAATGCAATTGGTGCAGTGCCTAGTCCGGCTTCGTTTGCAAACATTGCACGTCTAAATCCCCATAGCATACAAGCAAAAACTCCACCGCCTACAGCACTTGGTTTAAACGCTTCTTTTATAATCAAGGCAAAAGTATGCGGAATATGGTGAATATTCAACACACAAATTATGAACGCCGAAAGTACGTACAAACTGCACATTACAGGGGTAACTTTTGACGTAAATTTACCTATTGATTTAATTCCGCCAATTACGGTGATATAGGTAATAAGTGCAACGATTACCCCAAAAATCCAACGTTCGTTTGCAAATAAGCCTGTAACGTTTGAAATCTGGGTTGTTATTGCATTAATTTGGAATAAATTCCAACCGCCAATCATTGCAAAAACGCAGCAAATAGCATAAATTTTTGCTAAATACGGTGCATAAGGTTTTATCCATGGTGCACGTAATCCGTTTATAATGTAGTACATTGGTCCACCTGATGAGGTGCCGTCTTTGTTAATTTGTCTGAATTTTATCCCGAGCAAAACTTCGGCAAATTTCAATGCCATTGAGAAAATCCCTGCAATAATCATCCAAAAAATTACCCCAGGGCCTCCGATAGAAACTGCAAGTGCTGAACCTACAACGTTTCCCATTCCGGCAGAAGCGGAAATGGTTGCAGTCAGTGCTTGGAATGATGAAACTTCTCCGTGCTTTTTGCGAATGATTGTGTCATCGTGTTTGTATTTTTTTGTAATCAAACTGATTGCGTGTTTAAATCCCCAAAATCCGATAAAACGGGTTCTGAATGTGAAATACAATGCTGCCACCATCAATAAAATTATGAGAAATTCCACACGAACACCATGAATGGTAATGTGTGAAAAAATTAAACCCGAAATTTTATTGGCAACGGGAGATAGTATGCTATCTATTTGGCTATCTAAATTCATAACCTAATTGTATAATAAACAGATTATTTTTCAAAATTGGGTGAGGATTTTTGCGTTTTGAATGCTTGATATTTCAAATTCTAACAATACAATCAAAAATCTTACCATGGATAATCTTTGGCAAATTTCCAACCATCTTTGATGATTTTATATGCTCCATATTTTTCAAAACTGTATATTGCTTCTCTTTCAGTGGGCTGGACACTCACCGTATTAGGGTCAATTTTGAACCAAAACATATCTTTGCCTAAACAATTTGGCGGATTAGCACTTCCATTGACGTCAATAAATATTGTTGCTTCCGGATAATATCTACCACCTAATAATTGATTAAATCCAATGCAAGCACCATCAGGCAATTCTATTGATGGCATATTTCCAAACGGTGTTGATATATATCCGTTACAAGAGCCCTTACGTGTAGTGGACAGAGCATTATATTGTGCATCATTTTGCTTAGCGCTGAGATAATAATGGTTAGGATTGAAACACATTGATTTTTTGTAATTATTTGGAGCATAGTAGGTTGCGCCTTTATAGTGCGGTAAAATATACTTTTGAACAGAATTTGTCGCAGAACCTGATAAAACCGCTAAACCGTGTTCTTCATCAATAAGTTTTATGACTTGATTTAGTTGGGCATAGTGTTTTTGCAAGCGAGTTAGAGTCAGTCTTTTTTGATAATTAGTAATTAGCATTGGTATTGTTATTGCTGCAACAACTCCGATAATTCCCAATGTTATCAATATTTCTGCTAAAGTAAACGCTCTGATTTTTCCAAAAATTCCCACTATTTTCTCCTAACTACTGGTAAATATCCAGTAAGATTATGTTAGCATTTCCAGTAAAATTGTCAAATGAAGGAAGATGAATTTTATAAAAAGTTGGGAAAACAAATAAAATTATTGAGAGAAAATGCTCATCTGACACAAGAAAAACTAGCCGAAAAATCCGGAATAAGCCTCGATTATCTGGGTAAAATTGAGGTGGATATAAATAAACCGGGGTTAAAAACTCTTTTAAAAATTTCAAATGCTTTGAATTTACCAATCAAAAAACTTTTTGATTTTAAAGAAATCTAATCTTCTAAAAATTCTGCCAAAATTACATTACTTACAAGTATTCCTTGTGGGGTGAATTTGTAGCCGTAGTCTGTTTTTGCGAGTAATTTTAAATTTAAGTATTTTGTCAAAATTTTGTTATATTTTTGCTCAAAATTTATCTCATATTTTGAATTTATATTATTAATATCAATTCCAGACATTTTTCTCAAGCCCAAAAATATTTCTTCTTCTAATTTTTCTTGAATTGAAAGTTTGTGAGAATTTATTTTTTTTATCGGATTAGCAATGTATTTGTCCAAATTCGTTTCATTTTCGTATCTTTCGCCGTTTTTGTAGCCGTGTGCACCTGCGCCAAATCCATAATATTCCTCGTTATTCCAGTAGGTCAAATTATGTTTTGATTCAAAACCGGTTTGGGCAAAATTGCTGACTTCGTAGTGCTTAAAACTGACTTGGGGCAAAAAGTCTATTGCTGCTAAGTACATGTCTGCTTGATTGTCATCATCAGGCAAAATTTGAGGTGTGTTTTTATAAAAATAACACCCTTCTTCAATTTTTAGACCGTAAAGTGAAATGTGTGTTAAATCCAGTTCTACTGCTTGTTTTAAGTCCTCTAAAAACATTGAAGAAGTTTGATTTGGTAATCCATAAATAAAATCCAAACTGATATTTTTAAATCCTATATCTTGCGCCAATTTAACAACTCTTTTTACTCGTTTTGAATCGTGTCTGCGGTTAATTTGTTTCAAAATTTCATCATTAAATGTTTGGCAACCAAAACTTAAACGATTTATTCCTATATCCAAAAGATTTTGCAAATATTTTTCGTCTACATCTTCAGGATTTAATTCCGTTGTAATTTCTGCATTTTGTTCAAATTTAAAATTTTGGATAATATTTTTTATTTCATCTGTATTCAAAACAGATGGCGTTCCGCCCCCAACATAAAGCGTTTTTAAGGGTTCGTTTTCATAAAAATATTCAATTTCTTTTTGTAAATTTTTTAAATATAAATCTTTTTTTTCTAATGCGCAGTATGACACAAAAGAGCAATAGTTGCACTTTGACTTACAAAAAGGTATGTGAATATAAACGCTTGTTACCATAATTTGATTATACAATGAAGGATAATAAAAAAGACAAGTTCTCTCAAAACTTGTCTGAATTTATTGACTCAATAATAATTTTTCTCTTTCTTAATTTTCTACTCTAACTTTTAATATGTCGTTTACCAAAGCCGCAACAGCACCCAATATAGCACCTGCTGCTACAAAGAATGAAGTAGGTCTGATGTGTTTGGTTACCAAATTGTATCCGTTCATAAATTGTTTTGCGGTTCTTTCCGCAATTTCGGAAGAATTTTTACAAATTCTCTTAAATTCTAACAATTCAGTAGGTTTTTCATTTTGCAAATTGTTGAGAGCGGTTTTAATTCTTGAAGGTTTCATGCGGTCGCCTTCCTTCATACCGTCAAACATTTTGATGAATTCATCTTCCGCAACAGAATGTTTTTCTTTTGCGTTCAATTTGTTAATATATCTTTCTGTTCTGTAGTTGTACATTTTTTTCTGGTCATTAACCAAATTTGAAACTTTAATATATTCGTTACTATTTTTTTCTTCATGAGTTAACGGCAATGCATATTTTCCTACAATGCCTGCTCCTGCGCCGATTGCTGCCCCTTGTGCTAGTGGTATTAATATACTCCTATGTCCGTTGTTCTGAACTGACTCTGTTCTCATAGTCCTTTTCCTTCTGTAAATCCGTTACTTATCAAGACCCCATAGCTTGATTAGCATTTACTACCTATATTTTATGTAAGAACTTGCACTTAAATATTCTAATCGAGCGAAAACTCACTTAAAACTGAGTAATCAAATTCTTATTTTGTTTCCGACATTATATAATAAAATTATTTTTTTGTCAACACTCTAAACAAATTTAATAAAAGCATAATTCCAACAATTCCTAAAGTTAGGAAAAAGTCATATTTTATTGCATTGTGTTTGGCAAAAAGACAAGCCAAAGCACCGGCTAAAATTGCAACTGATGTGATAATTACAACAGTTTTCTTTTGTGAAAATCCGGCATGGAGAAGTTTGTGGTGAATGTGTTCTGCATCTGCAACAAATGGTGATTGACCTTTGCAAATTCTTCTCAAACTTGAATATGTAATATCAATAATAGGAACTGCTAAAACAACAAAAGGTAATAAGATTGCAAGTGTTGCGACCTTCATTACACCTGTAATTGAAATTGCGGCAAGCAAAAATCCTGAAAATAATGCTCCACTATCACCCATAAATATTTTTGCAGGATTAAAGTTGAAAGTCAAAAATGCAAGCATTGCACCGGCAAGAATGAAGCCGATTAAGGCACTGATTGGGTTTGCCGGAGATAATGTGATTGCCAAAATCGCTAAAGTTATAGCGTTTACGGTTACAACAGAGCCGGCAAGTCCGTCAACACCATCAATAAAGTTGACCGCATTAGATATACCTACAATCCAAAGTAAAGTTATCGGATATGAGAGTAAACCTAAGTCAATTCCGCCAAAGAACGGAACACTATTTATCTGTACACCCAAAAGATACGCAATTGTTGCGATTGAAACTTGTATCAAAAGTTTAAATTTTGCACCTAATCCGTATATGTCATCGATTAAGCCCAACAAAAACATTAAAGAACCGCCAAGTAAAATCCCAGACATCAATTTCCCGTAAGGGTAATAACTTAGCAAGACAAGGCATAAGAAAGTTAGCATTGTGCTAATCCATATTGCGACACCACCTATTCTGGAAATCGGTTTTGTATGGATTTTGCGTTCGTTTGGAACATCTACAAGACCTTCTTTTTTAGAAAAACTTATTACCAATGGAACTAAAAATACCCCGAAAATATAGGCTATTACTGTTCCGATTATGTGCGAATGTGCTAACTTAATAATTATAATTTTGCTCCTTGTTTTTAACTATATAGCGGGTGTTTTTTGCATAATTCAAGTGATTGATTACGCAAGTCTGCTAGTACGCTTTCATTATCTGACGAAAATATCGCAGATGCAATAATTTTTGCAACTTTGCGCATATCTTCTTCTTTAAATCCTCTTGTTGTAACTGCAGGTGTACCCAGTCTTATTCCACTTGTAACAAACGGGCTTTGCGGATCATTCGGTACGGTGTTTTTGTTTGCCGTAATTCCCACTCTTTCCAAAACGTTTGCCATGTCTTTTCCTGTTTTTCCGGTTTTTCTCAAATCCAATGTCATTAAGTGGTTTTCTGTCATTCCGCCAACGATATCCAAGCCTTCATCAAGCAAACCTTGTGCTAAGGCTTTTGCATTTTTGACGATTTGTACGGCATAGTCTTTGAATTCAGGTTTAGAAGCTTCTAATAATGCAACTGCTTTACCTGCGATAATGTGTTCCAACGGTCCGCCTTGTAACCCTGGGAATACCGCTTTATCAATATCTTTTGCAAATCCTTCTTTGCACATAATAATTCCGCCACGAGGACCTCTTAATGACTTGTGAGTTGTTGTTGTTACAAAATCGCAGTATGGTGCAGGTGATGGGTGAACTCCTGCTGCAACGAGTCCTGCAATATGCGCAATATCAGCCAAAAGTAATGCGCCAACTTCATCTGCAATTTCTCTAAATTTTTTGAAATCTATGACTTTAGAATAGTTACTTGCACCACAAATAATCAATTTAGGTTTGTGTTCGTGTGCCATTTTTCTAACGTCTTCATAATCGATTTCGCCGTTTTCATTGATTCCATAACCTTTAACATCAAAATACAAACCTGAGAAGTTTACAGGTGAACCGTGAGAAAGGTGTCCGCCGTTTGATAAGTCCATACTCAAAACTCTATCTCCCGGTTTCATTGTAGCCATAAATACTGCCATATTTGCTTGAGCGCCGCTATGTGGTTGAACATTGGCATGATCCATTCCAAAAAGTTCACATGCTCTTTTTTGTGCAATTTCTTCAATTACGTCAATGTGTTCGCAACCGTTGTAATATCTTTTATGTGGTTTGCCTTCTGCATATTTATTTGTCAAAACACTTCCGCAAGCTTCCATTACTGATAATGATGTACAATTTTCGCTTGCAATAAGTTCTATAGTTTCTTGTTGTCTTTTCAATTCCAAGTCAATTTGTTCTGCAACTTGTGGATCTGTTTGTCTTAAATGTTCTAATGTCATATACTCTCCCTTTTCACCCTATTATATACTAATAAATCTATTTTGTGCAATATGTTACGGAGATAATGCCTTATAAAAACCTTTCGGATTGTAACAAAAACTTTACAAAACTAATGCAAAATTTAAAGTTTTTTGATGTATATGCCGAAGATATATTTGTCAGGAAACAAAGGGATACATCAAATGAGTTTAAGTGTTAATTACAATTCATTATACAAAAACGGCATTGATACTTCTTTATTAAAAGATGTATCTAATGAAATTTTGCGCCGTGCTGCTCAAAAAAATTCCCAATATACAAATTCTGCCACAGTACAAAGAGTTAATTCTACTGCAAAACCTGTTGAATTAGGTATTGATTTGTACCAAGGTAAACTTAATACTGACGTTCAAAAACAAATTTCTATGAATAACACTTTACAATTCCATTTTAATCAAGCAACTTTGAATTCTATTCAATATCTGAATTCTCAGGCTGCAATGTCTAAAAAAATGGACGGTAAAGTAATTCCTGCAGCAAATGAAGTTGTTACAGAAACTCAAAAATCTGTAGAAACTCCCAACTCAACTCAATTTATGAGTATTTTTGCTGCTTCAACTGCAACAGATAAAAATGGCTCAAATCCGTTCAATAACCATGAACTTTTGGTTAAAAAAGCCGGCAAAGATTCTGATGATGAAAAAGATAATAATTCATTAAAAAGTATTTTTTCATAATGTTAAATAAATTTTCTCAATAAAGATTTTTATACCTTTCCTTTTGTTTACTACATTTTAATCAAATATCTCGTAAGAGATATTTTTTTTATTTATCCGGTTGTCTTATTTTGAAATTTTATATTTCCGTTTAGTATATTTTTAACCAGAGAAAGAGAGGATAAAAATGAAAAACAATTTATGGTTTATTGCGGCATGCGTATTGGTATTTTTTGCAGGGTATAACATGAACAATGTGGCAGTGTCGTTCCCAAAATACAAAGTCGCTGTTGTTGATATTCCGACAATTTTATCTAATTCAACTGAAATTCAAACCTTGAAAAAAGAGCAGGATAAAGAAGCGCAAGAACTTGATACACTTATTACAAAAGCGCAAAATGATATTTTAAATGAACATGACAGAAATAAACTTATACAAAAAGAAGCGGATTATAGACAACAAATAAATAATAAAAAAAGTGATATTGATAAAAAATATAATGAAAAATTAGCACAAATTAACAAAAATATTCAAACGCTTGTGACTAAAGAAGCAAAAAAATCTAATTATAATCTTGTTTTGCCGGCAGGCATGGTGATTTCCGGCGGAGATGATATTACAAATAATGTTGTAAAAAATATGAAATAAAATAATTTTTACAAGTGAGCGTTTTGCTAATCTTTCAATGGATTACTTCGCTCACGTTTGTAATGATATTATTGCAGCCATACAATTTACGTGATGTAAAAGGCATTTTTATAAAATGTTTTGGGAATATTTTAACCTATCTACTTTGCCAAGTTGGCTGCATTGTATGAACTTCTTACAAGTGGTCCGATTTGGAATTTGTCAAAGCCGATTGATTTCGCAAGGGCTTTTAATTCCTCGTATTCTTCAAGTGTGTAATATTTCGCAACCGGTAAATGTTCTTTTGATGGTTGGATATACTGTCCGACCGTGAGAATATCGCATTTTACATTGTACAAATCCTCAAAAGTTTCTTTAATTTGTGAGAAATCTTCGCCCAATCCAACCATCATTCCTGATTTTGTTGTAATATCACTATTTTCTTTGACATATTTTAAAACATTTAATGAATTATCATAATTCCCTTGAGGTCGTGCGGTTTTAAAGATTGCTCGAGTAGTTTCGATATTGTGGTTGAAAACATCTGGTTTTGCCGCAATTACGATATCTAATGCCTCTTTCTTGTTTTTTAAGTCAGGAGTTAAAATTTCAATTTGGGTACTTGGCATAACCTCTCTTATTGCATAAATACATTTTGCAAAATGTTCTGCTCCGCCATCAGGCAAATCATCACGAGTAACAGAAGTTATTACCGCATATTTCAGTCCCAAATCTTTAACCGCTTTTGCAACATGATTAGGTTCATTTGGGTCTAATGGCTCAGGTTTTTGACAAGAAATGTTACAATATTTACAATTCCTTGTGCAGACATTTCCCATTATCAAAAACGTTGCCGTGTTATGAGTGTAACACTCGTTTTTATTGGGACAGCGTGCGTTTTCACATACCGTATTCAAGCAATTGTGCTTCAAAATTCGTCGTACATTTCGAGTTGCATCGGTATCAATTATCGGTCTTTTTAAAAATTCTGGTAATCTTTCACGCACTTTTTTGTCCTTTCAGGGTTTAATATATATGTGAGCAAAAATTTTTTTGTTTGCTTTTTATAATATAATATTATAT
>CAVHEM010000083.1:0-57132 GCA_963635055.1 Bacteroidaceae bacterium | reverse complement strand
TTTTAAAACCTCGAAAGCCTTGATATAATTCCTTTATGGTATGGTATGGTATGGTATGGTATGGTATGGTATGGTATGGTGTGGCGGGGCGGTGTACTTATGGGTAAAAATCGTTCATAATAATAAAAGGACGAAGAATTTTTATGAGGAGTATTAAACATGAAAAAAGCCTTCACACTGGCAGAAGTATTGATAACATTGGGTATTATCGGTGTAATTGCAGCAATGACAATTCCATCGTTGATTAATGCCTATCAAGAGCGAGTGACGGTAACAAAGGTTCAAAAGGCTTATAGTTTATTGTCTTTAGCCTTTAAACAAATCACAGAAGCTTATGGCGTTCCGCCTTATGATTATCCTGGGGTGCAAAGTGAAGGAGGAAATTGTTTACAATGCGACGCAATAAAAAGGGATTTGTATAAATCTCAGTTGGGTGGTGAGGCTACCACAAATGCTGATTTGTATCGCTTGAATGGACTGGGTTTTTCAACTAAATACGATATACACCCTACGTTAATTCTTAATAATGGTATGGCAATTGTGTTCTTGGGCGATAGAAATTGTGGCAAGTATATATTATCTGCAGGAAAGGTCGCCGCGTGTGGCATGGGTTCAGATATCATAGTAGACGTAAATGGACAAAATCATGGACCAAATACATTTGGAAAAGATGTTTTTGGTTTTACGACTGCACTTGATGGGATTTATCCGGACGGGCTAAAAGGTAGTTATCACGATAATACTTGTGCATTGGATAATGCCGGTTATGCGTGTACTTATAAAATTTTGACAGAAAAGAATATGAAGTATTTAAAGAAAAAATAGGGGTAAAGTCACAAGGTTGTATTGAAAAGTAGAAAATTTAAGTGTTTACTTTTTGTAAATTTATATTTACTTTAGTTAATATTTTGACAAAAAATATTTTGTTTTTTACTTACTTTTGTTATAGTCTTTAGAAAGACTATGAATGTAGTAAAAATTTAGAAGGTAATGTATTTTATGATAGAACATGTACTTCAAACTCAAAAAGAAGAAAAATTTTTAAACCCTAAAAAAATGTATGTATCAACCCCATATAGCCGAGTTCAGGCAGTAGAGGACAGATTAAAAGTTATTTTTGAAGAAGAGTTGAGGTCGGAAGGTTCTATTTTAATTAGTTATAATCCTTCCATTATTTCTAAATTGGCAAAATATTTGTCCGGTCATATTTCAAAACCTGCATCAATCGGTATTGCCGGTGAAACTGCAAGTGGTAAGTCAACAATTACTCTTGATATTATCGACACAATTAAATCATTTGCAACAGAGTTTGAAATTGATGATGCGGTTACAAGAGTTAATACTGATGATTACTATTATGACCGTTCTGACATGGTCAAGGCTGCAGGAAGTTTTTCTGAATTCGCTAAACATTACGATTTAGATGTTCCACAAGCGTTGGAATTGGAGCTTATGAGCTCTCATATTAAACAATTGTTGATGGGTAAAGCTGTTTACTTACCAAAATATGACATGTCAGGTACAGCAATCAGATATGATAATTATACTTTAGCTAATCCTTCCAAAATTATTATTTCGGAAGGATTATTTACGCTTACTGAAAAAATTAAAGATGCTTTTGATTTTAAAATTTATGTTGATGTAAGAAGTGAAGTTCAAAAAGAAAGATTTTTTGTTAGAGCAGCAGAACGTGATTTGGGTGAATCTGCTAACGGAATTTACGAAAATGCTTCTAAAAAGGCTGAAATCTACGTTAGACCTTGCAAATCAGAAGCGGACATCGTTTTGTCAGGTGAAGCGATAAGAGCAAGATATAAAGCATTTTTGAACAAACTTATCGGAATTGTTCAACAAGAAAACTTTAAAAATCGTTTAATTGTGTAGTTTACATTAATTATGTAAAGATTTGCAAATTTCTTGAATGTTCATGAAACCATATTATAATGTCTAGTGAAGATGTATATGTGTAGAACAATTTAATCAAGGGAATATGCAGAGAAAGATTAGAAGATTATTGACTATAGCAGCTTGTGCTACTTTATTGGGTGGTACTGCGGATTCTGTTCGTGCAGCTGATTCTCCGTCTATATACGGAACCCTTGTTGATGTTATTGCCGGTACTTTATATGCTAACGGTGTTGATGGCAGTACCGGTGTTATATATGATGTTCACGATAATCCACAATGGTTTGCAGGTGGTGAAAATACTCTGTATATCCATGACGCAGGTAATTTGATTGTCCATGATTATACTACATCTTCAGTTACTAATGGCCTATTGATTGCAACTGGTGGTTCTGTTACTGCGAATAACGGAACTCTTACGATTGCTGGAAACAGTTTTATTAGGCGTGATGTTACCCTCTCTGTGCTTCAAGATGCAACACTTGCCATAACCGGCGGTGAAGTCTTGATGAATTCAGGTGACACTTTAAATGGTAAATTAACCCTCTCGAGTGGTTTGTTAGAATTTGATAATTTTAACAGAAACTCATCAACTACATCTTCAATTACGCAAACCGGCGGTACTATGACTATCACCGGTACAGGCATGGATTTTGCAAGTGACAAAGATAGTATTACTGGTGGTACTGTCAATATTGGGCAAAATGCTGCTTCCGGCTCTCTTGATGTAAGTCATGGTTATGTTGACTCAGGCGCAACTGTTAATATTTTTGAAAACAGTTCGTTAAATGTTAAGGGTGGAAACGTTTCGTTAGATTCCGGTGACACTTGGCGTGGTGATGTTTCAATGTCAAGTGGTGAATTAAAACTTGATGGCGCTTCCAAAACTTATAACGGTACTTACAAACAAACCGGCGGTGACCTTTTAGTTACCGGTGACTCTTTTGATTTGAATAATTCTGCTGATACTATTTCCGGCGGTGATGTGTATATCGGTGATGGTTCTAAGACCGGCACAATGTCTGTCACTGAAGGAACTATTGAATCAGGTGCTTTGATGAATGTCGGCGCAGGTAGTACGTTAAAAGTTTCCGGCGGTAATGTCAGCCTTGATAATAAAGACATTATCAATGGTAATTTAAGCATTGATAATGGTACTTTTAATTTGAATAATGTTGAAAAATCTACATCTTCATCATTTATTCAAAATGGTGGTACTACAAACGTTACTGGTGATAGTTTCGTATTAAATAATACAAATGATTCTATCAATAACGGTAATTTGAATGTTGGTTCTGATTCCGGTTCTGGTACTTTGACATTGCGTGGTGGTTCTATTGCATCAGAAACTGATATTAACATTGCAAACGGTTCTACTATTGATGTTAAGAGTGGTTCAATGTCATTGGATTCGAATGATACTTGGGCTGGTAAGGTTACTGTTCAAGGTGGTACCGTAAATATTAAAAATACCGATAAAACAGGTTCTTTAATCCAAAGTGACGGTACTATCAATATTACAGGCAATGCTTTTGATTTGAATAATTCAAGTGATAAACTTGATGGCGGTACTTTGAATATCGGTAACGGTACAACTTCTTCAACTTTGAGTGTTTCAAAAGGTACAATTACCAAAAATGAAGACGTTGTTATTAATACCAATTCTAATTTGAATGTTACCGGTGGGGACGTAACTCTAGATTCCACTGACACTTGGAACGGGCATGTCGGAATTTCAGACGGTAAGTTAACCCTTGATGAAGCAACAAAATCAAAAGACGGCATATTCTCTCAAACAGGCGGCAGCACAACTGTGTTAGGTAGAACTTTTGATTTGAATAATGACCTAGATTATGTTGATAGCGGTACTTTGAATATCGGTAACGGTACATCTTCTTCAAAATTGACGATTTCAGAAGGTGCTGTAGCAAGTGGTGCAAAGGTTAATTTAACAAAGAATGCGACTGTTGATGTAACTGGTGGTGATTTTGTACTTGATTCAGGTGATACTTGGGCAGGTAATTTGTCAATTTCTGATGGTACTGTCAAATTAAACGGTATTTCTAAGGCTCAAGAAGGTACATTTACACAAACTGGTGGTACTACAACAATTGCAGGTTCTGGATTTGATTTTAATAATTCCGAAGACCTTGTAAGCGGTGGTTTGTTACAAATCGGTAACGGTACGGCAACAGACTTGACCTTATCTCAAGGTACTATCGCAAGTGGTGCTGATGTTAATATTAACAAAAATGCAACAGTAAACGTTAATGGCGGTAATTTGTATTTAGATGCAAATGACACTTGGTATGGTGATGTAAATCTAAATAACGGCGGTTACATGAATATTAACGGTGCAAATAAAAATGCACTTGGCAAATTAGTTCAATCAGGCGGTAATTTAGACATTACTTCAAGTCGTTTTGATTTGAATAACGCAGGTGACAAAATCTCTGGCGGTACATTGACTGTTGGTTCGTCATCAAACTCTACTACCTTAGAAGTTTCAGAAGGTTCTATTGATGAAAGCGCCAATGTAAAATTAACTTCAAATTCTTATATTGGTGTTACCGGAAACGGTAAAGTTACTTTAGATGCATCTGATACTTGGAACGGTGGTGTAGAAGTTAATGGCGGTAGTTTGGCATTAATCGGTATTAACAATAAAAATGGTGTATTATCACAATTCAAAGGTACTACAACCGTTACCGGAACAGGTTTGACATTAGATGATTCTAATGACCATATTTCAGGTGGTACGTTTAATATCGGTGATGGCGGAACATTATCTGATGTTACCGTTTCAAAAGGTAAAATTACAGAAGATGCGACCGTAAATATTACAAATAATTCTACATTGACTGTAAAAGGCAGTGGTAATGTTGCATTGGGTAGTACAAGTACAATTGATGGTAATATTGATGTTGCCGGTGGTACATTTAGCGTTGATTCTGTTAAAAAATCTACAAACAGTAACTTTACTCAATCAGCAGGTGTTACAACTATCAAGGGTACAGGTTTTGACTTAAATAACTCAAAAGATAGTATCAGTGGTGGTACTTTTAATGTTGGTGACGGTACTGTAGCAAGTGAAGTTACGATTTCAAAAGGTATTATTCAATCAGGTGCGGTTACAAATATCAATTCAAACGGTAAGTTAAATATTGCCGGTGGTACTGTCAGTCTTGGCAGTGATGACACGTATAATGGCGAAATCAACATGTCAGGCGGTACTCTTGATTTGAAATCTGTAACAAAAGGTGAAGATGGTGTATTCAATCAAACTGGCGGTGTTACAACAATTACCGGAACTTCGTTTGGTTTAGATAATGCGTATGACAGCGTTACGGGCGGTACTTTGAATGTTGGTAATGGTACGGTTGGTACAACTGTTAGCGTTGCCGGTGGTTCTATTACTTCTGCAGCAACAACTAATATTAATAGAAATGCAACTTTGAATATTTCCGGTGTTGGTAATGTTGCATTGGATAAATATGACAAAGTTGACGGTAATATTACTATGTCTGGCGGAACTTTATCACTTGATAACGTTACTAAAAATGAACAGGGTTCATTTATTCAGTCAGCAGGTTCAACAACTGTTACCGGTACAGGTTTTGATTTGAATAATTATCAAGATTCAATTACTGGTGGTTCATTGAAAATTGGTGACGGTAATGTAAATTCTGATTTCACTATTTCAGAAGGTACTGTTGCAAAAGATGTTAGAATTGATTTATCTCAAAACGCAAGTTTGAATGTAGCAGGCGGAACTTTGTCATTCGATAACAATGATAAATGGAACGGCGATATCAATATGAATGGCGGTTCATTGACTCTTGACAATATCGAAGATAAAAATGGTAAATTTACACAGAAAAAGGGTACAACAACCGTTATCGGAAAAGGGCTTGATTTGAACCAAACAGGTGATAACGTAAGTGGTGGTACTTTCAATATTGGTGATGGCAAGACTGCTTCTGATTTGACTGTTTCAAAAGGTACAATCGGTGGTGATACTACGTTGAATTTGAATGAATCTTCAAAATTGAAAATCACAGGCGGTAACGTTACATTTAACGAAGAAGGTTCAATCAATGGCGATATCAAGATTTCTGATGGTTCGTTGACTCTTGATAATATTGGCAAAAATGCAAATTCAACCTTGACTGAAACAGGTGGTGTTATTACTGTTACCGGTGATAAATTCGATTTGAATAATGAAAACGATAAGATTTCTCACGGTTATTTCATTCTCGGTAATGGTTCAGACGAATCTGAAATGAAGGTTTCAAAAGGTACTATTGGAAAAGATGCAACTACAATAATTTCTAAAAATAGTACAATGACCATTACAGGCGGTAATGTATCACTTGACAAGGAAACTGATACTCTTGACGGTAACTTGAATATGTCAAGCGGTAAATTGAGCTTGGATTCAATGACCAAAAGTTCAGATAGTACATTCACTCAAACCGGTGGTGAAACAAAAATCACAGGTAATGGTTTCTCATTGAATAACAAGAACGATAAGATTTCAGGCGGTACTGTTTCTGTTGGCGGTTCTGTTGCAGGAAGTTCATTGGGTATTGATGGTGGTACTATTTCAGGTTCGACAACAACTGTTACTGTAGATAACGGTAGTTCAATCGATATGAGTAACGGTTCAATTACTGATGGCGCAACTATAAGTTTCAGAGATAACAGTAGCTTTACTATGGACGAAGGTACAATCTCTGACAAAGCAATGATTGACCTTAAAGATAATTCTAAAATGACAATGAACAAAGGTACAATAACCAATGATGCTACGATTAACGTTACCAATTCAAGTTCAATGGATATTAAACAGGGTATAATTTCTGACGGTGCAACTATCAATGTTGATAGAGAAGGTGTTATCAGTATGGATAACGGCGCAATCAAGTCAGGTGCAAGTTTGAACGTTTCTGATACCGGTATTTTCAATATGAAAAACGGTAATATTACAAAGAATTCTACAATTACTCTTGATGATAGAGCCGTTATGAACATGGATGACGGTATGGTTGATGAGGGTGCAAATCTTAATTTGAATTCTCAAAGTAAATTGAACTTCAATGGTGGAGAAATTACAAAAGATGCCAATGTTAATTTGACAGAACACGCTACAATCAATCAAACCGGCGGAAAATTAACACTGGATTCAAGTGACAGTTATGCCGGTACTATCGATTTAGAAGCCGGAAGTCTTGCACTTGTCGGAATTAAAAAATCTTCAACTGGTGTATTGAAACAAACCGGTGGTGAAACTCGTGTTACCGGTACAGGTTTTGACTTAAATAATACCGCAGATAGTATTACAGGCGGTTCGTTGATTGTTGGTGATGTTAATGACATTTCCAAAATGACAGTTTCAAACGGTACAATAACAAAAGATGCAGACGTAACTATTGTTAAAGACAGTACGTTGAATTTGAACGGTGGTAATTTAACACTTGACAGTAATGACAAACTTGAAGGTAATCTTGATGTTACTTTGGGTCGTTTGACTTTGGATAATGCAAGCAAGAGTCAATTTGGTAAATTCACTCAATCAGGCGGAGAAACATTTATTGAAGGTACCGGTTTTGATTTGAACAATGAAGATGATAACATTTCAGGCGGAAAAATTACAATCGGTGCAAATACTGAAAATAGTGATTTAACATTGTCAGAAGGTAAAATTTCAGATTCTGCAAATGTTCGTGTGAAAAATAATAGTTCGTTGAATGTCAGCGGCGGTTCAATCACCGACGGTGCAACAATCAAGGTTGAAGATTCAAGTGCTGTTAATATGTCTGACGGCGAAATTACTAACAAATCTAATTTGACATTCAAAGACAATTCTAAAATGACTATGTCAGGTGGAGAAGTTTCTGACAACGCTTCTTTGAACTTTGAAGATAATTCATCTTTCAACATGAAAAACGGTACAATTAAAAACAATGCAAAAATCAATGTTACCGAAAATTCTTTATTCACAATGGATAAAGGAAAATTAACTTCTAATGCTGAATTGAATGTTTCAAATGAAGGTGTGTTCAATATGAATGGTGGTATTGTTTCAGATGATGCTACTATCAACTTAGAACACGAGTCAACAATGAATATGGCTGGTGGTGTTATCAAGTCTGGCGCTACATTGAATGTTTCAGATACAAGCAGCGTTAATATGGCAGATGGTAACATTACAAAGAATGCTACTGTTAATTTGACTGACAGAGGTCAATTCAATATGAGTGGTGGTACGTTTAATGACGGTGCTACTTTGAATATTGATGATCAAGGTGAGTTCAATATTAGTGATGGTATTTTTGATTCTGATGCGACAATGATAATCAGTGAACAAGGTAAGGTAAATCAATCGGGTGGTACTGTCAGACTTGATAAAAATGATACTTTTGCCGGTGATTACAACTTGTCAGGCGGTAGTTTAGATTTGAAAGGTGTTACTAAAAAAGAGAGCGGCGAATTTAAACAAACCGGCGGCGATACTTTGATTACTGGTGAAACTTTCGATTTGAACAATTCTGCGGATAAGATTACAGGCGGTTCTTTGACTATCGGAACTGCAGATGATCCGTCATCTCTTACAATTTCTAAAGGTTCTGTAGGCTCTGATGTTACTACAAATCTTGTTAAAGACAGTACAATTTATGTTAAAGGTGGAAAACTTGCTCTAGATAGCGGCGATACATTTAACGGTAATATCGAGATTTCAAAAGGTAACGTATCACTTGATTCTGTAACAAAAGGCAAATTCGGAACCTTTACTCAAACTGACGGAACTACAACTATTACGGGCAAAGGTTTTGATCTGAATAACGAAGATGATATTATCTCCGGTGGTTTGGTTCGAGTTGGTGGCGAAGTTGCTGATAGCGAATTGAACATTTCAGAAGGTACAATTTCTTCAAGTGCTGTTGTTAAAGTTGATAATGGAAGTTCTGTAAACCTAAACGGTGGTAAGGTGACAAGTGGTGCTACCGTATCACTAAAAGATACTTCTAAATTTAATATGTCAAAAGGCGAAATCTCTGACAAGGCTCATTTGACATTTAACGACAGTTCTCAGATGAATATGTCAAATGGTGACATTACAAACGGAGCAATTTTGGACTTCAATGATAGTTCGCAAATGACAATGACTGACGGAACTATTGATGAAAACTCTGTATTGAATTTCAAAGATGACAGTGGCTTTACAATGTCTAGCGGCGAAATTACCGAAAATGCCCAAGTTAATTTGGAAGATAATGCCAGAATGAAGATGACTGACGGCGAAATCAGTTCCGGTGCTACTATTACTTTGAAAGATAAGAGTGATTTCCAAATGAATAGCAGCACAATTTCAGATAATGCTGTTGTCAACATGAACAATGAATCAACAATGACGGTTACAGATGGTAAGATTGCAACCGGTGCGACTGTAAATATGGACGATTACAGTAAATTGACTATTGATGGTGGTGCAATTACTGATGAGGCAGTTGTTAATTTGAATGACCGTTCTTCATTAACTTTGAATTCCGGTACTATTAGCGATGATGCAACTATCAATCTAAAAGATGCAAGTTCAATGAATGTTGAAAATGAAGGTATAGTTGATGCCAGTGCAATCATAAATATCGGAAACCGTGCTACCGTAAACCAAAACGGTGGTAAGATGACCTTGAATAAAGGTGATACTTATGACGGCAAACTTAATATGGCTGGCGGCGACCTTGTAATCAAAGATATTAGCAAGTCTGAATCAGGTGTCTTTAACCAAACCGGCGGTACTACAACAATTCTTGATACTAAATTCGCAATGAATAATGAAGATGACAGAGTTGCCGGAGGTACGTTGAATATCGGTACTATTGCAGACCCTGCAACCTTTACTGTTGCTCGTGGTACTGTTTACAAAGATGCTTCTGTAAATGTTGAAAAAGGCAGCACAATGGAAATTACCGGCGGCAACGTAATTCTTGACGGTGAAACCGATGATTTGAAAGGTTCATTGACAATGTCTAACGGACTTTTAGTACTTGATTCAATGACTAATAAGCACGCAGAAGGAACCTTTACTCAAACCGGCGGTACAACATTAGTTAAAGGTAACGGATTTACCATGAATAATGATAATGATGTTATTTCTGGCGGTGTTGTAGGTATTGGTGGGGATACCGCAGGTAGTGACTTGACAATGGAAAAAGGTACTATCAAAGGTACTGATACTAAGATTTATATTGATAACGGTAGTAAACTCGATGTTGCCGGCGGTTACGTAACTGATGGCGCTCAAGTGGTTGCATCTGATACAAGTTCTGTTACTGTTTCAGGCGGAATAGTTAATAATGATGCTAAAATTTACTTGACTGATAATAGTACTTTAGATGTTACAGATGGTGATGTTGAATTGAGTGCATATATCAATTTGGGTGAAAATGCTACATTAAATCAATCAGGCGGTAAAGTTGCATTGTCCGGAACAAGTGATGTTGTTGCAGGTAGTATTAATCTTTCAGGTGGTGAATTGTCACTTACTGACGTAAACAAAACTACTACAGATAATGTTACATACAATCAAACTGATGGTACTGCAAATCTGGAAAATTCTAAACTTGTTCTTGCAACACCTGCAAGCAAGATTTCTGGTGGTGCTGTAACTCTTAAAAACAGTGTATTAGATGTAAATAATTCTTCTGAAAACAAATCTGACTTGTCAATGGAAGCAAGTGACTTTAAAGTTCGCAAGGGTAATTCTTACACAATAACCGGTGGTGATGTTGATAAAGAATCAACAATTACGGTTGAAAAGAATGCAACTTTGGGTATTGACGGTGAAGATGCAGTTGTTCGTCTTGATGGAAACAATGATGTTATCACAGGTAATTTGGTTGTTTCAAACGGTACTTTATACATTTCTGATGACTTGACTAAGGTTACAAATTCTGAAGGTAATTATATTCAGAATGGTGGTAATGTTACACTTGATGATTCTCGTTTGACACTTGAAACTTCAGGTAGCAAGATTGCATCTGGTAGTATGGCATTGAAAAATGGTTCAACATTAACAATTGCTGACCCAAGTTCAGGTGTTACTGGCGGTGCTTTGTCAATTGACGATACTTCAAAATTGTACTATATGTCAACAACAGGTATGAACCAAACAACTGACAAGATTAGTTTGGCAACATCTGGTTATGTTGATTTGATGAATGGAAAAGCAACTAAGAACGTAATTGACAGTTTGGTTGTTAATAACGGTAAAGATGGCGATGGTCAGGCTGATTTCGCAATTGATATCAGTGCAAGATCTTCTGGTGACCATAAAACAGATGTTATCAAAGCAAATACAATTAGCGTTTCTACAAAAGGTGAAACAGGTGTAATCAATATTTCGGACTTTGGTTTCCAAGGCGACTTGTCTGGTGATGGCGCACCGATTTCTAAACATATCAGATTAGGTAAGATTTTCGATTCTGATAAGATTGGTGAAGAAGTTAAATTTACAAGTACAGATAAAGAAATTGCTACTCCAATCGGTAACTACAGATTGAATGCTTCATCTGCAAATGACGGTAATTATTCATTAGATTTGACAAGCTTTAACCCTCAAGTATTCAGAGGACAAGTTGCAACGGCTGCTTCATACTTGAACCAATTGACAGTTAATGATTCATTGTTCAATAAGGCTCAAATCAGAAGATATAGCCCAAGTTATGGCGATATGTTCAGAAACAGAACTGCTTTGGTAGAAGGTATTGCAAGTTATGACAGAACATTGAGAGAAAGCGAAGTTTGGACAGAAGCTATCGGTAACTTTGAAACATTTAAGTTTAATCATGACTTAGATAAAGTTCGTAACAATTCTTGGGGCTTTATTGTTGGTAGTGACTTTGGTGTTAAACGTCTAAGACGTGGTTGGTCTTGGGTTCCAACCGGTTATATCGCATATACCGGCGGACACCAAACATTCAATAAAGTTAGTGCTGATGAAAATGGCGCACAAATCGGTTTCATGTCTAGTTGGATGAAGGGTAAATTCATTGAAACTGCCTTGATTAACGGTGGTATTTATGGAACAGATATGAGTGTTGCAAATTCTTCTGAACGTGCATTTGGTTACTTTGCAGGTTTGGCAAGTAAGACGGCGTATGACATTCAAGTTACTCATGACTTCAAAATTCAACCGGCATTGACATTGTCTTATAACATGTTTGGTAAACAAAATTATCACAGTGACTACGGTGATATGCACATGAAGAGCGGTTTCTTGAACGGCTTCAATATCGCTCCGAATATCAACTTTATCTTGCAAAAAGAAACTTGGAGCGCTTATGCTCAAGTATCTTATGCTTGGAACATCTTTGGCGGTTTGAACGGTAGAGCGGGTGATGTTTCATTGTCATCAGTTCACTTGGCAGAAGGTTATGTTCAATATGCATTGGGTATGACAAAATCATTCTCTGACAGATTGGATATGTATGCTCAAGCAACATTCAGAAACCTTGGTAGAACCGGTGTTGTATGTCAAGGTGGCTTGAACTGGAGATTGTAATAAATTAAATATAAACGGGTAAGTTTCTTGTATTGTCTAACTTGTCGCAAAGTTTCACTGGCTTGCTCGTTTATTATTTTGTGAAATTTGAGTGAAAATTTATAGTATCTATTTGATACTATGTAAAAATTGGCAAAACCTTCTTATATATTGCTTTTGCAGAATTTATTAAAAATAACGCAAATTTTATTTTTACGTGCGTTATATATATTAGTTTTGTATACAAAAAGGAGAAAACATGAATTCAATATCTAATAATAACGTATCTTTCGGCGGTACGTTTGTTATAAATTATAGAAAAGCAATCCCAGGAATGCGAGAAGGCTTTGAAAACGCAATTGGCAAACATAAACGAATAATTTTTGATGGATATAACGGTAAAAAAGATACAGTTTTGTATGTGTTGAAAAATAGTAAAGATTACGATGCAGCAACGTTTTTAAAGACGAATAATAAACGATTCAAATATATGCCGGGTATTGATACTAAAGCACAGTTTGAAACGTTGGAAGAGGCTGAAAAATATATTTCTGAAAATAATCCGACTGTTATTTCTAAAATTAAAGATTTGATGAATTATGTGTCTGAAAATCGAATAAAACAAAAAGCAATTTATAGACGACCGATTAATCAATATATTTTCAAAAGATTTGGAATTACAAATGACGAAGTTACAAAAACGAATGACTCTCGAGGTATCGTTTTATATCGTGATAAAAAGACCGGTAAAGCGAGAGTGCAATTGTCGCCATTTAATGAAAACGGAACCTGTTTTGTTAGGGTGAAAGATAGCACTTTCCCTTATGATATTTCTCGTTATGCTGTTGATAAAGACGGAAATTTTTTGTATAAATTTGAAACTCCGGAAGAAATTAAAAAATTTAAAGAAAAGTTTGAAGCCGCTTGGCATTTCTTTTGTAATCCGGAAAAATTTACGAAAAAGTAGTATAGTAAAGGGCTTGAAGAATTTCTTCAAGCCTTTTATATATTATATAATTATCTGTCCGCCAACAATAATTCTGTGACTGTTTTTGGTGGCATCGTTTTGACAAAATACATAGTTCAAAAATATTTTAAACGCTTGTCCTTTCAAATAATAATTTATCCCTGCAGTGTATTCTCTTTTGTTGTTATGACGTTTGGTTTTGTCAGGGTCAAATTCATCATAACGAGCAATTACTTCAAGTTTTTTGGTCACGTGATAACCAAGAGTTACATACCAACCTTGTTGTCTTTTTTGAGTTAAACCTTGTCCGCCGTTTGAACCGTCTGCTACAGCGTATTCCATTCTTGTCCAAAATTTCTTGTAGGTATAACCGATGTAGGCGCCGCCTTGAAAGTAACTGATAGAATTTCTGCTGCCTGAAACAATACCGCCGCCTGTTGTTAGTTTGCCATATCTTCCGTCTGTTTTGCCTAACGGTTTAAAGTTTACCCAGCCGTCAAATTCAACTCCGGGCATAAATTCGGTAAATAATGTATCAGAACTGTATCCGCCCAAGTCGTAATCCATAAGTGAGTAATTACCTTTTAATCTGATACCGACCTTTCTTATGTTGGCTAAATTTCTTGAAATTTGTGAACGGTTAGCAAGTGGTAGTGTGTATGGTGATTGAGCACCTTCATAACCTACACCTGTTCTTGAATTACCTATTAATAATGTATGGTGTGGTATTCTTTTGGTTTCGTAATAAATATCTTGCACGAACGGTTGGAAAAATGGAATATGTCTGTGTGTCGGGTCAAGCATTAAACGGAAATTATCTTTACCGCCACGCATTTTTGCATCAATCAAGATATTAATCAGGTTTACGTTAAATCTTGTGTCAGTGTCACCGGATTCCGGTATGTTCGTTGTTGAATTCATTTGAGCAACTGCCCAAGCATGAACGCTTTCAACAGGTCCTTCTTCAAAATTTTTGGTTAATTGTTCTTTAAATAAAGAGGACGGAGATTCCGTATCTTCGATTTTTAAATTGTAAATACTTTGAGCGGTTTCTGCAATTCCGCTAAATAGTCTGAAACGTTCACTTGTTGGTTCAGAAATTTGTGGAGCGGTTGGAATTTGTTGAGTTTGCTCGAAATTTTCAATGTCAGTTTCATTTATTGCAACTCTGTTGGTTATTTTGCTTTTTGCATTCGCAGAATTGTCTTGAACATTCAATGTATGTTGCGTGAATGTTTCATCGAATTCTAAATTAACTTCGTCAAAGTTTTCTGCGAAAGCGTGAGGGGTATTTAGTAATATCAGAATTAAAATAAATAAAATCTTTTTCATTTGAAAATCCATTAATTATATACATTGTTGAGAAAAAATAAGAAGCCGTTTTAAAAAACGACTTCTTATAAAGTTTTTATTAGTCATTAGCATTGCTTTTGTTGTGGTCATCTTTAAGGTATGCAATCCAGAACAATAATACAACAAATATTAACGCCCCAACAACGTTACCGATAGTTACAGGTAACAAGTTGTTCAAGAAGAAGTGTCCCCAACTTAGTGATGCTACGTCAGCACCAAGGTTAGAAGCAGCAACAACTTGTGGAACTGATTTTAGTAAAATTCCGCTTGGAATGAAAAACATATTTGCAACACTGTGTTCATATCCTGAAGCAACGAATGTCATGATTGGGAAGAATATTGCAAATATTTTACCGATAACTCTTTTTGAACTTGTAGCCATCCAAACAGCCAAACAAACTAACCAGTTACAAAGAACGCCTCTTGCAAATGCTTCTGCAAATGAAAGATTAACTTTCATGTGAGCGTTAGTTAAAGTATTTACACCAACGTCAAATCCGTTGTTTTGGTATAATGCTGCGCAAAATACTAATAACGCTAATAGCATTGAACCTACAAAGTTACCAACGTATACGATTGACCAACTTCTTAATAATTTTAACCAAGAAATTTTCTTTTCAAGAACTGAAAACATCATCATAACGTTACCAGTGAACAATTCAGCACCGGTTAATACAACCATCATAAGTCCTGCTGAGAATACCATTGCTCCGATTAGTTTTGCAAGTCCCCAACCTAATGTTCCGGCAACACCTGAAGTTACTGTCAAACTAACTTGTGCACCAAATGCGATAAATGCACCAGCGGCAATTGCCAATACAAACATTTTTGATTTTCTGTATGCTGCTTTTACGGGCATAACTTTTTCTGAGAATCCGTGAGCTACTTCGCTAGGTGCGATGCAATCTCTTGCTTCATCTGCCATTTTCTTAATCTCCTTTTTACTTCTACTATTCTTGTAAAATAACTAACCCCGAATTATTTATAATTCGGTTGCGACTGGGCTTATTGGGCTCGGTACAATATTAATTCTTTAATTGTCCAAAATTTACAAAACCTTTCGGGGTCCGTCTGATATTCTAGTACGTAAAATTTTAATTTCAAGATATATTGATTATTTTTTATAAAAATTTTTTGAAAATTTTGTAAAAATTTGTAATCACAAAAAGTTACTTGACTTTGATTTATGTTAGATTTACAACGGTAAACGGATAAAATTTATAATGGTTTTGCCTGTATTTTTTGATAAATTTAGCGGTAAAATTTTATAATATTTTATTAATATACAGTCCCGTATTAGATTAAGGTGGAGAATTTATGAATAGCTTTTTTATTGGATTACTTACCCTATTGATAAGCGGATTTGTTGCCGGAATTTTTAGTAAAAAATTCAAAACTGCTGTATTAACTTTATTAGTTGCAGTTGGTTCTGTATTTTGCGCAATTCCTGCATGCAAAGTGCTTTTCGGGGGTGAAAGTTTAGTTAAAAACTTTGCATTCAATGAATTTTTCGGTAATGTTTCGTTTGTTATCGATCCGTTGAGTGCGTTTTTTATTCTTGTGATTTCAGTGATGAGTCTGCTCGGTGTAATTTATTCTAACGGATATTTGAAACCGTATCTTGATTCAAAAAATATGAATTCACACTTGGTATTTTTACCTATGTTAATCGCATCAATGCTTGCAGTTGTTACTTGTCAAAATGCATTGATGTTTTTAGTATGTTGGGAAATAATGTCATTAAGTTCATTTTTCCTAGTTATTTTTGAAAGTACTAAAAAAGAGGTTTTGAAAGCCGGTATTAAATACTTAGTATTTATGCATGTTTCTGTTTTATTTATTATAATTGCATTTGCGATTATGGCGATTAAAGCAGGAAGTTTTGATTTTGAAGCTTTCAAAAACGTATTGCAAAATCATACATCTTTTGCAAATTTGGTATTTATTTTATCATTCATCGGTTTTGGAACCAAAGCAGGTTTTGTTCCGTTCCACAACTGGTTGCCTGATGCTCACCCTGCTGCACCATCTCATGTCAGCGGCATTATGTCAGGTGTAATGATTAAAACAGGTATTTACGGAATTGTCAGAATGATATCATTGATTGGTGTTCCTTCAAAAGGAATTGCTTGTTTGGTATTGTTGATTTCTGTAGTTTCTGCTTTGTATGGCGTTTTATATGCCATCACTCAACACGATTTGAAAAGATTACTTGCATACCATAGTATTGAAAATATCGGTATTATCGGTATAGGTTTGGGTGTTGGAATGTTCGGACTTGCTTGTAACAATTCACTTGTTGCAATTCTTGGTTTTTCAGGAGCAGTTTTACACGTTCTTAACCACTCAATTTTCAAAGAATTATTGTTCTTGGCAGCAGGTAATGTTTATATAAAAACTCACACAAGAAATGTTGAAATTTTAGGTAGTTTGATTAAAGCAATGCCAATTACTGCAATATTGTTCCTTGTTGGTTCTGTTGCAATTTGCGGTTTGCCTCCATTCAACGGTTTTGTCAGTGAATTTTTAATATACTTTGGTATGTTCAGCGGATTAACTGTTCATAACTTTATGATAATGCTTGTTATGTTCTTTGCTATTTCAGGTTTGGCATTGGTTGGTACAATGGCAATTCTATGTTTTACAAAGGCATTCAGTATTATATTTTTAGGTATGCCTCGTAGCGAAAATGCTCAACATGTTGACTCTGATTGCGAAAAATCAATGTTAATTCCGATGGGAATTTTGGCAGTGTTTACATTATTAATTGGTGTTTATCCTCAATATGTATTCTGTTTTATCAAACGTATTGTGGTTAGCTTCTTGCCGGAAACTTTCAATTTCTGTCAAGTTTGTATGATGCCTTTGAATATGATGCAAACAATTGCTTTATGTATGATTGGTTTTGTTGCTTTTGTTGCGATAATGATTTTGTTAAAATTACAACTTACAAAAGGCAAAGTTGTTTTGCATGATACTTGGGGTTGTGGTTATAACAGGGCAAACAATCACATGCAATATACTGCATCTTCTTATGCAAGTCCGTTTTTATCAATGTTAAAACCTTTGTTCAAAAAGGTATTTGATGTTGAAAAACCTAAGAAATTGTTCCCAACAGTGGCACATTTCAGTTTGCATATTGAAGATATTGAAGAAGCGTACGTACTTAATCCTTTGTTGAAGTTCGATGAATGGTTCTTGACCAAATTCGAAGCTTTGCAAAGCGGTAATATTCAATCATATTTGAAATACGGATTGATATTTTTATTGGTAGTAATTATAGCTAGTTTGTTTATAGGATAGATTAAAGATGATAATGAATGTAATTAATTTAATAATTCTTTTAATTGTTCCATTTTTGATGATGGGATTGATTAAAAAAACAAAAGCATTTTGGGCAGGAAAGAAGGGACCTTCTATAATTCAGCCTTTACATGATTTTGTCAGATTGATAAAGAAAGATTTTGTAATAAGCAAAACTACATCAGTTGTATTCAAATTGGCTCCTGTATTTGCGATTTCGACTGTATTGTTTGCGGCATTATTTGTACCGCTTGCGTCGGGAAAGGCAATTATAAATATTCCTGTTGGTTTGGTTGTATTTTCATACATATTAGGCTTGGGAAAATTTATGTCATTGATTTCTGCAATGGATACAGGCAGCAGTTTTGAAGGTATGGGAGCGTCAAGAGAAGCGTGTTTTACTTCAATTGTAGAACCTGCATTTTTCTTGTTAATTGCTTCCGTAATGGCGTTGACCGGAAATTATACATTTGACAGTTTGTCTAAAATAATTTCGAATGCCGGCGGATATGGTATTTTGATTACCGTATTTGCAGTGCTTGTTTTGTTTATTATGATGTTGATAGAAGGTTCAAGAGTTCCTGTTGATGATCCGGCAACTCACTTGGAATTGACAATGATTCACGAAGTTATGATTTTGGACAATTCAGGTAGTGACTTGGCGATTTATTCTTGGGCAAACGGAATTAAAATGCTTTTAATCACTTCGTTGATTGCTTGTATGGTAATTCCTCACAATTTGCCGACTTTGTTGCATGTATTATGCTACTTGGTTGTTGCAGGTATTGTTTCTGTGGCAATCGGAACTATAGAATCAGGAATGGCAAGAATTAGAATGTCACACGTGTTTGAATTTATTTTTGTAATGAGTTCATTGGCACTTGTTGTTCTATCACTTGTTATGGCTAGAGCGTTTGGAGGTTAGTTAAGAGATGGCAACCGGATTTATAATTTTATTTGGATTAACAATGTTATATTTGGCGGCAACAAGCAGAATTATTGCACATATTAGACTGCTTATTGTTCAAGGCATTCTTTTGTTCTTGATTTGTTGCTGTGGTATGGAACATAATAATTGGTTGAACTTGGCATTTCTTACCATTGAAACATTAGTAGTTAAATCTATTGTTATTCCTTGGTTTTTGTGCAAAGTTTTGAAACAAACTCATTCAAACCGTGATGTGGCGGCAAACATTCCGCATTTTTACTGTTTGTTTGTAGCCAGTGTAATCTTGCTTGCAGGATTTTTGGTATCAAGTTATTTTGTTTCTTCAGTAAAAATGATTGCTCCGATTTATTTTGGAGTGTCAGTGGCTACAATTATTATCAGTTTGTGGCTGATTACTATTAAACACAAAATTATTTCTAACGTAATTGAATTTATTACAATGGAAAATGGTATATTCCTTTTATCTTTGTCAGTTGCAAAAGAAATGCCTATGTTGGTTAATATGGGTGTTTTGCTTGATGTGTTTATTGCGGTTTACATATTGGGCTTGTTTGTAAATGAAATTAATAAAGAATTTAAGGATTTGGAAGTTTCTAATTTATCAGATTTAAAGGACTATGAATACAATGATTAATACGATTTTAATTTTTCCGATAATAGCGTGCATATTAGTATTGCTAATTAAAAACAGAACATTTAACACTTTGATGGTGAATGCTTATGCGATTGTCCACTTTGTAATCAGTGTGATGTTAGTTGCAGGCAAAGGTTCTGGTTTGAGTATTCCGTATTTTACGGTTGACCATACTAACGGAATTTTCTTGTTGGTATTGTCTTTAATTTATTTAATGGTTGCAATTTATAATACAGGATATGTCAAAAATATTGACACTCCTGACAGAAGAATCAGCCATTATTCATTTATGATTTTGATATTTGTATTGTCAATGACAGGAACGATATTGAGCACTGATTTGGGTGTTTCTTGGGTTTTAGTTGAAGCTACTACATTATCAAGTGCTTATTTGATTTACTTCAACAAAACAAAACATTCAATTGAAGCCGCTTGGAAATATGTATTTATTTGTTCAATCGGTATTGCGTTAGCATTTGTTGGAATTATTTTATTAAATGTTTCTTCAGGTTCTGTAAACTCATTAAACTATGCTCAATTATATGAACATGCGGCAACATTTGACCTTCCGTTTTTGAAATTAGCATTTATATTTATGTTGTTTGGTTTCGGTGCAAAAATGGGTTTGGCTCCGGTTCATTTTTGGTTGCCTGACGCTCACTCTGAAGCACCATCTCCAATTTCGGCATTGTTGTCTGCAACATTATTAAACTCTGCATTTTTAGTAATTGTTAGAGTATTCAAAATTATGGAATTAGCAAATTGTACAAACTATGCAAGATTAATGCTTTTGTTAATGGGATTTCTTTCATTGTTTGTTGCAGCAGTATTTGTTTATCATATTAAAAACTATAAAAGAATGCTTGCATATTCTTCAATTGAAAATATGGGAATTCTTGCAATAGGTATGGCATTAGGCGGATTTGCTTTTTATGCAGTTGTGTTGCATTTAATCGGTCATTCACTTGCTAAAGCATCATTTTTCCTAACTTCAGGCAATGTTTTAGAATTGTTTGAGTCAAAGAGAATTAAATCAGTTAGCGGTTTGATTAGTGCTGACGGCAAGACAGGTTGGTTATGGGTTGCTTCATTTTTAGCAATTTGTGCATTCCCGACTTCATTGTTGTTTATCAGTGAATTTATTATGATTAAATCTATGATTGCCGGTAAACATTATGCAATGTGTGTTTTATTCGTTCTATTGTTGACAATTATTCTATTCGGTATCGGTAGAGTTGTTATCAAGATGGCATTTGGCGAATTGAGCGAAGACAAGGCAAAACTTTTGGAAGCCGGAAAACAAAAACTTTCAGCATTTATGTATATTCCTCAAATAATAATGCTTGTAATGGTATTTGTTTTGGGAATTTATATTCCGACTTGTTTGAATGAAATTATTAAATTAGCAGCGGGAGCGTTTTAAGGTAAGGACAAAATTATGGCAAAATGGATAACAGTAAAAAATAATACAAAAATAAATTTATCAGATATTCCTGGAATGGGAATTGATGAATTAAGACAAGAAATTATCAATCTTGGCAAAAGACCGATTGCATTTTTCGGTAAAGATTGGGGTTTCGGGTGCGTAAGATTATTTGTCGCATTGGCAGATGATGCAAATTCTCAAATTTATTTGTCTTCTGCAATTTTCGGACAAAACGATAAATCTTACGAATCAATAACACAAGATGTTCCGTCATTCCACGTGTTTGAACGTGAGTTTTACGAACAATTCGGCATTGAACCTCTACATCACCCATGGTTGAAACCGTTGAGAAAAAATCAAGACAAATATCCGTTCTTTGAAATGAATGGCGAAGAAGTTCACCAAGTTGCGGTTGGACCTATTCACGCAGGTGTTATTGAACCGGGACACTTTAGATTTATGTGTAACGGCGAAACGGTTTATCATTTGGAAATTATGTTGGGCTACCAACACCGTGGTGTTGAAGATTTGATGATGAAAAATCCATCTAATCAATTGGCCGAATCAATTAATGGAGATAGCGCAGTTGCTTATAATATTGCATATTCTCAAGCAATGGAAGTTTTGAAGGATATCAAAGTTTCTAATAAAGCGCAGTTAATCAGAAAAGCGGCTCTAGAAATGGAAAGAATGGCTATTCAAATTGGTGATATGGGCGCAATTGCCGGTGATATTGCTTATTTGATGGGTTCTGCTGTATTTGGGGCAACAAGAACTTTGGTAATCAATACAATGCTTGAGATGTGCGGAAGCCGTTTTGGTAGAGGGTTTGTCACTGTAGGCGGTGTAAATTATGATTTGTCAGATGAAAAAATTGCAACTGCTTTGAAAACTTTTGATAAAGTTGAAAAAGACGTTGATAGAATGACAAAAACTATGTTGAAAAATTCTACAGTAATGTCAAGACTTGAAAAAACCGGTACTGTAAGTATGGAAAAAGCCGCATCAATCGGTTTGGTTGGTATGGCGGCTCGTGCATCAGGTGTTGATATTGATACAAGATTTGACTTCCCTGACAAATGGATGAGTGAACTTGATATCAAACGTAAACCGTTCAAAGCTACAGGTGATGTTAATTCAAGATTTAAGTTGAGATATAAAGAAGTTAAACAATCTTTGGCAATGGTAAGAAAAATTTTTGAAAAATTGAAAGATTACAAAGATGAACCGATTATTGCTGACGGTGTTAATAACAGATTATCCGCAGATACAATAGTAATTTCCTTGGCAGAAGGTTGGAGAGGTGAAATTGTACATGTTGTGATGACTGATATTAATAGAAAAATCTCTCGTTACAAGATTAAAGACCCGTCATTTAACAATTGGTACGGTTTAGCGTTAGCGGTTAGAAACAATGGAGTTTCAGACTTCCCGCTATGTAACAAAAGCTTCAATTTATCATATTCAGGTAATGATTTATAAGGAATAGTAATAATGTTAGATACTTTAAAAGCAAGAATTTATCAAGGAAAACAATATATTAAAGATATAGAAAATGCACCGATGAGAGAACAATTTAGAGGTTTTCCGGTGTTGCATCAAGGTGAAGACACAAGCAGCTGCGAAGGTGTTTGTCCTACAGGTGCATTAAATTTAAACCCTTTATCAATTGATATGGGTAAATGTACATTCTGTGGTGCGTGTGAAAGAGCATGTAATGCAATTGAATTGACAAATAATTACAAATTGACATCAACAAGTCGTGAAAAACTTGTTGTTACAACAGAAACAACTTATGACGATTATTTGAGAACTGCTATTGAAACAAAAGAAGAAATTATCAAAATGTTTGGTCATTCTTTGAAGTTGCGTCAAGTTTCTGCCGGTGGTTGCAACGGTTGTGAAATGGAGTTGAACGCTTGTAACAATGTTAATTTTGATATGAGCAGATTTGGAATAGATTTTGTGGCATCTCCTCGTCATGCTGATGGTATTGTGATTACAGGACCTATCACAAAGAATATGGCTTATGCATTGGAAGATTGCTATAAATCAGTTCCGGCACCTAAGTTGGTAATTTTATGTGGTGCGTGTGCAATTTCTGGTGGAATTTACCAAGATAGTACCGAAATCAATCGTGAATTTTTGGAAAAATATCCGGTTGATTTGTATATCCCAGGGTGTCCGGTTCACCCATTAACCTTTATAAATGGCGTATTGGGATATATTAGAGGTAGAAAATAGTTAAATACAATTTATAAAAATATTAAAAAGGCGAAGTTACAAAACTTCGCTTTTTTACTGCCAAAGTAATGTAATAATTCTGTGGCAAACCAGAAAAAGCCTGAATTGGAAAAGTAGGTTGGTGTTGACATGCCGATGGGGTTAATTTTACGTGTCAGGCGGTGCCGTGACCTACATTTCATAATGTTCCCCACGCGGGGGAACCGAAATCTATGATTTCGAAGGGGGGTAAAAATAGACTGTTATAAAACAAATTTTTTATAACAGATTCTGAATAAGATAAAATCTACGCAATTAGAAATTGCTTGATTTTTAATCTTTTCAGAATGACGTATCTCTTGCTATGCTCACCAAATAGTCACTCTGAACTAGATTCAGAGTCTGTTATATATGAAGGTGTAGAACACTTAATACAGACAGATTCTGAATAACAAGAAAATTTATTTGCTCATTGCTACAATTCCACTACTTAATTTCTTTAAAAAATTCATTTGCAATGAGTTGTGAATATTTTGATTTTTCGTTGACAGAAACTAAGATTTTGTCGTTCCCTTTTGAGTCTTTAACAACCGAAATTATTCCGGAAAGTTCGCCAATAGGAAGTTTTTTGATACGAGCATTGAATTTTACATAAGGAACTTTTTGTCCATAAGATGTCATTGTTCCTTTTTCAGTTACGTGAAATTCTTCAACGGCTTCTGAATGGTATTTTATTTTTTGAATTGCTTGTTTAATTCTGTCTTCTGCGTTACTTGCGGTTATATCAGCCTGTGTAAGCAATGCTTTTTTACCTGAATCAACTACAACCATTTTTTGACCGGACGCTTTGTGTTCTGCTAGCACGGCTTTGTAGTCCATAATTCCTGCTGCTTTTTCGATTTCAAATTCATTGTTTATTTTTGAAAAATCACCGACTTTTTGAGCACGTTCTAATACAACATCGTGGCTTGGATTAACAAAATTTTTGAATTGTTTCATTAAAAAATCCTTGCCGCCAAGTGCTATAAATCCGCCAATAAGTACGGTTAGAAATATTGCTCGTGTTACATTTTTTAAACAACTCATGTTGAAATCCTCTCATTTTTATATGAATATTATAATATGAGCAAAACGGAAATCAATCACATAAACAGTTGGGAAGTTAAGTTAGAAGATACAACGCCTGTAATGCAGCAATATTTAAAAATAAAAAATGAAAATCCGGGAATTTTGCTGTGGTATCGTTTAGGTGATTTTTACGAAACTTTTTTTGAAGATGCTCTTGTGATGTCTAAAGAATTAGAGTTAACGCTAACCGGTCGTGATGCGGGTCCGAAGTTAGGTAGAGTGCCGCTTGCCGGTATTCCTGCCAAAGCGGCTGACAATTACTTGGAAAAATTAGTTCAGAAAAATTACAAAGTTGCAATTTGTGACCAATTGGAGGACCCAAAATTTGCGAAAGGGCTAGTTAAACGTGGAGTTACAAGGGTAATTACTGCAGGAACATTGACCGAAAGTAATTTGCTCAAACAAAATTCTAATAACTATATTTGCTCTATCTGTAAAGATGAAAAACAAGATATTTACGGGTTTTCTTATACAGATATTTCGACAGGTGAATTCAAAACAACTCAAGCGCCGTTAAATCTGATTATGGCAGAGTTAGCAAGATTAAATCCTTCTGAAATCGTTGGTCCGAGTTTGAAACAAGATATCAAACCTTTTCAAATTGTACCAGATGAAGTTATTAATCTGCCTGATGAAATAACTAAAAGATACAATTGTTCCAAAATCCCGTCTTCTGTTTTTGAAGTGAATTTTGCCGAAAATAACTTGAAAACTGTATTTAAAACTCAAAGTTTAGAAAGTTTTGGTTATTCTAAATATAAAACAGGATTTAGAGCCGCAGGTGCTTTGCTTGCTTATGTTTGGGAAACTTTAAAAGGAAATATGCCAAAATTTGACAGAATTGAATCTTACGAACTTTCTGAATATATGATTTTGGACGCATCGACTCGCAAAAATTTAGAACTTGTCGAAACTTTGCGTGAAAAAAATAAATATGGCTCATTACTTTGGGCAATTGATAAAACAAAGACAAATATGGGTGCAAGACTTATCAAAAATTGGATTTGTCAGCCGTTGAAAAATGTAGATGATATTATGGCTCGTCAAAATTCTGTATCTGAATTTGTTGAAAAAGAGCAAGTTCGTTTTGAATTGTCAGACTGTTTGGAAAAAATTTATGATATCCAAAGACTTTCAACAAGAATGAGTAACGGTTCTGCCAGTCCTAAAGATTTTGTAAGTTTGAAGTTGTCTTTGAGCATGTTGCCTAAGATTTTGGAAGTTACTCAAGGGTTGGAATACGATGTTTTTTCTACCGTTCGTGAGTATGAAGCGCAAATTCAAGACTTGGTATCAATGATTGAAAATACAATTGTTGACAATCCGCCAATTTTACTCAAAGAAGGTGGAATTATCAAACCTCGTGTTAGCGGTGAGTTGGATTATTTCAGAGATTTGCTCACTGGTGGAGAGGAATGGTTAAAATCTTTTGAAGAATTAGAAAAAGAAAGAACCGGTATCAAAAACTTAAAAATAGGATATAACAAAGTTTTTGGGTATTTTATTGAAGTGACTAATTCTTTCTTGAACTTGGTTCCTGAGTCTTATGTCAGAAAACAAACGTTGACAGGTGCAGAAAGATTTATTACAGATGAATTGAAAAAACACGAAGATGATGTTTTGGCAGCGAAATTCAAATCTACAGAACTTGAATACAAATTATTCACTGATTTCAGGGAATATGCAAAAGAATTTGTATCAAAAATCAGAGAAATTGCAGATGCGCTTGCAAAAGCGGACGTTTTAATTTCTTTAGCAGAAATTGCGGTTGAAAATAATTATTGCAAACCTGAAATTGATGAGTCTGATGATTTGTTTATCAAAAACGGTCGTCACCCTGTATTAGAAAAGATTTTGCCGCTTGGTGAATATGTATCGAATGATTTAGAATTGAAATCGAATTCAACAGATACTACACAGTTCATGATTTTAACCGGTCCGAATATGGCTGGTAAATCAACGTTTATGCGACAAAATGCGTTGATTTTGATTTTGGCACAAATTGGTTCGTGGGTTCCTGCGGATTTTGCAAAAATCGGGATTGCAGATAAGATATTCACAAGAGTTGGCGCAAGTGATGATTTGACGTTGGGACAATCTACTTTTATGGTTGAGATGATTGAAACTTCGTATATTTTAAACTCTGCAACATCAAAAAGTTTCATTTTGCTTGATGAAATCGGTAGGGGAACAAGTACTTATGACGGTGTTGCGATTGCTTGGGCTGTTGCTGAATATATTGCAACAAAGGTTAAGGCTAGATGTATTTTTGCGACTCACTATCACGAGTTGAATGTTATGACAAAAACTTATCCGCAAATTAAAAATTATAGAATTACGGTGTCTGAACAAAATGGCGAAATTGAATTTTTGAGAAAAATTGTTCAAGGTGGAGCAAGCAAGAGTTACGGTATCCAAGTTGCAAAGATGGCTGGTTTGCCGAATGCGGTAATTAAACGCTCAGAAGATTTGATGATAAAAATGCAAAAAGATTTTTCAAATAACCTTGCAACTCGGAAGAAAATGAGTAATAATGAGGATGGCATTCCACAGTTATCGTTGTTTGGAATGTAACAAATTATAAACAGGTAGCAAAAATTTTTAATTTAGTGTTTTCAATATTGCAAAAGGAGTGTGTGTTATGAAAGTTAGTTTCAATCCGGTAAGCTTCAGGGCAAGTGATAATTATCAAAACAAAACAAACGATAAAGAATTCACAGAAAATTCTACCGTTGTTGGTTTGAATAAAGGTTTGGAAGGGGCAACTGTAGCGAATAATACAAATTTGTTAGAGGCATTTAAGAGTCAATTGCCGAATTTTGAGGCAGTTAAGGAAGCTGATGGAAAAGAGCAGACTCCTCAAAATAAAGAACAAAAAATTGCTGATTATAAAGCACATTTGAATGACGAAAATTGGGAAAAATTGTATTCCAAAGAAGATAATACGATTTATTTAAAAGAAAAAAATAAATTTGATGGTTCCGGATATGTGATTACTTCTGACGGAACAGTGAAAGAAGTTGGCGCAGATATTGAACCGTCTGTACTTGTTGAAAAAGATACAGATAGTGAAAAACTTTTTGAAAATAAAACTGAAACAGAACAAGATACAACTCAGACAAAAAAGAAAACAACATTGAAAGATAAAATAGCAAATGTTTGGAAATTCTTTGCTTCGTTTGGACAAATGGCAATGTCAACCGCTAAAGGTATAGGTTATGGTGCTGCGACTGCTGTGACAATGTTAGCGGGCTCTTGGGTGTTTAATACATTACCAAAAGCATTTGCAAAAGAAGGTCCTAAGTTTGCACAAATTGTTAAACACCCATTGAAACATATTGGAACATCTGGCAAAGTTTTGGCAGGAGTTGGTGCGGCTACAGTGTTGGCATATCATTTGATAGTCGGCAAAATGGCAGCAAACCAAAAAACTGCCGTGATTGACCACAAAATGTATACCGGTCACAGAGATGTATAAAAATCATTAATAAATACTCAATAATTTACGAACTGGGCGGAATACAATTCCGCCTTTTTATTTTAGTTGGTCGATGTTGCAATGCCGATGGGGTAATTTTACATGTCAGGCGGTGCCGTGACCTACGTTTCATAATGTGCCCCCCTTGAGGGGGAACCGAAATCTATGATTTCGAGGGGGGGGTAAAATAGTTGCCACTCTGACCGCATTAGTAAAAACAGTTCAAAACAAATCTTATTTATAAACTTTATTGCCGATTTGAATTTGTGTTAGGTATAAGGTTTCGCAACTCCCATGACCTCTATCGCCCCCAGGTTCACGGTCGGTTCTGCTCATACTTGTTTTATAAATATGTGTTCTGCCAGATTTGTCGATGTATTCCATGTCAATCAATTCGCCTTCAAGTTTCACATTTTGCCAAGTTTTTATACTCAACAATGCTCCCATAATATTTTTATTTGCAGGTACAATATGGGTATGTGAATAGTGCGTTCTTGCATATTCCCATTCTTCTTGCGGCATGTAATGTTTCGCTTCTGTCCATAGTACTCGAGAGCCGTTCATTTCATTTTTTTCGCTATAACTTCTAAAATTGTTACGATAATATTCTTTATTACCCATTTTCCCCCATGCACAACCTAAGTCATACAATGCTGCACTATCAAAAAATGCATCGATAAATAGAAAATCGTGATTATAAGCAACAGGCATGCACGACATTTCATAATGTGCCATTGGTATAATTTTTATCTTATGCCCATTTAATAATGATGTGAACATAAAAGTTTTTTCTGCTTGTTGTGAGTCTGTATAATTTGTTTGAATCGGGTCATTATCAATTTTTATTTGTTCGTAGGCTGTATATGCCGGAAAGGCAAATCCGAATTTGAACCAATACGTAAAAAATCCTCGGAATATGAATATCAAAATCAAATATACAACTAACCCGATTTTAAAGCATTTGTCCTGATAATCCAATACATCGTGATTGAGTTGAGCATCAATTTGTGAAGTTGTAATGTTCTCGAATTCTATGTGTTGCATAATTTTTAAAACAAAAGGCGGTCAAATAAAACCGCCTATTAACCAGATTTACACTATATAAGTGTTCAGAAAGGATTTTTGTTTCATCCTGAAAATTTTACTTTCCAGAATGCTTATTGTTAATTTTCGCCCAAGTTTAATTGAGAGAATTGAACAATTTTATTTTTACCACGCTTTTTAGCGTTGTATAATGCGTGTTCAGCGTATCTGATGATTGTATTTGCATCTTCTTCAGCATCTTTAAAGCATGGATAGGTTGAAATACCACCTGAAATTGTGATAGGGTGTCTTTCTTCTTCTCCTGCTGGAATAAATTCCATTCTTTCGATATCTTTACGGAATCTTTCAGCAAACAAAAATGCGTTATCTTCTGATGTATTTGGAAGAACAACTACAAATTCTTCATCGCCGTATCTTGTAATAATATCTTCTTTTCTGATTAGTTGTTTTAATTTATCGGCGATTGAACGAAGCAATACGTCACCCCATTCATAACCGTAAATATCATTAACAACTTTAAAGAAGTCTAAGTCAAATAACAATACTGACAATGCTGTGCCATAACGTCTTGCACGAGAAATTTCTTGTTCCATACGTTCAAGTAGATATTTTCTGTTGTGTAGACCTGTTAATTCATCAGTAGTTGAAAGAGTTTTAAGTTTATCTCTCAAATCTTTGATTTTTAACATATTTTTTACACGAACAATCAATTCTTGATTATCAACCGGTGTTTTGATGTAGTCAAAAGCAACTGCTCTTACTGTGCAACCTTTGAAGGTTTCTCCGATAAACAATATCGGATATTTGAATTTTGTTACCATCAAAACATCTTTGATGTTTGGCACGCTTTCAATAATGATTACTCCAGGGTTTAGTGTTTCGTAATCTTTTAGTGAGTCAGCGTTTTCAAGTCTTATATTAACGTCATCAATTGTTGAAATTGTATCAGCAATGGTTGAACTGTTTTTATCTGTGTATATAATTACATTTTTCATTGTTGTATCCTTTCTCCCTTAGCATAAGTGAATTTGAAGGATTTAGCAAAAATGTTACAAAATTTAACTTTTATGTTATAATCGTTACAAATTGAAAGAGGGTTAAGATGGATTATTCGGTACAAAACAATATTGACAGAGAATTTTATCAAAAAGATTTTTCACAATTAAAGTTATTAGTTGACGATATTCGTCAAGCGTTGATTTCCGGCGGAAACGTCGACTCGCAAAAGTATGATTTGTCCGATATAATTCAATTTGATAATACAAAAACTTTTTTATACATTACATTGTTTCAAGAAGGTTTGACTCCAATCAGATGGGGTTCTTGCCGTAAGGATTTGAATGAAACAATTAATCGTGATATCGAAAAAATCAGAAGTTACAAAACATTTGACCGTTTTGAACTTGAAAATCATGAAAAATGCAGAATTTTGTTTGAATATATTTATGAAACAATTCCTGCCGATATTAAAAAAATTCATTCCGGTGAATTTACTCCGGAAAGGTTTGAACCTGGGATTACGGGTATAAAAATAATTTTGAACGGTCGTCCTACGATTTATATGCCGACTGATGCGTGGGTAAACAGTCAGATGGATACAAAATCGGCATTCAATACAATGCTTAGAAAAACTTATATAAAAGATTTAACTAATAGTATTTCAGAAAGAATAAGAATTCTGAAAAAAACTCCTCACAAGGCTTTTGTTGTGAAAAGTCGTGCATTTGTGACATATAAAGATGAATTGTTGCCACTGTATCGTGGAAATATTTTGTACAAATATTCACCTGAAGAAATTGTTAGTCAGGCAATGGCAGGTGCTGATTGGATTTTGGAACATCAATTGCCGGACGGTAAGTACTTGTATTACTACGATGCAAAAGAAGATAATTATGTTGACCACGAACACCCGAAAAGACCGATTGATGATTTGTACTACAATGATTTAAGGCATTGCGGCGGTATTGTTTGTTTAATCAGAGCGTATCAATTAACTAAAGATAAAAAATATTTAGAGGCTGCCAAAAGAGGTATTAATTTTAGTATTACTCTTACTCGTGAACACGATTATGAGGGTGAAACAGCAGGGTATATTCACTACAACGAAAAAGGAAAACTTGGCGGAACCGGCATGATTTTGGTTGCGATTATGAAATATCGTAATGAAACGGGAGACAAATCTTATGATGAATACATCAAAAAGTACACAAGACATATTCTTTCCAGAGTTTATAAAACTGGTGAACTTTTGGGGTATTATATTCACCCGAGTTTTCAAAAAGGACAACCGCTTATCAATATGTCTGATGAAGAACGTAGAAAAACTTTCTCATTCTATTACCCAGGAGAAGCGTTGTTAGGTTTGGCTTTGTTTGCTAACTATTTTGAAGATGATGAAAAATTACGTCAACAAGTTATAGAAAAAGCAAAACTTGCGCTGGATTGGATTGTTGACGAACGTCCAAAAATATACTCAGATCTGTTTACAGCATTGCCATCTGATGCGTGGTTGATGCAGGCTATTGAAGAATGGGCGACAAATCCTGAGTTTAGAAAAGAAAATTATATAAATTTTGTGCTAGGTGATGCTGCGACAATGATGTCAAAAATGTACAAACGAGATGATACTCCATATATTGATTACGAAGGTAGTTATTATTATCAATATGGCGATCATTTCTATCCTGACGGTTCTCGCTCTGAAGGGTTAATCGGTGCATATTATTTGGCTAAAAAGTTAGGAATGGACGAAAAAGCCGAAGAAATTCTTGAAGCGTGCAGAAAAACCGCATTATCACAAATGATTTTATTTAATAATGATAAAAATAATTATGCTCATAAAAATCCAAACAAATCAAAAGGTACAATAAGATTTAAGGCAACTCGTCAATGGATTAGAGTTGATTCTATTCAGCACGTTGCTTGTTTCTATTTCAGATTGTATTTTGCAGAAAAAGGCATTGTTGCAAAATAGGAATTAATTTTAAATTTAAGAACGGATTTCTGTTTGTGATAAAATCGTTTTGCAGAAAAGAGGGTTTTATGAAAGTTGCAGAATTAGAAAATGATATATTAGTTGTAAAAACTCGTGAAAATGAAACATTAAACGGTAGAACCGGTGCAATTGTAAAGGTTCTGGGGTGTGGATTGTGCGGGTCCGATATCGTGAAATTAAAGCAGCATTTGGTCAAAAACGGTACTATTTTGGGTCATGAAATTGTTGCTCAAATTGTTGAAATAAATTCTGCGACAGATTTCAAAGTTGATGATGTTATTGTCACATCTCACCATATTCCTTGCGGAAAGTGTGAATACTGTAAAAATGGTAACGTTTCAATGTGTAGACATTTCAAAGAAACAAACATTCGTCCTGGGGGATTTAGTGAATTGGTTTATGTTTCAGAAGAACATTTGCAAAATGTCGCTTATATAAAACCGCAAAATTTAACCAATATTGAGGCATCTTTTTATGAGCCGTTGGGTTGTTGTGTTCGTGCGGTTAAGCGTGCAGGCTTGAAAGAAAATTCAACCGCTTTGGTAATCGGTTTAGGTTCTGTTGGTATTTTGATGGCGCAAGCGTTGAGAGCGTTTGGAATGAATGTTATCGGTTGTGATTTGATATCATCAAGAGTAGAAATGTTAAAAAATCTCGGTATTGAAGCGTTTAAGGTGCCTGAAATGTGTGATAGCATAAAGGCTGATGGCGTTTTTATGACATCAGGGTCGGACAAGGCTATAGATACGGCGTTAAAATTTGTGCGTGATGGTGGCAAAATTTTGGTATTTTCGAGCACTCCAAATAATTTTGGGTATGCGAATAACGAAATTTATTATAGAGAATTGACGGTTTTGGGTAGTTATTCTCCATCTCCTGCGGATTTGAAAGATTCTTTAAATCTTCTTACAAATAAAGAGGTTAAAGTTCAAGGTTTGTCTACCGAATATCCGCTTGAAAAGGTTCAAAAAGCAATTAATGATACCCTTGAAAATAAAATTATGAAAGCGTATATAAAAATAAATTAGTCTTTTTTTATTATATGTTCCATTTTTCATCTTTGGGCGGAGTGTCAATCCAAATGACAGTTACTTCCGGTTGTTTATAGAATGGGTTAAACCAGTGACTGTCTTCGGTGAAATCTATTATTGCGTCATAGTATGAAATCTTTTGAGCAATTTTTTTTGTGTAGTATAACAAGTCTGTCATAATTTTCCTAACTATCATAGTATTATTTTGATAAATTTTTCAGATAAAATAATCGCCAAAAAGTTTTGATTTCGACAAATATAATTGCCCTAACGGATTAGTCGTTTTTCTAATGGGTAAAACTGAAAAATTCGGATAATATTTTTCTGTAGGATATGGAGAAATTTTTATGGACGAAAAATTAAGAGGAACTAAGACTGAACAAAATTTGATAAACGCTTTTGCAGGAGAAGCACAAGCAAGAAATCGTTATACATATTATTCTAAAGTTGCGAAAAAAGAAGGTTATGAGCAAATTAGTGAAATTTTTGCGCAGACAGCAGACAATGAACTTGAGCATGCAAAATTGTTTTACAAACATGTAATTCCAAATCAATTGGCACATGTTACGGGGTATTATCCGTTTGAACTCGGCAAAACAGAAGAGAATTTAGCCAGTGCAATTGCCGGAGAAACAGAAGAATACGACGTTTTATATAAAGAAGGTGAACAAGTTGCAAAAGAAGAAGGGTTTGAACTTATTGCAACAACTTTCCATAATGTTCGTGAGGCGGAAGAACATCATGCAAAACGTTTCAAAAAGTTATATGAAGTTTTGCTAAACGGTACTGTGTTTGATAAAGAAACTGAAACCACTTGGCTTTGCAGAAAATGCGGTTATTTATATAAAGGCAAATCTGCTCCGGAGCAATGTCCAAATTGTTTCCACCCGCAAGGATATTTTCAGGTTTTATGTGAAAAATACTAGAAATGGGGGATATTTTTTAATGTACTTATTGCGCAAATTATAATATAATGATTGTAATATGAGAAAAAAGTGGAAAATTGTAACTGCAATAAGTATATTAACAATAACCTGCGGTTTATATACGTGGGGAATACCTGCTATTGTTAATATAAAAGCACACAAATCTCAAATTGAAGATTTGATTTACAAAAACACAAATTTCCGTGTTGATATTGGTAATCCAAAATTAACGATGGGTGTGTTCCCTTCTGTATGGATTAAATCTGACCAAATTGCATTGCTCAATGATGATGGAACTAATGCTGCATTGGTAATTTCTCCCAAAGCTCATATCAAGTTACTTCCGTTATTGAAAAAGAAGATTGTAGTATCCGCTCTTTCTGCCAAAAGTGAAGAATTTAATTTCATTTTTACGAAAGAGTCAGAATTCCGTTTGGGACAATATTTGTTGAACTTTCCTGAAAAAAAGAGTGATTTTGAGCTTACAAAAGTAAATCTTGATTTGGGAAAATATTCAATCAATCTAGATGATAAAAAGTATAATCAAAAAATCACATACAGTGGTAAATATTTCAGGCATGGTGAATTTATTCCTAATAAACAAGTTCGATTTGCGACAGATAGTACATTGTTGTTAGGGAAAAAATCTATTCCGATTATTGCTGATGTGGATATTCGTTTGCCAATAAATAAAATCAGTGAAGATACATTGAAAGTTTTTGCACAGATTGATGAGTTGGATTTGTCTGCATTTTCTCATTATGTAAAATATTGGACAAATGGCATTATCACCGATGTTAATGGAATTTTAAGCGTAAACGCAAATACAAAAGATGACAAATTTGGACACAAAAAGATTTCAACTGAGATTGTGTCAAAGGATTTGAAAATCGTTGGTAAAGATGAAGTTGCATCTATTGTTTATCCAAAAGATTTGGTTGCAAAAATTGATTTTGGTACTATTGAAAACGGAATTGTTTTCAAAGATGTAAGTATAAATAGTGACAATATCCATGCTTATTTAAAGGGTAAAATTTACAATTTGGGTAATAAAATCCCTTCTTATAATATAAATGTTGGTGTAAAAGATACAAAATTAGAAGATGTTGTTGCGATTTTGCCGTGGACAGAGCAATTACCTAAAGAATTCAATTTTTATAAGTTGAAAAAATATAAATTCTATGGCAAAGGTGAAGGTAATTTGACTTTCAAAGGTCACGGAACATTCCCTGATGTTAAAGGTTATGTGAAATTAAGAGATGCTTTCCTTATCCACCCGATAAAAGGTGCTAATGGTAACGCTAAAATTGATTTGGATTTTGTTGGTAAAAAGATGAACTTGAATGTATTTGTCCCAACAACAAATGACCAATATGTTAAAGTTTACGGATTTGCATTGATTGACGGGTCAAAATATTCAGAATTAAATATAAAAAGTTCAGATTCAGTTGTTCTTGAACCGGCTCAAGAGGTTTTAAATCCTTTACATGAAATTCTGAATTTCCAAATAGGTCCTGTACCGATGATGAATATTTCCGGTTTGGGAAATATTGATTTGCGTTCTGCCGGCAAGAAGGTTGATCCGCATCTTTGGGGAAGTATCAATTTTAGGAATGTAACCGCTTCATTTATTGAGGTTAATAATTTAGTTTTGCATAACGGAGCAGGTTATGTGAAATTTGATGATAAAAAAGTTACTTTCAAAACTACAAACGCAACGATAAATAACAAATTTACAGAAATTTATGGTGATTGTGTTGTTCTTGGCAAATTGAATGTTTATGTAAAATCAAAAGGTCAAGATATTAAAAAATTGATTAAAACAATTCAAACATCACCGATTTTGGTAGATGTTCAAAAAGTTGTCAAACCGTTTACACACCCAGACGGAATTGCTGATGTGTTTTTACATATTTACGGAAACGTTGACAAACAAGCCGAAGAAATTGTGTTTAATGAAGATTTGTTTGCCAGTGGAACTGTGACTTTGCACAACGCAACGACTATAATGCAAGATACTTTTTTGCCATTCACAAATGTTAATGGGCTTGTTAATTTTGACCAATACGATTCAAGCTATGATGTGACTGGTAATGTTCGAAATTCTAAAGTTCATGTTTGGGGAACAGGTTCAAATTCTGAAATTGATTTGAAAGCAAAGTCTGATAAGTTCAAATTGGCAGATATTTTCGATATGCTTCACCCAAATCAGGTAATGCCATACAAAAACGAACTTGGCAATGTCTTTGTATCCTTTAACGGTGGGTATAAAGGTGTTGCAGATGCTGATAATATTGATTACAACAAGGTGAAAGTTGATGGCAAATTCTTGTCTAATATGTCGAGTTCAAATCCTATAAAACTTGACGGTGGTGGGTTTACTGTTAATAAAGGAATGCTCAAAACTACAAACTTGAAAGGTCTGTTTAACGGTAATCCATTTACGTTAGCTTTTACGTCAAAAGATATTGATAAAGAGGATTTGAATATTGCTGATGCAACCTTCAATTTCAAAAATTTTGATGTGAGTACAATTGACTCCATTAAAAATCAAATAGCGTTGCCGAAAAATTTAGCGACAGAAATCAATAATATTGTGGATATTGACGGTAAAATAGATATCAATGGCAGTATAAAAAATAATTCTGTTTATGCAAATACAAACTTAAAAGATATTACGTTTAAATACAAACCGTTTGACGCTTTTGTGAAAGTTTTGAATGGCAATTTGAATATGCGTGGTGAAACTATATATCTGGATAAAATAAATTCAAGAGTAAGTTCAATGCCGGTATTTTTGAATGGTAGAATTGGAAATGTTTACTCGGATAATCCTGCGGTAAATCTTTCAGTGAGTGCAAAACTTACTCAAATTTTCTTTGATAGATTTTTTAATTCAAAATCAGTTTATCCGATTAAGTCAAAAGGTAATATTAATTTCTATTCTAAATTGACAGGAAATCTAAACTCATTGCACGCAAAATCGAAATTAAATTTGGGTGAAAATGCTTCGCTATATTATATGGGCGCAACTTTAGCCGGTGCACCGACCGGAGCGTTGAATACTGAAGAAATGACGACCAATCCTGTGTCTATTTTGTCTGATGTTACTTTATATCCGGATAGAGTGAAAATTAATTCAATGAATTATAATCAAATGATTACTTCACAAAACAAGAAAACTTCTGTTCAGAATTTGTTAAATGCATCAGGCGAAATTGCATTGTTAAATAATAATGTATTGAGATTTAAAAATTTCCGAGTTAAAACGGAACACCCGACAAATGCAAGAATTTTCAATATTTTGCTCAAAAAACCAACGATTAAACAAGGTGTATTTACCACTGATATTTTGTTGAACGGAACATCTTTAGCGCCTTATGCCTTGGGTTTTTTGAATATCAATAGTGTTGATATCCCATTGTTAGATTCTACTGTTAGAGATATTAATATTGATTTCCAAAAAGATTATATTAATCTGACAACTAAAGCAATTGTTTTGACAAATGATATATTGATGACTGCCAAAATTGTTAATAAACCGGTTCGTCCTGTGGAAGTTGAAGAATTAAATATCAATATGGACGAATTGAATTTGAATGTTATTACAAGCGCACTTAATGATATTGAAGTTGATAATACTCATAATAAAACAATGGCGCAAACACCTGAGCAATTGCTTCCGGCAGATAGCGTAGTTGTTAAAAATGCAAATATCAAAGCAGATAATGTTTTGATTAAAAAAGCGACGGCAACAGATTTTACATCTCATTTCACTTTAGATAATAATCAAATTCTTGATATTGATAATTATAGTTTCAAACTTGCTAACGGTGATATCAACGGCAATATAAACTATAATTTGAAAAATATGAACGGCAAGGCAAAAATGCAGATTAAAGATGCAGATGCTCAAATTATTGCCGAAAACTTTTTTGATATGTCTGGGCAAATGTACGGTCGTGTTACAGGCGATATGACTGTTGCTTGTAGTGGTCTTTCAAGTTTGGAATGTATAAATACTTTGTCCGGCGAAGGTTCTTTCAATGTGAAAGACGGCAGAATGCCAAAATTAGGTTCGTTAGAATATTTGTTGAAAGCAGGAAACTTAATAACCGGTGGTGTTACAGGTATTTCTATCAATGGAATTATTGACTTAATTACTCCGTTAAAAACAGGTAATTTCAAGAGTATTAGCGGAGATGTACATGTTAAAAACGGAATTGCAGATGAAATCAATGTATATTCAAGCGGTAAAGATTTGAATATGTACTTGACCGGAAGTTACAATTTGGCAACTTTAGTTGCGGATATGGAAGTTTACGGAAGTTTGTCAAAAAATTTCTCAACTTTGACCGGCAAAATTACAAATACTTCATTAAATACTTTGTTTAATACTATTCCTGGGATTAAGATAAATGAAATTAAACCAAGTTCAACAAGTAATATAAACAAAATCCCTAATTTTAATAAAGAAAATACTTTGCGTGTATTTAAGTCAGAAATTTACGGTGATATCAACGGAAGTAATTATGTTAAAAGTTTCCGCTGGATTAAGGATTAGTTTAGGCTGGTCTTGTACTAACAAACTTAAAAATCTTTTTTTATTTATTTAGGGGTTACTTTTTTGTTAAAATTGGGTTAATATATTACTAGGACGTTATATTTTTATAGAATGGATTATTAAAAATGAAATCAGCAAAAGAGTTAGCAACAGAAGCAAAAATTCAAGGTCGATTAAAAAATCACCCCCAATGTTTGGAACTTGTGAAATATTTATTTGCAGATGAAGAGTTGCAAGAAATGCAAGAATATGCAAATAATGTGTCGATAAGAAGACTCGGTTATAATGACCATGGTCCTGTTCACATGCGCCAAGTAGTCGGTAATGCGATAAAAATGATGAATATTTTGCATGATTTCGGAATAAAAACTTCATTAGAGCAAGAGGAAATGGGTACATTTGAGGATAGTATGTGTGCTGTTATTCTTGCAGGTTTAATGCACGATTTGGGAATGGCTATCGGACGTCAAGGGCATGAGGAGATGTCTGCACTTTTGTGCCAACCTATATTGCAAAGAACTTTAATGCATTTATATCCAGATGATTTACATAGACGTGTTATTATCAAATCTGTTGCGACAGAAGCGATTATCGGACACATGGGTTCAAGAAAAATCCACTCAACAGAAGCGGGAATTTTGTTGATTGCAGATGGTTGCGATATGACAAAAGGTAGAGCAAGAATTCCGATGTCAATAAATACAACTCCGAGAGTTGGAGATATTCACAAATATTCTGCTCACGCTATTGAAAGAATTAGTATTAAACACGGAGAACGAAAACCTATCAGAATTACCGTTGAGATGTCAGGAGATGTTGGATTCTTCCAAATTGAAGAAGTTTTACTCCAAAAAATTGAAGCAAGTCCTGCAAAACAATTTGTAGAATTGTATGCTGGTGTGACAGGAGAAGAGCGCAAATGCTACTTGTAACATTTGCTTAATTTGTGTGGAGTATGAAGGAGTAAATTATGTTTAAAAAGATTATTGTATTGTTAATGCTTGTTGGCATAACATGTTGCGGTTGTGGCAAAAAACAAGCGGTTCCTTATACAAATGATTTGAATACCATTTTAAAACGAGATAAAGTAATTGTCGGAGTAAAAACTGATACTTATCCGTTTGGTTATAGAGATAAAAAGGGCAGATATTTAGGTTATGACCCTGCACTAGGCAGACTTATCGCAAGAGGACTTTTGGGAGATGAGAAAAAAGTCGAATTTGTACCGGTAACATCTTCTGACAGAATTATGAAATTGTATTCAGGTGATGTTGATATGCTTATTTCAACAATGTCCGTTACCCCAAAAAGAAAAGAATTGATTATGTTTTCAACTCCATACCATTACGCAGGTCAAGCGATTTTGGTTAAACGTGGCAGTTTGATAAAGAATTTGAAAGATTTGAGTGGAAAAACCGTTGTTATAATTTTCGGTTCAACGAGCGAAAAAAGCATAAGACTTGCCGTGCCTGATGTGAACATCATTGGCAGTCGTACATATCCTGGGGCATTGCAGTTGTTGAAGTCTGGCAAAGCAGAGGCGATTGTTTCTGATGATACAATTCTTTTAGGCATGGCATTGAGAGATAAAAATTTGGTATTGTTGCCTAAACGATATTCAAGAGAACCTTATGCGGTTGCGTTACGTCGTGGAATTGAATCAGAAGACTTGTTGATGGCTATAAATAATGTTATCGAAATCGAAGACCACAACGGGCATCTAAAGAAAATCAAAGCAAGTTACGGTATTAAGTAAGTCTTGAAATATTTCACAAGTTCCAATTCCTGAGCTTTGGTAAGTTCAGGATTTTTTAGTTTTTCTTTTAAAACGAAATCAAAAATTTCCTGAAATTTTGGTGACGGAGTTAGTCCGAGTGAAATCAAATCTTTTCCCGTAATTGAAATTTTTATGTCTTTCAATTGGGTCAAATATTTTTCGACTGTAAGAAAGTCATTTGTCGCAAGCATAATAACCGCTTCTAATGGTGCTTTGTTCAATTCGGAAAAAATGGAAAAATCATCTTCAAAATTCATATTTTTTAAATGATTATAACTTTCAACGATATTTTTTTCCTGTTTTGTTAGCGGAAGGTTAGAAATATCATCAAGCAAACCAACATAAATTATCCAAATATTTTCAGGATTATATTTTGAAATATGCGGTTCAAGATTTATTTTAGGAAGTTCAAATTCTTGTGGGGCAAGGAGTTTATACATTTTTTCTTTGGTAAAAATTTCAAACGCTTGCCAAGAATTCAGATTGAACGTTTCAACGAGTTCTTTTTTTAGTCTTTTATATGACATATCGTAATTGATATTTTTTAAATATTCATCTTGTAATTTTTTAGTAGATTCATCAAGTTCAAAATTAAACCTTACGGCAAATTTCAGTCCTCTCAAAATCCTTGTCGGGTCATCAATAAAACTGTTTTTATGCAGTATTCGCAATTTTTTATTTTTAATATCTTCAAGCCCGTTTACATAGTCAATAATTTCGCCATTTAGTGTTGACATTGCCATTGCATTAATTGTAAAATCTCTGCGCAAAATGTCATCTTTTAATGGACAGCCTATGTTTTGAACAACAGGAAGATGTCCTTTTTGCGGATAAGTTTCACTTCTTGTTGAGGCTATGTCGATTTCTTCATTTTCAAACTTAATTTTAACAGTACCAAATGGTTCATTTATTTGCAAAATCTGTGCTTCAGGCAAGTTTTTGGCAAATTCAATTGCATTACCTGCGTATGTCAAATCAATGTCAAAGCTATCTTTGCCGAGCAATTTATCTCTGACAACACCGCCGATATAAAACAAGTTTTTATCTCGTAAAGATACTGTGTTCATACGTTGATTTTAGCGTAAAATGGTGTAAAATGGAATATGTATGAATTTTTAAGAAGGTCAGTTTAATGTTACAAGAAGCGACAAAAGCCCTAAATTCGGCATTTAATAACAGTTTTATAAAAAAATTAAGCCAATATTTGCATGATTGTGTGAGAGAAGAGGTTAAAAGTTCAACTTTCAGAAATTTGAAAGGTGACAAGGATAACAAGTGGATTTTTCTAAAAGAGCAAGAATCACTTTTGACAGAAGGTTTGGAATATTTGAAACTTGATGGTTCAGACCCGAATTTGACAGAATTAATGTTGCAAGGTGTTTCAAGTGCCAGAGATAAATATTTGATTTACGGCTATATGTTTTTGGTTGGAAGAAACGGCAAAAGTCGCAGATTTAACGAGTTTTTGACTCCGCTTTTGTATGTGCCGTGTAAATTGGAACGTAACGGGGTTAATATAAATTGTATTTTGCAAGATGATGTTTTGTCGCTGAATACAGGTGCTTTGGCAGCACTTTTAAAAAAAGGTGAAGATGATGACGAAGTTGATTTGTTTTTGGAAGGAATTTTGGACGTTGTTCCTGATTTGCCGATAACAAAAGAAAAAATGGACATTTTCTTAACGACTTTAAAATCTTTAATTCCGGATATTGAAATTACCACTGATGGCGCAGATGGTTTTGTAGAGGATAATGTTACAAAAGAAGAAGCGTCCGCAAAGAGTTACAATGACGTAACTATTGATGGGGATAATTTTGATGAAATTATTGATAACGAAATTCAGGATAATAAACAAAAAGCCACATCTGGCGCTATTAAGAAATTATCAGTAACTTATAACAGTGCGATTATTTTGACCAAAAGACCGGCGGTTACTGCTGGTGTTTTGCACGAATTGATGCAAATTGCAGAAAAGCCGAGCGGAGTATTTAGGGAAACAACTTTGAGCGTAATTAATGATGAATACACTCAATCTGTTGAAAAAGTTTTTCCTTTGAAAAATTCGGATTCTCCATTTTATCCGATTACACCGCTTGCATTGAGTGATTCGCAAGAAAGAGTAATTCGAAATGTAGAGAATAATAAATTGGTTGCCGTTCAAGGTCCCCCAGGGACAGGTAAATCTCAAACCATTGTAAACTTAGTTGCGCATTTGATAGCAAACGGCAAAACGGTTTTGGTGGCATCAAGAATGGATAAAGCGGTTGATGTTGTTGCGGATAGGCTCAACAATTTAGGCGCTCCATATTTGGCACTAAGAGCGGGTAGAATGAACTACCAAAAGCAATTGAGCACTCAGTTACAAGAGTTGACTTCCGGCAAGTTTGCACTCGATGATGATGTAGATGATTTTATTTTTGCAGATACAAAAGATATGGTTCAGCATTTGGACTGCTTGAGAGAAACTGAAAGTAAATGTGAAAAAATCATCAATATGGAAAAAGAATGGCATGATTTGCGTGATGAAATTCAACAAATGACTGCTACCATTGGTGATATGGAATACATTTCAAGACCTTTGAAAAAGTCTGAAATTGACAATGTAAATGATGTAATAAAATCATTGACAGACAATATGGAAAAATCAGGATTTTTTGCAGGACTTGCGAATATGTCCAATTTAAAACAATTGAAGAAAATTTTGGATATAAGAAGTTTTGATGTTGAACCTGAAAATTTGGACAGATTGAAAGTTGAATTAGATTTTGTCACTCAAAAATGGAAGTTGCGTAAGATTGAAACGGATATTCAAAAGACCGGAAATCTTCACGTTATGATGGAACAAATCAGACAGTTGAAGAAAAAACAAAGAACTTTAGCGATAAATATTTTGAAATCAACAAGACGAGAAGCCTTGAAATCCTTGTTGCGTGATGCTAAAAAAGTTCGACGTATCAAGGTTCATTCTCTTGCACTTGTTGAAAAACGTCGTAAGAAAACTGACAATATTATGGAAGAAGAAGACTTCAAACCATTGTTAGACGCTTTTCCTTGCTGGTGTGTAACAACTTATGCCGTGTCTGATTCTTTGCCGTTAAAACCGGGAATGTTTGATGTTGCAATTATTGATGAGGCTTCTCAATGCGATATTGCAAGTTGTTTCCCGATTATGTATCGTGCGAAAAAGACAGTTGTAGTTGGTGATGATAAGCAGTTGCCGCATTTGTCATTCTTGGAAAAGGCAAAAGAACAATCCTTCTTGAGTCAATATGGTATTCCTGATAAATACCAGTTGATGTGGAGATTTAGGACAAATTCAATGTTCGATTTGGCAGATTACTATTCAATGAATTCTGTTATGTTGGACGAACATTTTAGGAGTTTGCCGTCAATTATCAATTTCTCTAATAAGGAATTTTACAACGGTAGAATTAGAGTTATGAGAAGAGAAACAAGTAGTGATAATGCTATTGATATTGTAAAAGTTCCGGAAGGTAAGGTAGATTCTGATGTTACAAGGAATTTGCCGGAAATTGAAGTGCTTGTAAAAACTTTGCATGAAATTGTGTTAGAAGATGAAAAAAATAATCCGGACAAACCAGTAACAATAGGTATAATTTCACCATTTAGGGCTCAGGTTGAACAGTTGAAAATTTCTGTTCCGAAAGTTTTGTCTGAATATATGATTAAAAAACACCAGATTGAAATCGGTACGGCACATACTTTTCAGGGTGATGAACGAGATATAATTTTGATGTCTTGGACATTTGCGAATAATTCGTTCCCACAAAGTATAACTTTCTTGCAAAAACCTAATTTGTTCAATGTTGCAATAACAAGAGCGAAAAATAAATGTATTAACTTTGTTTCGCACGACTTGGAAACAATGCCGGACGGTCACTTTAGACATTATGTTTCTTATTTGAAAAATTATAAAGAACGTAAGAAATCAATGCAAGATGAAGGTTTTGATGAAAATATCTATAAAAATTCTCTTGAAAGAACTGTGGCAGAAGAAATCAGAAAATTAGGGCATACTGTTTGCGCAGGTGTTGAAATTGCAGGCTTGAGCGCTGATTTGGTTGTAGATGACAAGTTTATCATTGAAATTGATGGGGTAGAAGATTCTAAAAAACTTCATCACTTGAGCAATATGAAAAAACAAGCAATTCTGGAACGATGCGGCTTCAAGGTTAAAAGAATAACTTTTAGAGAATGGCAATATTCTCCAAAAGCGTGCCTTGATAGAGTTTTGACGATTGAATGACGAAATCCTTGCTAGGTACACCGAATAGTCACTCTGAACTGACTAGAAAAGGAATATTGAGATGAACTCGAAACGTAATTTCTGTTCCTATTCTTCGTTTTGTGCTTCTGGGGTTGGTTCTTCCGGTTTTTTGTAGCTGCATTTCATGTTTGAACAAGAAATTACTGTGCCCTTTTTCAAAACTTTTTTGACCAAAAGACTTCCACAATCTGGGCATTTTTCGCCTGTCGGTTCATTCCACAAGACAAAGTCGCAATTTGGGTATTTGTTGCAACCGTAGAATATTGTTCCTCGTTTTGATTTTCTTTCAACAATAGTGCCTTCGCCGCATTTTGGACAAGTTACACCGGTCGATTTTCGGTAAGGTTTGCGAAATCCACATTCTGAATTTGTGCATTCCATATATTTGCCGTAAGGTCCCATTTTGAAAATCATTTCAGAACCGCATTTTTCACATTTTTCTTCGCAAACTTCTTTGGGTTTTGGAGTTCCGTTGCCGTCGTTTTGCTCTTCTTCCATTTCTTGCATAACATTGATTGACATTGCCGTTTTGCAATCAGGATATCCGGAGCAACCCAAAAATTGTGAGCCTGTTTTACTTGTTCTCAAAACCATTGGTTTTCCGCAATTTGGACATTTTACATTTGTTTCAATCGTTACACGTTGAACGGTTTTCATCACCGAGTTAACTTCGTCCATAAATGGCGTGTAAAAATCTTGCAAAACTTTTACCCAAACGGCTTCTTTTTCAGCAATTTTATCGAGTTTTGCTTCCATACCTGCGGTAAATTTGTAATCCATAATGTCTGCAAACTGGCTCACCAACTGCTTTGAAACAGTTCTGCCAAGTAATGTCGGACGTAATGCTTTATCTTTTTTCTCAACGTATTTTCTTGTTTGAATTACGGTGATAATTGTTGCATAAGTTGACGGACGACCGATTCCGTATTCTTCCAGTGCTTTTACAAGTGATGCTTCGTTATATCTTGGCGGTGGTTGAGTGAAATGTTGTTTCGGATTAATTTTCTTACAAACAACTTTGTCACCTTTTTCCAAATTAGGAATTTTTGCATCTGATGCTTTGTTATCATCGTCTTCTGACTCATCGTTATAAAGTGTTAAAAAGCCGTCAAATGTGACTTTGCTTGTTCCCGCTCTCAATGTGTAATCACCTGAATTAATTTCGATTGTTTTATTTGCAATTTCGGCAGGTGCCATTTGAGATGACATAAATTTTTCCCAAATAAGTTTGTATAATTTATATTGATCATTATCCAAATATTTTTTTATACTTTCTGGTGTTCTTTCAGGATATGACGGACGAATGGCTTCGTGTGCGTCTTGAACGTTTTGTTTTCCTTTTGCATAAATGTTAGGTTTTTCAGGATAATATTTTTCGCCATAATTTTGCAAAATAAAATCGTGAGCCATATTTTGCGCATCATCAGAAACTCTGACACTATCGGTTCTCATATATGTGATTAAACCGACCGGAGTGCCGTCAATTTCAATACCTTCATATAATTTTTGCGCAACTTGCATTGTTTTGGAAACCCCAAATCCGAGTTTGGAACTCGCTGCACGTTGCATTGTTGAGGTTATAAACGGTGCTGTCGGTTTTCTTTTGGTGGATTTTTTCGTAACTTTTGAAACTTCATATTGAGTTTGTGGGTTTGTTAGATAATCGACAATTTTTTGCGCTTCTTCTTTTGATTTAATTGTTTTTTCTACTGCTTTGCCTTTAATTTTTGATAATTCGGCTTCAAATTCTTTGCCGTCTTTATCTAAATTAGCGTGAATTGACCAATATTCTTGTGGAACAAATGCTTCAATTTCGTCTTCTCTTTCGCAAATCATACGCAAAGCAACCGATTGAACACGTCCTGCAGATAAATTTCTGTTACCGATTTGTTTCCAAAGTACAGGACTCAATTTGAACCCTACGAGTTTGTCCAAAATTTGTCTTGTTTGTTGCGCTTGCACCATATCCATATCTATAGAACGTGGATTTTCAACAGAATGTTTAACTGCTTTTGGTGTAATTTCGTTGAATACAATTCTGCAGATTTTTTCATCAGGAACTTTCAACACCTGACGTACGTGCCACGCAATTGCTTCTCCCTCACGGTCGGGGTCGGAAGCCAGATAAACTTTGTCAACTTTTTTTGCCAAATCGTTCAGCTTTTTTACAACTTGTTGTTTTCCGGGGATAATTTCAAACTTCGGTTCAAAGTTATTATTAACATCAAAACCTAAGTTTTGTGTCGCAGAATCTTTTGTAGGTAAGTTTCTTATGTGACCGTAACTCGCTTCAATTTGAAAATCACTTCCCAAAATCTTTTTAATAGTTTTAGATTTTGCAGGTGATTCGACTATTACCAATGATTTTTCTTTAGTTTTTGATTTTGTTTTAGTTTCAGCCATTTACTTTTTACACTCTCTTGTATCTGTCCCCATCACATTGTTTTATTATGCCCTTAAGCTCCATTGTTGTCAAGTTCATCAACAAATCATCAAATCGTAATCCTGTCAAACTCAACAATTCATCAACGCATTTTTCTTCAATTTCTAAGTTCTTAAAAATTAAGTCTTCTTCATTTGTCAACATTGGTAAAACCAATTGCCCAGATGGTGTGCTGTTTTTGATTTCCCAGTTTAAGGCATTCAAAATATCATCGCTTTCAGTGACTAAAGTCGCACCGTTTTTCAAAAGTTTATAAATCCCTTGAGTATTTGGGTTTGAGATTAACCCCGGAACGCACATTAGTTCTCTGCCTTGCTCTAAAGTTAAATTTGCCGTAATTAGCGCACCGCTTTTTAACGATGCTTCGACAACCAAAGTTCCGTAAGATAACCCTGAAACAATTCGATTTCTTTGTGGAAATCTGAATTTTACAGGTCCAAAAGTCGGATAATATTCGGTTACGACTGCGCCGTATCCATTTTCTATATTTTGGTACAAAGTTTTGTTGCTTGCAGGATACGTGTAATCAAAACCGCTTGCAATTACGCCGATTGTTTTTAAGTTATTCTCTATTGCAGAAGTGTGAGCGACGGTGTCGATTCCTGCTGCCAGTCCGGAAACAATGCAAATATCAGTGTTTGAAAGACCTGAAATGATTTTTCTCAAATCTTCTCTTCCGTTTGTGCTTGCTCGTCTGGAACCTACAACGGCTAATGTTTTTTCAAGATTACAATCGAAAAGTTTTCCTTTATAATAAAGTACCGCCGGTGGATTAGAGATTTCTCTCAACATTTGCGGATATTTGTCATCTGCAAATGTGAGAAAATTTATTCCTCTTGTTTCAACTTCGGTAAAAGTATTATCAATATCAACCTTATCTCGATATTTTAAAAAGTTTTCCGCTTTTTTAACGCTCAAACCGTCAATATTTTTTAAGTCATTTAAAGATGCTTGAAATGCTTGTTCAATATCTCCAAAATAATCATACAGTTTTAGTATAAAACTGCTGTCGATTTGTTCTATTGATGAAAATGCAATCCAATATTTTTTCTTCATTGACTGTCCTTAACCGTTGACTTTTGACTTGATTTTATCAATAAGTTTTTGAGTATTTTCTTTTTCTTCCGGCAAGATGTCAAAGTTCATGTAATCTTCCAAATATTCTATTGCATCTTCATAATCCCCACGTGCCATAAATAAAATAGCAACCTTTTTGTAAGGTAACGGGAATTTGTTATTTGTAGCAATTGCTTTCAAAAAGTTTGAAATTGCCTTGTCTATTTCGTCGTTTGCTTGGTATGCTTCTGCCAAGTAAAAATAGATTAATTCGTTGTCTTGTTTGTATTCTAATACGTTTTCTAAATTTTCGATGGCAGAGTCATAATTTCCAAATTCAAAATAAATTTTGGCTAAATCATAATATGCATCGTAGTTATCTGGTTGTTTTTCCAAAATATAAACGAGTTCGTCAACCGCCAAATCTTGTTTTGCATCTTCCATATAAAATCTGGCAAGATAATGACGGAATAATAAATTATCTTCAAGTGAATCAATTGCATAAGATAGGATATTTATACCTTCGCTCATTCTTTTTTGTTTATAATAAATATCTACCAAATTGATGTAACATTGTGGGATTGAAGGATTTAATTCAATACATTTCAGGTAATTTTTTTCTGCTTTTTTTTCATCGCCCAGATTTGCGTAGCATAATCCTAAGTTGTTATAAATTTCCGCATTGTTTGGTTCAACTTCAAGTATAGAGGTGAATAAATCAATTGCACCGTTCCAATCTTTTTTCTTAAAACATTCTAATGCTTTATCTAATTTTTCTTTCATAATTTTATAATCCTAATGTCATATTGTCATCTGAGCCTGAACCGATATTTTTGATAACGGTTCTTGTATTTCCTTGAGCATCAAAGCTCTTTGGTGTCATTGTCATTTTAATTCTATCTGCAAAAATTGTTCTTACACCTTGAGTAATGCTTGAACGACCTGTAAAGTAAGCTTCGTTTGGTTTTTCAGAACCTTGCCCTGGGTATAGAGTAACTTTTGGTCCGACTGCGTAATAATCTTGGTACCAAATTCTAACATTTCCGCTAGCATTGAAAATTGAACGCTTTTGGTTATATTCTTGGTAAGTTGATTTTAGAGTAAGTTTTGAACCGTCGTCCATTGTCGTATTTGATGTTGTGTTTCCGTTTGCTGTTAAAACACCTGTTTTTGCATCATATACAAATCTATCGGCAAAAGATTCGTTATTTTCTTGTTTTACGCTCGCATTACCGATTAAAACAAGTTTTTTCAAGTCGCCGTTTTTCTCGGTTGTGATTTCTGCACGGTTTGAGAACGTTTCAATCTCTTTGTATCGCATTGTAACGGTTCCGGTTGCTGTCATAACACCTGTTTTTGTATCGTATTCCTGAACATCTGCGTTGATTACGACAATAGGGGTTTTCCCTTCAAAAACGATTGATTGTGTGTCTCCTTCCGCTCTTATAACTTTTGTCAAAAGAGAAACTTTTAAAATATTTGCTTTTACTTCTCTTTTTTTATTTTTCTTTATTTCAAAAGCGTAAGGTTTGTCATAAAAAGTTGCAGTATCCAATCTTTGGTCATTTGTAACATTTACGTCTGCGCTATCGCCGACAACCTTTAAGTCGTCAATAGAAACTTTAACATTCCCGTTAAATTTAATTTTATTATCATTTTCGTTATATGTTTGATTTTTAGATTCAATAACCAAATCAGAAGCATAAACTCCGGTTCCTGCAAGTATTAATAACGCAAATATTGCTGTTAATATTTTTTTCATACTATTTTTTATCCTCATAAACTTTTGAAACTGTGTTTCCTATAATTTTAAAACTGTCATAATTTGGACTTATTTCTATTTTGTTTGCAACAGAATGTAGGCTATTATCTTTTAAGATTTCAATATGACCTTCCGCAACAATTGGAGATTGTGAGTTAAGCCAATGTAGTTTGTCTGCCTTTAGAATAATTCCGTTTTTCAAGGCAACAACTGTATGTTCGTACAAGGTAATATCGCCTTTTTCTGCGTTGTAAGTTCCTTTTGACGATTTGAAACTCATTGAAACTTCATTATCTTTGTAGAAATTCCCGATTACTCCATTTAATTGGGCAATACTTTTTGTACTGTTCCATTCTCCTGTATCGCCGTAAATTTCCCAATATTTCTTTTCGTTTTTGGTTTCAGTTAAAATAATTCCGCTAACTTCGGCTTCTTGACTCTCTCCTGTTGCTGCTTGTTGTTGTCTGTTAAAATCTCGAGTAATCATACCGGCTGTTATGAAAGCCCAAGCCAAAACTCCAACTATAGCAAGTATTGCCAGAAAATACAGTCTGTTTTTCTTTGATATTTTAATCCCTTTCATACCATAAATTTTATCACAAAAGAATAGAAAACCAAACACAACTTTGCATTAATAAAATATCTTAATATTTAAACATTATTAATATGATTTGTAATATAATTATTCTGTATAACAGATGAGGGAAAGTAGAGGTTTAGCATTATGGCTTTAAGATACGATTGTGGAGAAGTTATCACAGCAATGATTACACCGATGGAAAATTCCGGTGCGATTGATTATGATAAAGTCGAATCACTTGCTGCACATTTGGTCGATACGGGTAGTGAAGCAATTCTTGTTGCCGGTACTACCGGAGAATCACCGACATTAACTAATGAAGAAGAAATTGAATTGGTTAATTCTGTAAAACGAGCAGTCCAAAATCGAGTAAAAATTATTTTAGGTGCAGGGTCAAATTCAACTGAATCTGCAATTGAATATTCAAAATTTGCACAAAAAGAAGAAGTTGATGCAATTTTGTCAGTCGTTCCATATTATAACAAACCAAATCAAAGAGGCATGATTGAACATTTTTCTGCGGTTGCAGAATCAACTGATTTGCCTATTATTATGTACAATATTCCGTCAAGAACAGGTGTTAATATGTTGCCGGAAACAGTTGCATACTTGGCTGAAAAATATGATAATATCGTAGGTTTGAAACAAAGTTTCGGTGATATGGATAAAATTAGTGAGTTAAAAATCCTTTGTCCTGAAAATTTTGCAATATATTCAGGAGATGACAGTTTGACATTGCCGATGTTATCTTTGGGTGCGCATGGTGTAATTTCAGTAGCATCACATTTGTTTGGTACTGAAATCAAATCAATGATAAGAAACTTCAAAACAGGACAACTTACTGTTGCTAAAAATATGCATAGAACATTGTATCCAGCATTCAAAAAATTATTTATGGCACCAAATCCTGTTCCTGTGAAAGCAGCACTTGCTCACAGAGGTTTGATTAACGAACATGTAAGAAAACCTTTGACCGTGTTGAATGAAGCAGAAAAAGAAGAATTATTTGCTGTAATCGACAGTATAAAAGCCGAATTAGGAAATTAGGCTAATATTATTTTGTAATAAACAGTTGTATTAGAAATAAAAGAGGGTAAAAAATTGAAAAACAAAATTATTTGGTTTTGGGTTATTGTATGCCTTGTAATTGCAAGTATTTTTGTAATTTACAAAAAACCTACAAAACTCGGACTGGACTTGGTCGGCGGAACAAGAATTATTCTTGAAGCTAAGACTACGGATTCTGTAACAGAAATCACTCCGTCAGTTATGAGCAATTTGAAGTATGCTATTGAACACCGTGTAAACAACATGGGTGTTGAAGAAATCAGTGTTGCTCAAGTTGGTGACAAAAGACTTGTTGTAGAAATCCCTGGTGAAACTGATACTAAAAAAGCAGAAGAAATTCTTGGTAAAACTGCACAATTAGATTTCAGAGCACCAAAACTTGATGATAAGGGTGAAATCGTTAGAGATACAACTAACGGTCAAATTGTTTGGGAACAACCGGCGATTACCGGTGAAGATTTGAAATCTGCTTCAATCGGTTCTGATCAAAGCGGTCAATGGGTTGTATCCTTGGAATTCAATGCAAAAGGTGCAACAAAATTTGCTCAATTAACTCAAAAACTTGTTGGCAAACCAATGGCAATTTTCTATGAAGGAGAAATGAGAACTGCTCCAAATATTAACGAACCGATTTTGGGTGGTAAGGCTCAAATTTCAGGTGGTGACGGCGGATTTGATATCAAAGAAGCGCAAGAAATGGTTAACTATTTGAATGCCGGTGCATTACCTGTTCCTTCTGACATTATTGAAGAAAGTCAAGTTGGTCCGACACTTGGTGCTGACAGTATCGCAAAATCTCAAAAAGCCGGTATTATTGGTGTTGGCTTGGTAATGATATTTATGTTGTTGTACTACAGATTACCAGGACTTATTGCTGATTTGGCATTGATTGTTTATGGTTTGATTATGTTTTCATTGTTCAAGATGATTCCTGTAACTCTTACTCTTGCAGGTATTGCCGCATTTATCTTGTCAATCGGTATGGCGGTTGATGCGAACATTCTTATTTTTGAAAGAACAAAAGAAGAATTAAGAGCCGGCAGAAACTTATACACTGCGATATCTGCAGGTTTTGACAGAGCTTGGACAAGTATTTTCGATTCAAATATGACAACAATTTTGACCAGTGTAATTTTGTATTACTTGGGAAGCAGTTTTGTTAAAGGTTTTGCTTTGACATTGGTAATTGGTGTACTTGTTTCAATGTTCACCGCAATTACGGTTACCAGAAACTTTATGCACATTGTGTTTGGTACAGGCGAATTGAAATACCCTGCATTGTTCGGTTTGTCTAAAGACGAAATCGGACAAGGTTATGAAGCGGCAGAAACCAAACGTGAAAAAGCCCGTTTTGGAATTTTGGACTAGGAAAGTTGAGGTAAATATAAAATGTTTGATATAGGAAAAAAGAAAATTCATGTAGTAAAATACAGAGTTCTATGGGTATGCTTATCAGCATTGTTGTTGCTGCCATGTATCGGTGCGATGGTGTATTCAATGATTACATATCCGACTCACACTCCTGTAAAAGTTGGTATTGACTATACAGGTGGTACAATTATGCAATACGGTACTTCTGATAAGGTTACGACTAAGCAAATCGAAGTAACTCGTGAAAAACTTGAAAAAATTGGTGTTGAATCTCCTTATATTCAGGTTTTGAGTAATAACGCAACAACAAGAGAAGATAACGGCATTAACTCAGTTATCTCAATCAGAACTCCATTCTTGAAAGAAGGTTCTAAATTGTCTGATGAAGTTACAGAAGTTGTTTCTGCACAATATCATAATACAACATTGTTGCAATTCACATCAATTGGTGCAACTTTAGGTAAAGAATTGTTGAACAAGTCATTGCTTGCTCTAGGTTTGGCAATTATTGGTATTGTTGCATACGTATCCTTCAGATTTAAACTTGATTACGGTATTGCCGCTATTTTAGGTTTGTTGCATGACTGTATATTTGTTGTCGGTGCGTTTTCTTTGATGGGAATATTCTGGAACGTTCAAATTGATGGTTTGTTTATCACCGCAATTTTGACGATTATCGGGTTCTCAATCAACGATACAATCGTTACATTTGATAGAATTAGAGAAAACTTGAGATATTACGGCAAGAAAATGTCATTTGGTGAAATCGTTGATGCTTCTGTAAATCAAACTTTGGCAAGAAGTATTAATACTTCATTGACTGCATTTTTAACATTGTTGGCATTGTACTTGTTCGGTGGTTCTACAACAAAAGATTTCGTATTGGCAATGATGCTTGGTATTGTTGTCGGTGTTTATTCTAGTATCTTTTTCTGTTGTATGCTTGTTGATTTCTGGGAAGAAAGAAAATCAATTAAAAAAGAAAAAGCAGTTGAAGTTGTTGAGAACAAAAGTGCTACAGTTTAATAACTGAAAAATCAAATTGAGAAAATACCTTGTAGAATTTTTCTATAAGGTATTTTTTTATGCTAGAATGGTAACAATACAAGGATTACAATTAACTAAAGGGTTTAAAAATGTTCGACAATTTAAGCGAAAAATTACAAAATATTATTTCAAAAACTCATAGCCAAGAATTGACACAAGATAATATGCAAGATGCGTTGAGAGAAATTAGACGTGCCTTGTTAGAAGCTGATGTAAATTTGAGGGTTGTGAAGTCTTTTATATCTTCGATAAAAGATAAGGCGGAAGGTGAAAATATTTTGCAGGGAGTAAACCCTTCTCAACAGTTGATAAAAATTGTTAATGATGAACTTGTTGAACTTTTGGGCAAAGAATTGAAACCGCTGGACTTGTCAGGACACCCTAGTTTGATTATGATGTTGGGGCTTCAAGGTTCCGGAAAGACGACATCTTCTGCTAAACTTGCAGTAAAATTGAAAAAAGAAGGCAAAAATCCACTACTTGTTGCGTGCGATGTTTATAGACCGGCAGCGATTTCGCAGTTGAAAACTTTGGGGCAAGAAATCGGTTGTGAAGTTTTTACGGTGCCTGATTCGACAGATGTTCAAGATATTGTTAGAAAGGCGATAGATTATTCAAAAGAAAATGGATTTAATGTCCTGATTCTTGATACTGCTGGGCGTTTGCAAATTGACACCGAGATGATGGCAGAATTGCTTATTATCGACAGAGTTTTTCAGCCGAATGAAAAATTGTTGGTAATTGATGCAATGACAGGGCAAGAAGCGGTTAATGTTGCGGAAAACTTTGATGCTCAAATCGGTTTGACTGGTCTTATTTTGACTAAGTTAGATGGCGATTCTCGAGGTGGCGCAGCATTGTCAGTTGTTCATTGTACAGGAAAACCTATTAAATTGACCGGTACTGGTGAAAAATTGAATGCTCTTGAAGACTTTTATCCGGAACGTATGGTTACTAGAATTTTGGGCATGGGAGATATTGTTTCGCTTGTTGAACGTGCTCAAGAAGTTTTTGATGAAAAAGAAGCTTTGAAAATGCAAGAAAAAATTCAAAAAGAGCAATTTTCATACAATGACTTTTTGAATATGCAAAAACAGATGAAAATGTTTGGTTCTGTAGATCAACTATTGGGAATGCTCCCTGGGGTGAATTTGAAACAGGCTGATAGAGAAAAAATTTCTCATGCAAGTGAAACAGAGTTTAAAAAGATTGAAGTATTTATTCAGAGCATGACGGAAGAAGAACGTGAACACCCTGAAATTATGAATACCAGTCGCAAAAAACGTATTGCAAAGGGCTGCGGTATGGATATGCATACGATAAATATTTATATCAAACAGTTTGAACAAATGCGTATGATGATGGGCGGAATGAATAAAATGCAAAAAATGTTCGGTGGATTTTGCAAAAAGAACGAGAAAAAAGCTATGGTTCAAGCCATGAAAATGATGGGTAAAATGAAACACAAGTTTTAATTGTTTTTTTTACGTGTCAGGCAGTGCCTGACCTACATTTCATAATGTGCCCCCCCTTGAGGCACTAGTTGAACCGGCGAAGAATGAGCCGAGTGAAACTGCGTGCCGTATGGCTGGAACCGAAATCTATGATTTCGAAGGGGGGTATAATAGTAGTTACGTCAATGTCGTTAATTTACTATGTTACCTACGTTGAAGGTTTAACCTAATTTCTCTTTTAAATATTTTGTCATTGGAATTTCAACCTTGTAGTGGGCAAAAATTCCAAATGCTATAATTATTGCAAATAAGACAAGTAAACTTGAATAGGGGTGGTTTATCACTAAATTAGGATTCCATTGACAAATTATGACGTTCCAAATTCTAATAATAAATTGATGAGTTAAAAATATTCCAAATGTAGATTTGCCAAGTATTGTTGAAAAATTATTATCTAAAATTTTAGATAAATGTCCTTTTTTTATTAAGAATAACAAGAATAAACCTACAAAGTTAAGGACTAATATAAATCTATTTCCATAGTGCATTTTGTGTAAGCAAGTATTGAATACCAAGTGAAAAAGTAAAAAATATTCAGCGGCTGAAATTACAAAAGTTTGAAGTTTATTTGTGTGAAAATTTTTTATTTTTTCAATGTTATCTTGGTATGCCATTGAAATAAAATAACCTAATCCAATGCTGGCAAGTGCTCTAATTATCCCAATGTTGAAGACATAAGCAACATTATCCGTATTTGTTCCTGTACTGTGAAGCCAAAAAGAATAACAAAAAAGTACAATGCATGCTGTAATCATGTTAAACCATTCTTTTGTCGTAATTTTATACAGGTAAAAATAAAAACACATTGTCCAAAATAATGCGGAAATAAACCAAGAAGCAGGAACATTTCCATTGCTGAAAGTTAATCCTACATTTTGAATACAAAGTATCGTAAAAATGTTTTCATGTCCTGCATAGCCAATGGGAAGAAAGATGTTAGCAACAAACCAACACCCCATTGAAAATAAGACTAATGGCATAAATCTTATTAATTTATGTTTGGCAAAAGTGATAAATTTTTGATTAAAGTCCGTTTTTAAAAATAAAAAGAACCCTGATATGATGAAGAAAAATTCGACAGGTAGCCAAGAATATGTGAACCAATCTTGTAATGTTTTGTAAAAATGAATTTTATCGTAAAAGAGATTTATAGCGCCATGTTGCAAATGACAACATACAATAATTAGGATAAATACAAAACGTAAAAAATCTAAATTTTTAAAATAAGTTGTGTTTTTCATAATGTTCTTTTTCTCCAGTTGATTATAATTCATAAATAAGTAAGAATATTTTACAAAATATGAAATATAGTTCTATAAATATAGAGTATCATGGATAATTTTATCTTGCAAATAAGTATAAAATACCAATATGACAGATGAGGAAATATTAAAAACAATAGCAGATAATATACGTATTGAGCGGCTGAGAAAACGTTTGTCCCAAGAAAAACTGGCCGAATATGTTGGCATTTCTACAAAATATTTGAATATGATAGAAAATAATAAAACAAATCCTACAATTCTAATTGTTACTAAAATTTGTATTGCGTTACAAATTGATTTGAATATGTTATATAAGGTTAAATTTTGATAACAGATTCTTACAAAGCGAACCCTGATAACAGATTATTACAAAACGAACCAACGAACCATAGGTGAGTTGTGTGAGGTGAGTATGCGTAGGCGAAGCCGAAGAAGAATAACAAGAAAATTTATTTGCTCATTGCATTCGCAAAAATTTTCTAAGTTTTC
>CAVHEM010000082.1:0-25941 GCA_963635055.1 Bacteroidaceae bacterium | reverse complement strand
TTATTCGTTTTATTTTGATTATGGAAGAGATGCCGAATCTCCGCACTCGCATTAATCGTGCCTTCATTTCGTTTCGCACACTGCTCGTGCTGTTCAGTATGACTATTTGGTGGGCTTACCAAATTTTGTCTTCTTTTTCTGGATTGCCACGAAAATCTTACGATTTTCTCGCAATGACGTAAAATCCGATAAACAGTCGCCAATAGTGTCATTGCGAGGAACAAAGTGACGAAGCAATCCAGTGTTATATTTCAACAATGAACACATTTTTCAGTGCCAAATGTAGGTCGGAATTTGCCATTCCGACACGTAAATTATGTTGTTGGTGTATCAGCGCTCAAAACTTCACAAACCATTAGTTTACTTTCTTAAATTCTTTGCTCCTTTGAGATAAACAAATTGAGGTTTGAAATTTTCATCACAATTCACTACAACCAAAATTCGTAAACACATCTTTAGAGAATCAGGTACGTCAAGTTCGTGAAAACACATCATTGCAACATCATTCCAACCAAATGCCAACCTTGGAAACATTGCAGGAAATGCTGCATTCAAGTCGTTTGTTGTTGTGAAAATTATATGTGAAATTTTGGAAGTTCCTTCAAGTCCGTTTTTTTCAAACATTTCACACAACAACTCCAAAGTTGCATCTTCCAATGCCTCTTTAGTGTTGCTATCAACAGTTATTGCGCCACGAATGCCTTTTGTCGCCATTATTTTTTTACCCCATTATACCAATCTCTGGCAAGCATTTCGCCTTTTCCTTCAGGTTTTACTTTGATAATTTTCAAAAGTCCGTCGCCGCAACCCACGTAAATCCCAGTTTTATCAGAATTTACAATTTCACCTTCTTCACCAGAGCCATCAACAGGTTCAGTTTCCAGCACTTTGATAATTTTGTCATTAAACATAAAATATGCACTCGGACAGCGACAAATTCCTCTCACTAAATTATGGATATCGGTATTACTATTTGACCAGTCAATCAAACATTCTTCTTTTTTTAATTTGTTCGCCATACAAACACCATCTTCACACTGTTTGACAGGTGTAAGAGTTTTATTTTCCAATCCTATCAATGTTTCTTCAATCATTTTAGGGGATTTTTCGGCAATTTCATTCCACAACTCTTCACAATTCATTGTTTCAGAAATCGGAATAACAAGTTTTTGACAAATATCACCGCAATCAAGTCCTAATTCTGTTATCATTGTGCAGATGCCAGTTTCTTTGTCACCATTAATAATTGCTCTTTGAATAGGGTTAGCGCCTCTATATTTTGGAAGAAGAGAAGCGTGTAAATTTATCGTTTCATATTTTGGAATATCCAAAACTTCTTGAGATAAGATTTGTCCAAAAGCAAAAGTTACAAAAAAATCAGGTTGTAATTTTCGCAACTCGTCTTGAATTTCAGGTTCTTTTCTTATTGATTTTGGTTGAAATACCGGCAAGTCGTGTTCTACTGCAAACTTTTTGATTGGTGACATTTGCAATTTATGACCTCTACCTGCAGGTTTGTCAGGTTGTGTCACAACCGCTAACACATCTATTTTGTTTGAATTATACAAGTATTCCAAAGATTTTAGCCCAATATCAGGAGTTCCGAAAAATACAATTCTAATCATTTTTATTCAATTCTTCCTCTAAGTCTTTTTCGTCAATCAATCTGTCAAGGTCAATATCCGGCAGATTGTATTTTTTTAAGATTTCTTCTGTTTCAAATCTATTTATACAATGGTCAATAAACAAAATTCCGTCCAAGTGATCGTTTTCATGTTGTATTGCACGAGCCAACAATGTACCATCTTTTGCTTCCATAACAAATGGCTTTCCGTGTTCATTTGTTGCTTTGACCATAATATTTTTATAACGTTTCACATCTGTATACGCTTCCGGAAAACTCAAACAACCTTCATTGCTTTTTATTGCTCCACTTTTTTTAATTATTTTAGGATTAATAAATACAATAGGGTTAAGAGGTTCATTGCCGGTTGCGACATCAATTACGAATACTCTCAAATTTTCGCCGATTTGTGGCGCAGCAAGCCCAACACCATTTTGAGCATACATTGTATCTAGCAAATCTCTAACCAAATCAGAGATTTTTTTAGAAACTTTATGAACTTCTTTTGATGGTTCTCTCAAAGAAGGTTCGCCATATCTTAAAACTTTTCTTATCGCCATATATTCCAGCCTTTCTGCGTAAATTTTATGTTTATATTAAAAGTTTACTATAAATCACAGATATTATCAACGAAATGGAAAGCATTAGAAAGACTTTAATACTCTGTATTTTTCAACTCTTCTGTTTCTTCTGCTTCAAGAATTTCTTGTTGATAATATTCTTCTGTTTTTTTAAGTTGGTAAATCTTAGCATCAGTCAATCGCTGAAAAACTTTGGCATAATCTGCACATTTTGCACCTTTAATGCCTTCTGTATCCATTTGTATCGTTCCATCAGGAAGTAATTTTATTTTAATCTTGCCCATTCAAATCCTCTTAAATCTCAATCGTCAAAACTATTGAATTATCATCAAGTACAGTTTCACTTTCAAGATGCAAATTTTCTTGTTCTAAACGTTCCTTAATTTTGTTATAAGTTATTTCTTGCAAGTTCATTCCATATTCTTGATTCAAATCATTCAAAACACCTTCGCACTGTGTAGTATCAGAAATTTGTGTTATATCAAGAGCATAAGCGCCTGAATCTTGCTTATAATACTTCATTTCCATACCAAACAATTTACAAGTGATGGTTTCGCCTTCCTCAACCATATCTTCTGCCCCGTGTTCATATAGAGTATTTAACAGAACACCTTTATCTGTATAATTGGTATTGTATGTATAAATAGTTGTCGTTGTGTCGTTTATCGAACGCAAATCTCTGCCAGCAGCAATATTCAATTTTCTAAAAATTTCTTCTGCTTCTCGAGTTATAGCATTATTATTTTGTCCGGAAAATTCTGCAACATAATACCCATCTTGGTCAACCCAATTCAATGTTACATAATTATTTTTGAGCGGAGTTTGTCCGTTTGCCAAATATAAATCATAACCCGCTTTGAGCAAAAGTTTTTTCAACTCTGCAACTTTAATATTGGTTTGAATTTTCAAATTAGTAAGTCCATAAGTTGCATATTGCCCAGAAGCATCGTCCATTCCGATATTCATAATACTAATTTTTTGTTCAACTTCCAAAAAATAAAATGGATTAAACTCATTTTTGTAATATTTTACACTCTGATTATTCAAATTGGCAACAATTTCGTCATTCTCAGTCGTGAAAATTTGGTTTGCATTACCGTCTTTCAAACTCTTGTAAATATCAGACGCTTTTTGATAATCAGTCGTATAGTTATAATAAAAAATTTCCTGTCCACCGAGCAAACGAACATTTCGACCTGTTATCGCATCTAATTCTTTAAAAAAGTTTTCCGAAGCCGTTTGCAATGAATGAGCATTCGCAGTCCCAGAAAGTTTGAAGGTTACAAATTTACCTTCAACAATCGGTTCAAGTTCCAATCCGGTATTAACCTCATACAAACAATTACCGTGTAATTGTTTTATATCGAGCCGTGGAATAATCATTCTAAATTCATTAAAAGTAATATTTGACAAAACCCTTATGAATTTAAGATTTTTCATTGCCTGAATTGAATTATTATCGTTTGAGCCTTTTTTCTCTCTAAGGTGTTCTTTGGGAGCCTTTTCCGGCGCTATCAAAAACGCCATAGGGTATGCCATCAGTGTTATTGACATTGGGATTTGCCTTTCTTATACATCTAGAGCTCTGCCACCTCGAGAGCCATTAATATCTTTGTTATCTTCGCCGAGATTGTACTGTTCCATATCATCTCGTTTTGTTGCCGTAACCGCACGAATATTTGCCCACTGTCTTAATTGTAGGATTTTTTCTTTTTGAGTTTTTGTAAGTGGAACAATTGTTTTTATTACGTTTTCCAAATCTTGAAATTCTAACGGTTTCTTTTGGAAAAATGCCTCATATAACGCACTTATAACAGCCTGTTCAATTTCTGCACCCACAAAACCTTCTGTTAAATCTGCAAGTTTTTCAAACAATTCGTCATTCAATTCCAGTTTGCTTGCAACTTCTTTATCTTTCAAACGTTTTGAAAGGTGAAGTTTAAAGATTTCAATACGTTCTTTTTTTGTCGGTAAATCAACAAAGAAAATTTCATCAAAACGCCCTTTTCTAAGTAGTTCAGGCGGTAAGCCATCAATATTGTTCGCTGTCGCAATTACAAATACAGGTGCAGTTTTTTCTTGCATCCAAGTTAAAAATGTTCCAAAAATTCTGGAAGAAGTTCCGCTATCACCATTTGAATTTAAACCGCTCAAACTCTTTTCAATTTCATCAACCCAAAGTATTGATGGGGAAACGGCTTCCGCAGTTTTGATTGCTTTTCGCATATTTTCTTCAGAACTTCCGACAATTCCGGAGAAAATCTTACCAAAATCGAGTTTAAGCAATGGTAATTGCCACGCAGCACTCATTGCCTTTGCAGTCAAACTCTTACCACAACCTGGGACACCTGTAATCAAAACACCTTTTGGCGCAGGAAGACAGTATTTTTTAGCCGATTCTGACCAAGAATTATTTCTCTTATTAAGCCAGTTTTTTAAATTTTCCAGCCCACCAACATCACTAATTTGAATGTTTGTGTTGATGTAATCCAAAATTCCGGTTTTTCTAATAACCTGAATTTTTTGTTCCAATATTACGCTCAAATCTCTTTCATCAATACACCCATCATTGACCATCGCAAGCGCAAAAGCATTTTCAGCCTCTTGCAATGTCAAACCCAATGCAGCTTTGCAAAGTTTTTCTTTGACTTCCTCGTTTAGTCCTGACGTATTAATTTGGCTATTCTGCGCAATCATTTTTTCTAATTTTGCTTTAATTTCATCAAGCGTTGGCAATGGCAAATCAATAATCGAAACTTCTTTTTGCATTGTTTCCGGAATAATTAGTTCCGGAGCCATAAATATAACATTTTTTCTGAAAGAACTTGTTTTTATATCTGAAATACTGTCACGAATTTTTCTAACGACATTGTAATCCACCTGTCGACCTTTAATACCAAAATAGACATGGAAATCACACATTATAAAAATAGCGTTTTTATTACAATTTCTGATAAAATCCAACGCTTTATCAGGACTTGTCGTACCTTCAATTGGAATACCGTTCAAGGTAAATCCTTTTGTTTGCGTCCAAATATATACATCACGAGTAACCTTTATCAGATTTTGCGAACCGGCAATTTTTTTGATTAAATTTATTGCACGTTCTTCTTCCCATGTTGTGATGTAAATATAAGGAAATCTTGCTCTAAACAGTCTTGATAACTGCATTACGATTTTATTATCCATAGTTGTAAACTCTCTTTTTTCCGTATCTATTCTACATTATTTTTCCCGAGTTGTAAATAAAAATCTTTTTTTATCTTCTCAAAGTCACCCATACCGTTAATTTCCAACTTTCCACCTTGAGAAATTCTGACCTCAACCTTGTTTGTATACTTTTTAATCGCATCAGGCGAATAAAAATCCGTCAAAAATATATAACGCTGATTAGAAGAGCCAACCCACGGTCTAGATAGGTCAAAATTTTCTTTTTCAAATCCGCCATCTATAAGCAAATCAATATTTTCTAAAAGTGTTGCTATTGAAGGAGAATCTATGTTTCGCAATTCCTCTATTGTATAACCGGTAAAACAAACAACCGACAGACCGACTTCTTTTATTTTTTGCGCAAGTTTTGAAAGTTCTTTTGCTTGCTCAAACGGTTCACCGCCAAGAAAAGTCACACCTTCAATATCTTTTTGCGATTTTATAAGTTGAAAAAGTTCTTCTACCGTATAATTTTGACCAATTCCAAACTCCCAAGTTTCTTTTGCCCAACAACCGGCACAATGTTTTTTACAACCTTGCACCCAAATGCAAAATCGTTTATTTGGACCTTCAACTTCAGTTTGTGGAATTATTTTATACAGGTTTAGCATTACCAATCCAAAAGGCGACCTTCATTCTGTTTTTCAATAGCAGAATTGTTGTTTTGAGATGCCCCGTCAAGAGTAGTCATTTCCTTTATCTTTGGAATGAAGTGTTCTTTAACTTCCGAAACTTGTAAAAATTCATCAATAGATTTAAACCCACCATTCAAATCTCTATGCTCAACAACTTTTTTCGCAATTACAATATTTATCCCAGGTAAAACTGCAATTTCGCTGGCAGTAGCAGTATTGATATTTACTTTTGCTGATGATTGCTGCATAATATCGCTCAAATTTAAGAAATCTTCAGTATAAGTTGCCTCATCTTCTGCCTTTGTAACATGTTGAGGTTGAGATAATTCATTAAAGTTTGCAATTTCCGGCATTTTAACCTGTGGTCTATTGGCTTCAGGAATTTTATTATAGACACTGTTATCAACAACCTTTTTCTTTTTCGGTGCTTGTTCTTGTACCTTTTTCGCCGGCGACAATGTTATGATATCAACTTGAGTATCTCGTCTGCAAAATGCTGCAAGAGAATCAAGTGTAGCATATTTATTGAAAATTCTGCAAATTTTAAACCAATATTTATCAACATCTACAGTTGCTTTTTTTACCGTAAAAGTTCTTTTTCCAATAGTATTATCTCCCAGATTGTCCATAACAATAAGCTTTTCATTTGGAAAATATTGAACCATACAATTTTGATTTCTCAATGCATTTTGCCCCAGTCTATATTCTACAGGGGTAAAATTTATACTAAACTGATAAAGCTGCTTTTGAAATACAAAAAATAAAGTTCCCAATATACCACCCAAAACAATAATAGTTGACAACACTACATTGGCAAGCGGTTGAGAGACCAAACATAAAACAGCATAAAGGGAAACTATCCCAGCAATTCCTATAAAAATATAATTCTTATTCATAACAGTACTATCGTATCATAAATTATTATTTTTAAATGATATAAACAGAGGATTTTATGCTAACATTGTTTTATGCAAAAAAATATCACCCAAAATTTTAAATATTTGAAAGGGGAAATTGAAATTCCTTCTGACAAATCACTCTCGCATAGAGCGATAATTTTTTCATCACTTGCTAATGGTCGTTCAATAATAAAAAATTTCTCTGATGGGCAAGACCCGCATTCAACTCTCCATCTTTTCAAAAATCTTGGTGTTGAAATTGAAGAAATTGAGCAAGGTACAGTCGTTATAAATTCCTCAGGAAAACTTATCAAGCCGACACAAACTTTAGACTGTGGAAATTCCGGTACTACAATGCGTCTTGTGACAGGAGTTTTAGCAGGTCAAAACTTTTCATCAGTTTTGTGTGGCGACGAGAGTCTTTCCAAACGTCCAATGAAACGAATTATTGCGCCATTAACTCAAATGGGTGCAAAAATCACTTCAAATAACGACAAAGCCCCACTAAATATAACCGGCTCTCAACTTTATGGAATTTCTTATTCTTCAAAAATAGCCTCTGCGCAAGTTAAATCGTGTCTTTTACTTGCCGGTCTGTTTGCTCAAGGCAAAACAACCGTTTCTGAACCATATTTGTCACGTAACCACAGTGAAATTTTAATAAAATATATGGGGGCAAATATTACAACCGATAAAAACACCGTAACTATCGAAAAATCTGAACTAAAACCTATTAACATGGAGATATGCGGTGATATTTCATCTGCTGCATATTTTATCGCAGCAGCGTTAATTATTCCAAATTCTTGTTTAATTTTGAAAAATATCGGATTAAATCCGACTCGCACAGGAATACTAGAAATCGTTACCCAAATGGGCGGACAAATCACAATTTTAGACCAAAAAGAAGTTTGCGGTGAAATCGTTGGAGATATAAAAGTTGAATATTCACAACTAAAAGGTTGCAAAATTTCCGGAGAAATAATTCCTCGCCTGATAGACGAAATCCCTATAATCGCCGTACTTGCAACACAAGCACAAGGTGAAACAATTATCGCCGATGCAACAGATTTACGTAACAAAGAATCCGATAGAATTACAACAGTTGTAACTGAATTAAAAAAACTTGGCGCTAATATTGAAGAAACCCAAGGCGGAATGATTATAAAAGGAAAAACCGCATTAAAAGGTGATTGTACTGTTGAGACGTACAATGACCACAGGCTTGCAATGAGCCTATATGTCGCCGGACTCATTACCGAAAAAGAAATTACCGTTAACGATTTTGAATGGGTAAATATTTCTTTTCCAACTTTTGAAAAATTGTTTGAACAGGTGAAAAAGGTTTAATTTATGAACGAATTGTTTGAATTTGATAAGAATTTTAAAACAGTAATAGGGACAGACGAAGCCGGCAGAGGACCTGCAGCAGGCGGAGTTTTTTCAGCAGCAGTATATTTTCCTGAAATTTCCGAATCTTTAATGTCAGATTTGGCACGCTTGAACGATTCTAAAAAACTATCCGCAAAAGTTCGCAACAATTTGTATGATACAATCTTAAATAATACGATAAATTCTATCGTAAATGTCGAAGTTGAAGAAATTGAACGAATTAACATTTTGAATTCATCGCTCAAGGCAATGAAACTTGCATGCGAAAATGTCATTAAACAAGCCAAATTAAAAGAATTTGTAACACTTGTAGATGGCAACAAATTGATAAAAAATTATCAATTTCCACAAAAATTTATTATAAAAGGTGATGGGAAATCTGCATCAATTGCTGCCGCAAGTATTTTGGCAAAAGTTTCTCGTGATAGATACATGCAAGAATTGGCTCAAGAATTTCCTGAATACAACTGGGGTAAAAATGCCGGTTATTTAACAGCAGAACACCTTGCTGCCATTGATAAATACGGATTAACCAAGTATCATAGAGCCTCTTTTTTAAAAAAACACTTCGAAAAACAAAAACAATTAAGTCTATTTTAAAGTATTAAAAAGAACCTCGCCAAAATATGACAAGGTTCTTTTTTACTGTCAGTATGAATACTGACCTACTAATATTAACCAAGAATTAGTCAAAAGTGTAGCTAATAATTGCTGCTTCTCTTGCTTTTTTGATTGCTCTTGCAATCATTCTTTGGTGTTCAGCACAGTTGCCGGTAATTCTTCGAGGAATAATTTTTCCAGCTTCTGTTAAGTATCTTCTTAATTTTGCTGCGTCTTTGTAATCGATAGCTTCAACTTTATCTGCACAAAGACTGCAATTTTTACGTTTCTTTTTATCGTCTTGTCTTGCCATTTTTATTTTGCCTTTCTAGCCTTGTAGTTACTTTTACTAAAATTTATTTTTCCTTAGAACGGAACTTCTTCATCGTCCATCAACACATCAGTGTTAGACTCAGCACTGTCCATATCGCCGAAAGTGATTATATCACCATCAGATGATGAACTGTCTGCTGCTGCTGAACTTCCGCCCATCAATTCAATAGTAGAGGCTTCAATTTCAAAAACTCTCTTTTCAGTTCCATCGTCCATTTTGCTGATTCCGTTTTGCAAACGACCTTCAACCAAAACTTTTTGATTCTTAGAAAGTCCTTGGACAACAGATTCTAGAGAATTTCTTTTAGAAATAACTCTCACCAAAATTTCATCTTGAGTTCCGATATTCAATACGAAAGACGAAACTGCAACATTGTTTGAGGTGAAACCTGTTTTAGGAGTTTTGTAAACTATACCTGTTACTACTGCTTTTGCTAATGTCATTTATTCTTCCTTAATTATTTTACTATACTGAAGCTTTAGCTTTTGTTTCAACAAACATTGTTCTCAAAATGCTGTCAGTCAATCTTAATTGTCTTTTGAATTCAGCAACTTTGTCTGCCGGCAAAGCCAAAACCATTGTAGAGAAGAAACCATCTCTGAAATTTTGGATATCATAAGCCAATTTTTTTCTACCGCTTTTTTCTGTAGAAACAACATTTCCACCGAATTCGTTTACTGTTGATTCAATTTTTTCAATTGCTTTATCAACTTCTTCAGCATCTAGATTAGGTTTGAATATAACCATCAATTCATAATTTTTCATTTATAATTCTCCTTTTGTACTATTTTTCAGTTTATATCCTTATAGTATCATGAAAAAATTAAATTTTACAACATGTAATTTGCGACAAAACTGTATTCTGCAGGTCCGATGAGAAAAATATGATTTTTATGAAGTTCCGAATTTCTGCACCATTCAACGTTTACAACGCCACCAAGCAGATTTACTTTGACTTTTTCCTCTGTTAAGTTATTTAAAACACCTGCTGCAATACAAGCACATGCACCGGTTCCGCACGCCAAAGTAATTCCACAACCACGTTCATAAACTCGCATTTCTATCTCGTTTTTAGAAATGATTTTTACAAATTCAGTGTTAGTTTTTTCAGGGAAATACGGGTGCTTTTCCATAATTGGTCCGTAATTTTCAGCCAATTCCATAGGATTTTCTTCTGAAAATATAACGCAGTGAGGATTACCCATTGATACCGGTGTAATTTCAAAAGTTTTATCTTTTATTTTTACTGTTGTTTCACCTTTGAATGGAATTTTGGAATGTTCAAATTCAGGAATTCCCATATCCACTCTGACATTGCCATCATCTTGAATTTCCGGTTTTATTACTCCTGCCAAAGTTTGAACACTGAAACACTTTTTATCAACTAATTTTTTGTCATAAACGTATTTTGCAAAACATCTCATTCCGTTTCCGCACATCTGCGCAATTGACCCGTCAGAATTGTAAAAATACCAAGCAATATCAGTATCATAATTCTTTGACAAATCAGGAATAATCATTCCGTCTGCCCCAATTCCAAAGTGTCTGTCACAAAGCTTTTGCGCCAATTCGTTCATTGGCAATCCTGTTTTTTGATATTCAGAATAATCTAAGATTACGAAATCGTTTCCGCAACCTTGCATTTTTGTAATTTTTATTTCAGCCATAATTCCACCTCTTTTGATGTAATTATAACGTAATTAAAAGGAAAATTGCAAATTTATGCTTTTATTTCTTTCAGTTGGTAAGTATTTGTCTTTGGGTCAAGTTGAAACACTTGTCGTCCTTCTACCTTTTCGTGTCTGCTCTTATCAAGTTTAGCAAAAAGTGCTTCCCCGATTTTTTGACCAATTGTTGATGCAGTTATAGAACCGGCAACAAACAATATACCTTTAACTATCGGTGCCCATTTTTTATCAATAGGAAGTTTACTCAAAACTTTTGTATCAAGATTTTTTTTCATCCAGCCTTCACCTGCGAACATACCCAAAATCATTGCACCTTCTGAGAATAGAGTTTTTTCTCTATCTTCTTTTTTCGCAAGAATAACTTTTGTTGCACCTGATGCTACAATCAACGGGTTAATATTATTTTTAACAAATTTTACTGTTTTTGATAAACCGTTAAACATTTTGTCAGATTTTGCCAATTTTGAAAATACTGAGGTTGCTTCATCTGCAACATGTGCCGCTTTTGTGCTGTGTTTTGCTGCAGTTTCAACAGTTGCTTGAAGAGCATTGACACATTGACCACCAAGCACAGGATAACGTGTCCAGTCACCGCTTGCGACTTTGTCATAATTTGTACCTACAAATGCGTATGTTGCTAAAGGACTAAATGCCATGAAAAATACCTATACTACACTACATATCACATCTATATAAAGTATTTTTTCTTGACGTTTTTGCAAAAAACACACATATTGTTACATAACTTAATCATTTTCGCAAACTTTTTTAACAATTTGAGCAGGTGTAATATTTAAACATTTCAAATCATCGCAAGTCGTTTGACGTCTTGCCCATAAACAAGGTTTTAGCGGACAATTGTCATCTGCCAAAATCGGAATTACATTGTTATTTTTTGGAATGAGAGCGTTTACATCGGTCGGTCCGAAAATAACATACGTTTTTGTATGTAATGCGACTGCAACATGCAACGGCGCAGAATCAGAACATAAGAATTTATCAGCAGAAGAAATCAATTCTGCCAAATCTTTCAAACTCTTAGTTGTTCCATACAAATTTGTAAAATTTTGAGTTCTTACATTTTGTAGAATTTTTTCAATGCATTCTTTATCATCAGGACCGCCGACAAGCAGAACTTTTTTACCTTCTGCAACAAGTAAATCTATCGTTTTAGCCCAAACTTCCGGAGTAATTGTTTTAATACACCCCTTTTGAACACTCAACTTGCTCACCCCCGGATGAATAAGTACAGAATTTGCATTCTTTTCACGTCTTTCAATATCTATTTCAGGAAGTTCAGTATTAAAAGATGTCAAATCTCGAATTAAGTCGTGATACATTTTGCAAGCATATTGATTTTTGTTTAACGGAACAGCATGTGTAAGCAATAACTCACTCAATTTGCCGGTATTGTAACCACAACGAACTTTTATACCTGTTAAAAATAACAAAATACTAATTAATTTATTACCACCGGAAGACACAACGATATCATACTTACCTCGTCTTGCTAAAAACAAAAGCTTCAACATCTCAAAGTATTTATTTTTACCTTTTACATCAATAAGTAACAAGTTATCAATTATTGAGGTTAAATCTTTAACACTTTTGCTTCTCGGTTCGAGCGCTAAAGTAATTTCAGAATTAGGAAATTCTTTCTTTAGTGAAATCAAAGTCGGAAGAAAAAATATTTCGTCCCCAATTCCACCAAAATTTATTGCAAGTATTTTTTTACTCTCAGCCATAAGACAATTATACTCAAAAATAATCAAACTTCACACATATTACTAAAATTTACAAAAAACAGAAAATCAAAAGGGATTAGAACCTTTGCCCTAATCCCTTATATCTTTTTTCTATGCCAACAATGCTTCAAGAGTTTTAGCATTTGATTCGGCACGTTTTTGGCTGATTAAATATTTTTCTACTGCCAATTCGATTGATTTATCATTCAATGAAACAACATTTTTTTCGTCTAAGTTTTCGATGTATGCTTTCAAAGTAACCATTTCATAATTTTTTCCCATTTTATAATCCCCCTTGATTTGTCTTTTATTCATTTCCCTTACATATATATAAAGTATTTTTATCTTGAAAAATTGCCTAAAATGTATCTATATTTTATATACTATTTACATTTCGTAACATTTCAAGACAAAATGAATAATCAACAAATAAACGTCCTACATAAAGTAATATTCAGGATTTGACTTGACAGTTTGTAGGGCAGTTTGAAAATTCGGATTGACAGTTTTGCTAGTCAAGAATTTCTCAATTTCACCAACATAAGCCATACCGAGTTTTCTGGCTTCTCTATTTACATAATACATTTTTGCTTTTAATTGTTCTTTATTCAAACCTGAAAAATCTTTGTCACATTTTTGCAACAACTGTTCTGTACCAACATCTTTCAAATTTGCAGACAAAAATTCAAGTTTTGCGGCAATTGTTCTATATTCATCAGTCTTTTTACCTTCGGAATTCAATATTGCCTGTTGTAATCTTACTCTATCAGTCACCAAATTAAGTTGACGAATATCAAAATCAATAGGGATACTATTATAGATATTTAGCAATTCTTTTCTCGAAATATCGGTAAAGTCAGTTTTTTCAAGAATCTTTTGTACAAACGGTTCCGGTATTAAACTTTTAACCCCAGCAGAAAGAGTTTTAGGCTTTAAATTTTCTGAAGAAAGTTGTTTTATATCTTTCAAAGTTAAACCTTTTTTAAACAACGGTAAAAAATCACCTTGCAAATTCAACAATTCAGCAACTTTTGCAAAAGAGGTTTCCATTAATTTTTCTTCACTATCTATATGATTGTGACGAACTTTTAAAATAGCATCTACCATTTGAACAGAAGAATTATGCAAATATTCGTCCGTAATCTGGTTTTGTATAGCGAATAGAGTTTTATCGGTATTTCTTTTCATTTTACCAAGTTTTGTTTCGTATTTATCAATAATGGCTTGATATTTAGCATTTTTGGATTTCGGCATTATAGATTTGTCCAGAACGTCAAACCCACGTCCGTTTCTCAATTGGCTAACTGCTTTATATGCAGGGTCATTAATTTCATAAATTGCAGAACGGAAGTTATCGGCTTCTGAATGTACCATATCTTTCCGATGTCTAATATCTCTTACCTGACCTAATGCCTCATCTAAATTTTTCAGCACAACTTTTGTTTCTTTTGCCGATTTTATGCTATTTTCTGCTTTTTCCGGATTAAACGTTCTTGATTGAACATAATTTTTGACATAAGGTGCAAAATTTTTATATTGTTGTTCAAAAATCTCTAAAGTTTCATCTTTGAATTTCACAACAATCTGTGCAATGTCAGACACTCTACCTTGGTATATTTTACGCAATTCTTTTGGATAATTTATACCTTTAAAACCCATATATAACAGAATTGCACCACTTCCTAATGCTCCAACTGCAGCAGCAGTTGTACCAAGCGTTCTCAACGAATTATCTTGAGAAGCATTGTCATCTTTGACAGTTTTTGTAGGCTTTTTACTACCAAAACCTACATAGTCAGATTTTCGTATACCCTTTGTCGTAAACCCGTCATCTAATAATATACCCATTAGTTTTTCCTATTTTTTAAACACTACACATATATAAATACAGAAAATAATTAATTTGCTAGTTCAAACAGAGAATTTTTACAAAACTCTCTGTTTGAATAATAAAAATTTGTTATACGTCAGGCAAAGTACCTTTAACATCAGCGATTTCATCGCAACCTAGGCTGAAAACTTCGTGCAACGCTTTTACCGCAGCGTTTGCATCTTCTTTATTTATCAAACAACTGATTTTTATTTCACTTGTTGAAATCATTTTGATGTTAATGCCGGCATTTGCAAGTGTTTCAAACATTGTTGAAGCAATTCCTGGTCTATCAATCATGCCTGCACCAATAATTGAAACCTTTGAAATATTTTCATCAATCTGAACATCTGCAGCACCCAATTCACGCTTTACTTCTTCCAAAACATCAAGTGCTTTTGGCAAATCTTCTTTTGAAATAGTGAACGCAATATCATTAGTTTTTGAGGTTTTGCGAGCATAAGATTGAATAATCATATCAACTGAAACATTTTTTTCAGCAAGACTGCTAAATAATATTGCCGCTTCCCCCGGAGTATCCGGAACTTCACAGACAACTACTCTTACTTGTGATGAATCTGCTGCAACTCCTGTAACCGGTTTGTTTATTTCCATTTTGTCAACTCCTACTATTAAAGTTCCCATATTATCTAAATTAAAACTGCTGCGCACTCTAAGTGGAACAGAATATTGTTTTGCAGTTTCCACACTTCTCGGGTGAAGTACATTTGCTCCTGCATGAGCCAATTCAAGCATTTCTTCATAAGATACAATATCTAATCTGGAAGCATTTGGAACAACTCTCGGATCTGTCGTATAAACACCTTCAACATCAGTATAAATATCACATCTTTCGGCGTTCAAAGCAGCAGCCAAAGCAACAGCAGACGTATCTGAACCGCCACGACCTAATGTAGTAATTTCGCCATCTTCTGTAACACCTTGAAATCCTGCAACAACAATGATATTACCTTCATTCAAATTCTTTTTAAGCTTTTCGGTTTTTATATCAATAATTCTTGCTTTTGAATGCACATTCTCTGTCAAAATACCAATTTGAGTAGCATTGAAACTAACAGCCTGATATCCTTGTGCCTGAATTGCCATAGTCAAAAGTGCAATAGAAACACATTCACCCGTTGACAAAAGCATATCCATTTCTCTGCTGGAAGGATTTGCGTTAATATCATAAGCCATTTTTACAAGGTGATCTGTCGTGTGTCCCATTGCCGAAACAACTACAACTACATCATTTCCGTTATTTTTTTCACGGATTACTGTTTTTGCTACATTTTTGATTTTGTCAGTATCGGCAACTGAAGTTCCGCCAAATTTTTGTACGATAATCTTTTTCAATTTAGTTATTCCCCTGCAAATTTTCTAGAATTGCTTCAAGTTCTTTTTCTTCGGTTTCATAATCAAAAGAACCCAAATTTTTGATTTTGTTAGCAACCGAAATTGCTTCCTTTATATTATATTCGCAAACATTATCTTTTACAAGTTTATAAGCGCAATAAAATAACAAATTTAACACTTCAACATTTTTTTCATTAATCTTTTCTGCTTTGCGAAGCTTACGTTGTGCATCTGCATAATCTTCAATCGACATCAACCATTTTGAATACTCTACAATAGCCGGCAAATACTGAGGATTATCTGTTGTAAATTTTTCAAAATATTCTTTTGTTTTTGTTTTGTCACCCAGTTGCCTATAGGCTCTTGCTATATTAAAAATATTGTAATATTCTTGAGGGTCAAATTTCAAAGCCTTTTTAAACAATTCAATTGCTTCTGCATATTCACCATTTGAATATTTTTCTAAACCCATTGCCTCTTGCACATATACATTTTCAGAATATTTTTCTTCAATTTCTTTCAAAACCGAAAAATCACCATTATAAGCACTTGTTAAAGCAATTCCGATTTTAGCTTCCATAAAATCAGGTTCTTCTTGCAATGCAACAGCAAATTGCTCATGCGCTTTTTCAAATTCCAAAAGTCGCATATACGCTTTACCCCACTCAAAATGAAGAGTCGAGTTTTCCAAATCGTTACTAATCGCAGTTCTGAACACTTTTTCAGTCTTGGCAATATCTTTTTGTGTTGAATAAATTTCTCCCAATATGAAATACGACGGCAACATTTTCGGGTTAATGTTTATTGACTTATTGGCATATAATTCTGCTTCTTGATAATTTGACTTGATAAGCTTCAAATTTGCATATTCATAAGTACTGCTTTCATTTGGCGCAATTTTTGTCAAAAATGCCAACTTCATTTCCGCAGAATCATACTCGCCCAATCGGACTTCCATTACTGCAGATAAAAGAATTGCTGTATAATTGTACTTATTGATTTTGGTCGCCATTACAAATTTATCTTTGGCATTTTTATACTTTTTCAATCTCATCAATGTCATACCCCAACCGGTATAGACATCTGTATTCATTGGAGAAACTTTGTTTGCTTTTTCAAAAGAAATTATTGCTTCATCTAACAATTTTGCATTGAGTTGACACATGCCCAAACGCAACCAAATTTCTTTGTCATTAGGATTTAATTTTGAGGATTTGTCATAGTATTTTATTGCGTTTTCAAAATCGTTTTTACGTTCACGAATTTTGCCAAGATATTTGTAAACCAAAGCATCTTGTTCTGAAATATCTAACGCACGATGTAACAAACGTTCAGCCTCATCAAGTTGCTTTTTATCAATATATTTTTTGGCTTTATTAACATAAGCAATCGTTGGCAAGGATTGAATTACCGTATCTTTTTGATATGAACTTATTGACAAGTTAAGATTTTTAATTTCTGACCTGATTTTTTCTAACCAACCAAACAATCTGCTACCTCTCTAAATGCTCCATCACCAGCCTGACTTTGTGTTATTTGTATATTATCAATTTTTTTAACTTTGTCAACTGCATGCGGCACAGAAATTTTATATTTTGCAAAACTCAAACATTCCAAATCATTTACATCATCACCAAGATAAACGTATTCCTCTTGAGTTAAGTTGTATTTTTCAATAATCATTTTCAAAACTTCAATTTTATTTCTTATATTTTGATGAATTTCATCAATTTTAAATTTCTTAGCCATTGTTTCAATTGCAGAATTCTTTTCTCCTGAAATAATTGCTATTTCATATCCATTCTTCCTCAAAATTGAAAAGCCCATAACATCTTTAAAATTGAGTTTTCTACTCATTGAAAAATCTTCGTTAATATAAACGCAATTATCTGTAACAATCCCATCAAAATCGGTTATTACCATTTTTATTGTTTTTGGAAGCTTAATTCCTGACATAAAAACCTCAACATCTTAACAAATATCAATCTGTTTGGTATAATTATAGCATAAAGAGAGAATTTCAAAAAAAAGAAAGACAAAAAGTTATACATGTTTTCATATTTTTATTTAGTTAATATTTGCGTAATTCTGGTATTTATCAGCCTATTTTTCATTACCAGAAGAACGAATAAAAGATGGTCAAAAATAAATGATTATTTAGGCAAAGTCACAACAACTGTTGACTCTATCAGATACGGGAATTTATCAACCAAAATCGAAAAAGTAGAACACCCAACCTATCAAAATGTTACCGATAGTATCAATAGAATGGTTGAAACTCTTAATGACAGAGAAAAAATGATTATCGAATACCAAACAGAGTTGATGAGGCAAAACAAACTTTTGGAATCCGTTATCAATTCATTATCTGATGGAATTTTGATTATCAATGAAAAATTTGAAATTTTACGAGCAACACCAAAAATTTTGAATTGGTTTGGAATTAAAGGACGAGATATTATCGGCAAAAATGTTTTTGAATTTATCCAACCGGTAAAAGATGAAGATTTTGACATTTCAGGCTTGAATAATTCAGAAATATTCATCAAACACACACCGACAAACAATTTTATAATAAATTCTCAACCATTGACATCACTTGAGAAAAAGAGATTTGTCCTAATTATAAAAGACATCACAACAGAAAAAGAAATCGAAACCTTAAAAGATGATTTTGTAGCAACACTTACTCATGACTTGAAGGTTCCTATCGTTGCCGCTTCTAACATTATTGATTTATTTTTAGCAAATAAGTTTGGAGAAATTTCAGACAAACAAAAATACGCACTTGATAACATGAAAACATCTAACAAAAGCCTGCTTGAACTGGTTCAAATTCTTTTGGAGACTTACAAATTACGAGAACAGGGAATAAAACTTGTACGAAACGACATTGAAATCAATCCGTTTATCGAAGAAATAATTACGGAAATGCAACCAATTGCCGCTGAAAATAAAATTGACATCAAATATATCCCATCTGAATCTGTAAGCTTGATAAATGCAGATGCTATGCAACTTCGCAGAGTTATCAAAAACCTCATTTCAAATGCGATTGACCACAGCAATACCCAAAAATCAATCGACATAAAAACCGGCAAATATCAAGATGGTATAACGATTTCTGTCATTGATTACGGACAAGGAATTTCAAAAGACGAATTAAAAATGATATTCAATAAATATTACTCAGCAGCCAAAAAACTCCGCAAAGTCGGAACAGGATTAGGACTATATTTATCTCAACAAATTGCAATGGCTCATGGCGGAGAAATAATTGCAACCAGCGAAGAGGGAGTAAGAACTGAATTTTGCGTAAAAATCCCGAACTAGAGGGCGTTTTGGGCTTTGAAATTTGTCATTGAAAAAAAAACATGTTTTTGATAAACTCTTGCTAGCGTACACTGGAAAGAAGGGATTTCAAAATGACTAAACGAGTTTTATTATGTATAATGGACGGTTGGGGCATTTCAACAGGTTCTGAAAAGTACGATGCTACAAAATTGGCACACCCTGTTAATGTTCCAAAATTGGAAAAAGAAGAAAAATTTATTCAAATCAAAGCTGATGGCGAAAACGTAGGTTTACCGCACGGTCAAATGGGTAACTCAGAAGTTGGTCACTTGAATTTGGGTGCAGGAAGAATTGTTTACCAAGATTTGTCAAAAATTAACAACGCAATCAAAGATGGTTCTTTCTTCAAAAACGAAAGATTTTTGAATGCAATTGAACATGCTAAAAAACACAACTCTGCACTTCATATCTATGGATTAGTTTCAACTGGCGGTGTTCACTCATCACTTGACCACGTTTTAGCCTTAATCAAAATGGCTGCAGATTCAGGTTTGAAAAAAGTTTACGTTCACGCATTCTTAGATGGTCGTGACACACCACCTTCAAGTGCTTGTGAATACTTGCAAGTTGTTGAAGATGAATTGAAAAAATATAATCTTCCTCCTGTTGCAACAATTATCGGACGTTACTACATCATGGACAGAGATAATCGTTGGGACAGAGTTGAAAAAGGATACAACGCATTGCTATTAGGCGAAGGTGAACACGCTCCATCTGCTATTGAAGGAGTTAAACAATCTTACGCTAAAGGCGAAACCGATGAATTTGTATTACCAACAGTTATTGGCGGTGAAGAATCAAGAATTCACGATAACGATTCAATAATTTTCTTCAACTATCGTCCTGATAGAGCAAGAGAAATAACAAAAGCTATCAATTTTGCAGATTTTGACGGTTTCAATCGTAAAAAAGTTCTTAAAAATATTTTGTACACAACAATGACAAGTTACGAAGCGACTTTCACATTCCCAATTGCATTCCCGAAAGAAAAACTTGTAAATATTTTAGGTGATGTTTTGGAAGCAAACGGCATTAACCAATTCAGAACAGCAGAAACCGAAAAATATGCACACGTTACATTCTTCTTCAATGGCGGAATTGATGAGCCTCAACCTCACGAAACTCGTGTTCTTGTTGCGTCACCAAAAGTTGCAACTTATGATATGCAACCTGAAATGAGCGCTTACGAAGTTTGTGACAACGTTTTGAATGCTATCAACGACCCTAAATACCAATTCATTTTAGTAAACTTTGCAAACCCTGATATGGTTGGTCACACAGGTGTTATTGAAGCAGCAACAAAAGCCTGCAAAGTTGTCGATGAATGTGTCGGTAAAATTGCTGATGCTTGTAAAGAACACGGCATCACAATGTTATTAACTGCAGACCACGGTAATTCTGAAGTTATGGTTGACGAATCAACCGGAAAACCTCAAACTGCACACACAACAAACGAAGTTCCGTTTGTCTTAATCAATGGTCCAAAAGATGCTGAATTAAGAACGACAGGTGCTCTTTGTGATGTTGCTCCAACAGTGTTGCAACTACTTGATATTAAGCAACCTGCAGAAATGACAGGTAAATCATTAATTAAATAAATATACTAAAAGCGGATAGATTTTTTAATCTATCCGCTTATTAAATTTATCACCCAAACAAACTTTATAAAGGTAAAAATATGAGTAACAAAATAGAAGATTTAAACATTGATTTTTCGTTCAAAAAGAACAACGTAGATGAGTTATTTTTTAACTTGAGTGAAAATCCGGAACATTTCAAAAACAAAGATTTTCGTTACACGTTGAGTATGATATACCAAATCATTGAAGACGAATTTGCAGGAGTATTTTTGAGTCCAAACGCTCCTACTCGTAACACAAATTTCTATTTGATAAACAAACCTTCTAAGTTATCATACAAAAATAATCTATCCTTTTTTGTTACTCCAACAAACAATTTTCAATATTATTTAAAATCAAAAGGTTCATTATTTAGATTTAAGTCAGAAGTTTTCAAAGATAAAGTTGGTTACTTCATGGCTTGGGATGTCATTATGGACTACTTTGGCGGGTTTGGTAACGTAGTTGATTTGGAAGATTTATCACCAACATTTATTTATCTGAATAAATTGACCTACTTTGTTATGAAATTGATTGAAAAATTGTATTTCATTCCAACAGTAAAACGTTATGGACAAATGTTCAGAATTGTTTATGAGCCAATTATCAACAATTCAAAAATGGCAAGAATTGTCAACCAATTTGAAGAATGCATGCCGGAAGATTTGTTTATTGATGGAGAAATCCCTAAAAACTTTGTCTATGAATTTATTTATACATACCTAAATTATGTAATTTATAAATTTTTGGGCATAAAAATGTATAGATTTAAAGACGTAAAATCAGGTCAATACTTACTGAAAGATTTGGAACAAAAAGCAGTTATCAAAGGAAAAGATTATGCCGAAAGTTTCGCTCAATGGTTTGATGAATTGTATTTGGGCAAATACGATGTAATTCCATTCTTCAAAATCGAAAACGCAGATGACGATATGTTCAGGCTCAAAGTCTATATCAAAAACAGAAAAACTGACGAAAGCGTTTTGATTGACAGTTTATATACAGAAGACGAAGTCTTTGGAGCAAAAGCATCTGATATTTCAAGAATCGTTGAAAAGCAATTGAATTACGCTTTGCGCTATATGCCGGAACTTGAACAAGTTTTTGAAGATGAAGACAAATTATATCTGGATTTGAATTTGAATGAAGTTTATAAAATAATTACTCAAACTACATACTATCTTCAAAAAGCACAAATTGAAGTTATCTTGCCGGAAGCTTTGCAAAATATTGTTATCCCGAGAGCTTCTATCAATGCAAAAGTAAAAGAATCACGCTCGGAAGATTTGGCAAATCTAATCAATAATAACACTTCCGCATCAAAAGTTTCACTAGATGATATCTTGGAATTTTCTTATGAAATTGCCATCGGAAATGAAAAAATTTCGCTGGAAGAATACCAAAAATTGCTTGATAATAACAACGGCCTAATCAAATACAAAAATAAATACGTTTTGGTTGACAAAGAAGAAGGTAAAAAGATTTTTGAACAGATTGCAAAATCTAACCTTAAATCTATGTCCAGAATGGAACTTATCCATGCATCACTATCAGGTCAACTTGACCAATATGAATTTGACTATGATGCGGCATTTGCAAGAGTTCTTTCTGACTTTACAAAACCTGTAGAAATGACATTACCAAAAGGTTTGAAAGGCGAATTAAGACCTTATCAGGAAATCGGTTTGAGATGGTTGTGGACAAATATTGTCAAAGGTTTTGGTGCATGTATAGCCGACGATATGGGGTTAGGTAAAACTATTCAGGTTATAAGTTTAATCCTAAAAATGAAAGAAGAAAACCGCTTGAAAAAGCCTGTTTTGGTAATTTGCCCAACAACTCTTATGGGTAACTGGATGAAAGAACTTCAACTTTTTGCCCCTGAAATAGATGCAGTAATTTACCACGGAGCAGACAGAAAACTTGATGTTAATCACGATGTAATTTTAACAACTTACGCAATCATGAGAATAGATGTCGAAGAACTCAAAAAACAGGGTTGGAGTATGATTATTGTTGATGAGGCTCAAAACATCAAAAACCCTGATACAGCACAAACTTTGGCTATCAAAATGTTGAAATCAGATGTAAAAATTGCAATGACAGGTACACCGGTTGAAAACAGATTAACAGAATTGTGGAGTATTTTCGACTTTATCAACAAAGGCTACTTAGGTTCTTTGAGAGAATTCCAAAAAAGTTATGCAATTCCAATCGAAAGATTCAAAGAACACTCAAGAGCCGGCAAATTGAGAATGTCAATTTCTCCTTTTGTACTAAGACGTTTGAAAACTGATAAGAACGTAATTTCCGACTTGCCGGAAAAAATGGTACTCAACGAATACTGCTACTTGTCTAAGGTTCAAGCAGTTCTTTACGAAAAAACTCTTAATGAAATGATGACAAAAATTAGCGGATTTACAGGAGTTAATAGACGTGGAAACATCTTCAAACTTATTACAGCACTTAAACAAATTTGTAACCACCCTTATCAATTCCTAAAATCAGGCGACATGGGCAGAGAATTGTCCGGTAAAATGGAAAAATGTTTGGACTTGGTTCAAAACATTATTGATAATGACGAGAAAACACTTATTTTCACACAGTATAAAGAAATGGGCGATATCTTGTGCAAAGTAATCTCACAAGAATGCAACACAGAACCGTTGTTCTTCCATGGTAGTTTGACAGTTGCACAACGTGAAGAACTTATTGAAAAATTCCAAACAGAAGACCAATACAAGGTTATGATATTGTCACTTAAAGCAGGTGGAACAGGTTTGAACTTAACAAGTGCAACAAACGTTATCCACTACGATTTGTGGTGGAACCCTGCCGTTGAAGATCAGGCAACAGACCGTACATATCGTATTGGACAAGATAAAAACGTAATGGTACACCGTATGATAACACTTGGCACTTTCGAAGAAAAAATTGATGAAATGCTCAAATCTAAAAAAGAACTTGCAGACTTGGCAGTTTACGAAGGTGAAAAGATTATTACAGAACTTACAGACGAAGAGATTTACGAAATCTTCACACTGTCTGCATAAATTACGTGACGATAAAGATATAAAACTACGTTTATACTATGCTGCGCATTTCAGTCAAATTGTTATACTAGAATTAGTATTTTCTTTAGTTATACCCTCCCAACTTTTATTAAATGCCTAGTTCTAATATTTTGTATATGTTGGTTGCGTATAGTCTAAATTTGAATACCCAAAGCTTTATATTTTTTTACTTATACCGTTATTTTTTTAGTATCAAACATTAAAATATGGAATTATGGAAATACGCTTCCAAAACTTGACAATTTTATACAGTTATGGAAATATAGTTATAGGAGTTAATTATGATTAAACGAGATGAATATTTAAAAAAACTGATTGGATTTAAAGATAAACAACTTATAAAGGTTATTACGGGTATTAGGAGATGTGGTAAATCTACATTATTAAAGATTTATCGTAAGTATCTGCTAGATAATGGTATAAATGAAAACCAGATAATAACTATAAATTTTGAAAACCCAGATTATGACGAATTAAAAGATTATAAAGCTTTATATACCTATTTAAAGTCAAAATTGGTTACAGATAGTAAATATTATATCCTACTTGATGAAATTCAAAATGTTACAGATTATCAAAAAGCAATAGATGGTTTGTATATTATGGATAATGTTGATTTATACATAACAGGGTCAAATGCATATTTTATGTCAGGAGAGCTTGCAACTCTGTTATCTGGTCGATATGTAGAAATTCAAATGTTGCCACTATCATTTAAAGAGTATGTTTCTGCACACAGTGAAAAAAGTGATTTACCTACCCTTTATAGGCAATACATTGAAAATAGCTCTTTTCCTTATGTTATTGAACTTGGGGGAGATAAAGAACAAATAAGAGCTTATTTAAGCGGCATATATAATACGGTTATTCTAAAAGATGTTGTAAGCAGAAAAAATATTTCTGATGTTTCAGTATTAGAAAGTATTATAAAATTCATGTTTGATAATATTGGGAATATCACAACACCTAAAAAAATTAGTGATACAATGACTTCCAAAGGTCGAAAAATATCAAATCATACCGTAGAAAATTATCTTGCAGCACTGGTTGAGGGTTTTATATTATATAAAGCTGGTAGGTATGATATAAAAGGAAAACAATACCTTGAAACACAAGAAAAATATTATATTCCAGATATTGGACTTAGATATTTCCTTTTAGGCTCTAAATATGTAGATATGGGACATGTTTTAGAAAATGTTGTTTACTTAGAACTTATTCGTAGAGGTTATAAAGTCTATATTGGGAAAATCGATAGTTTAGAAGTTGACTTTGTTGCAGAAAAAAATGGAGAATTAGAATATTATCAAGTGTCACAGACGATAATGGATAAAACAACATTAGAACGAGAACTCACACCGTTAAATAGTATAAAAAACCATTATCCAAAATTCTTAATAACAATGGATAATATACCAAATGTTTCGCATAATGGAATTAAACAAATTTATGCTTTGGATTGGTTGTTAACATAATATTAAGTTGGTTTATTATATTGAATATTCCATGCCTGACCCATAAGCTTTTATTACTTAAAACTTCCGACTTTTCTGCCATAGCGGTCGTATTGGGTTGTTCTACCTGTGGAATCGGTTTTGAATGAGCCTGTTTTTCTTCCGTACTTATCATAAGATGTGGTTGTACCATTGGAGTTTGTCTTATAACTACCAGTTCTTGACCCATATTTATCGTATGTGGTGTAACCAGTTGATGTCTTTTTTATTGTACCTTGTTTAGAGCCGTACTGGTCATATTTTGTTGTCGTATTGCCGTTGGTTTTGTAAGTTCCTGTGCGTGAACCATATCTATCATAAGTTGTGGTTGTAGAGCCATTTGTTCTATATGACCCCGTTTTACTGCCGTATTGGTTGTATGTATTACCCGCAAATGCACTGCCAGTCAATAACAAAGATACAAATATAATTGCAAAAAGTTTTTTCATAATTTTCTCCTAATATTA
>CAVHEM010000081.1:0-58639 GCA_963635055.1 Bacteroidaceae bacterium | reverse complement strand
GGTGAGTTGTGTGAGTCTGTATGCGTAGGCGAAGCCGAAGAAGAATAACAAGAAAATTTATTTACTCATTGCATTCGCAATAATTTTCTAAGTTTTCAGAATGACACTCTCTTTGGTAAATGCCAACAAATAGTCACTCTGAACTGACTAGAAAATAAGTTGAGATGAAATCGAAACGTAATTTTCTGTTCCTACTCGGTGATTCAGAGTCTGTTTCTATGCTGGTGATGAACGAATTATAAATAGATTCTGAATAAGATAAAATCTACGCAATAAAAATTGCTTGATTTTTAATCTTTTCAGAATGACGATAGCCTTGCTATGCTCACCGAATAGTCATTCCGGACACTCCAATGACAATAGTGCAAAATGTCATGCTAAACTACAAGTAGCGATGAGTGGGTTAGCCTTCAAAATATCTGCGAACATAATAATTTTTGTCGTTTTTCAGTTCTTCTTTTGCGTGATTTAGTTCTTCGTCAGTAAAATCGTGGGTCAAAATTTTTGCCACTTTTTCTCTAATTGTGTATTCTTGAATATTTTTTGCATCAAGCAGAATTTGTTTCAATTTCGAAAAATCCATTTTGTCGTAAAAAATATAAATCGTTTCAAGGCACCAATATAGTTTGAAAACCTCTTTGTTTACCTTATATTTTCCATCTTGAAAGTCAAACATTTTAATTTTATCAAGTAAATTTTCAGTCAATTCCGTTAATTTTGGACAAAAATTTTGGCAAAATTCTGGATTTTCTTTCAAATGTGTTATGGCTGAAATTACGTTTCTACAGATGTTTGCGTTTATATCAATTATTGCATCAATAAAAATATTATAAGTTTCAGAATTTTCAAAATATTTCAAATATTTTGGATTTGACATAAATTCGTTGAGTTTTAGTGAAACTGCTTCACGAATTTTACCGTCCTGACCCGTTAAGTTTTGGGTTAAAACTTGTGCTTCTTCTTTTGAATTTATTTTATCAAGTCGGAGTGCGGCAATTTGTTTTTGTACAATATTACCGTTTTTGAGCATTTCGATTAGTTCTTCGTTTGTATAATCATTTTCATACATTTTCAACGCTTGTTCGAAATTTTCATCTAATGTTTCATAATAATTTGAGTTCAAGTTTTAATCCTTTCCCTTCTACAAAACTAATATAGCATAAAGTACAATGATTTTTTAGGGCTAAATCGTTTAAATATATGATATACAAAGCGATAAATCAGTAATAGAATGACTCTAGGAGAACAATTATGGGCAATATTATTTCATTATTACAAGAAATTTTTATGCTAAAAGAGGATTCAAGTTGTAAAATCGGACTTTCTGAATTGAAGGGCAATAATCCTTTCCCTGAACAAAAGCCGAAAAGAAAAGAACCTGTATCTAAGGAATTGAAAATTTCTGAACTTATGCGCAGAAGTTACTAATTCTGTTTATTTTTTTGAAACTCTTGATATGCTTTTGCCAGTGTAGTCAAGGCATTTGCTTGAACTATAGTATTCGTATCATCACATACTGTTGTAAGTGGTATCAAAAACGGCTCAAGGTCACAAGTTCCATAGTCGATAATGTTTTGAATGCAGGTGATTGCAGAATTTCTCACAACCCAATCAGATGATTTTAACGATTTGATAATTCTATCTTGCAAATTTTTTGCATATCTACAAATTCCGGAGATTGCATTTTTGCGAATTTGGTCGTTATCTTCTCCGAGTTTTTTGAATAAAATGTCAAAAGTTTCATCTGTCGGAAATTCCGAAATTGCAGAAATTGCAGCAGCAACAACACTTGAATTTGGCGAATTAATTTTATTTTTTATTGTATCGAAAATAATTTGAGAATAATCAACGCTATTTTGTAAAATTGTTGTTTTCTGTTGTGTATTGATTCCTTTTTGACCGTTTGGTAAAACATAAGCAAATCCTGCACGTATTATGGCTTCTTTTGCTTCTTCTAACGTATCAAAATGTAGAGCATCTGAGCCCAGTGGGTGCGGAATTTTTTGAACAACAGATTTGTTTGTATTTTTTAACGGAATTGCATTGATTATGTAAGACTTTTTGCCATTAGAATGATGTTCTTTAATTGCGATATATTGCATAAATTATATTCCTTCATAAAATATACTTTTATCAAGTTGATTAAAAAATTCCTGATAAACTTTTGGATTATAAACTTTTAAAACTCGCATTGGGGCTGATTTTACATAAGAATATCCATCAGCGTTTAGCAAAACTTTTTGAGAAAATACAATTCTTACTTTGGTTTTATTTTTGCCAAATTTTTCAACGTTTACGTTTGTATCGACAACGACAGTTTTCTTGTGAAGTTCGTTAGAAATCTTACGAGTTGGGTCAATGACATAGTATGAGGTCGTTCCGTAACTGAATACTGCGTAAGTCGCCATTAGTGCAAGCATAAAGGAATGACCTGCAAGTCGTCTTTTGTTGATGAATTTTCGTTTGTAGGATTTTGTTGCTCTTATGTAGCCAATGTCCGGCTCTATTTCTTGAATAATAAACCCACTATCTTGCAAGGTATTGACAGCAGAACGCATTACTCGAGATGTGTCTGCTGTGTCAAAAAATCGAGTTTCCATTTCTCTTCGCTCAAGTTGTGTCATTTTGCGATTTTTTTGTGCGTAAGCACTTGTTGTTGAGCAAAGTAGCAAGTTTATCATTAATATTAAAGATACTATTTTTTTTATCATATTTTTTGTTTTTGTAAAAATATTGCTTTATCTACTTTTGAGAAAAATTCTTGATAATAATTTTCATCATTAATATCATCAATAAATTGAGCATTTCCGTATACGTTCAAAAGTTTACGTTTGAAGTTTACACGAACTCTCATGCTTTTTCCGTATTCGGTTATGTTTGCAGTTGTTTCAACCGTAGCAACTTTTACCCCATTCAAATTGAGTCTGGCTTTTGATAATCCAAATTCTTTTGAAATGTCAATGTTTGGGTCAGAAGTATCAAAATCTTTTACTCCATAGATAAATCCAAGTAACGGATTTGCGTTATATACGATGAAACCTTCATCTTGCAGAACGTTAAGCATTGCTTTCATAACAAGCGCTTTGTCGTTTGACTCATAAGTTCTTGTTTGAAATTGGCGTTTTTCAAGTTGAGTCATTGGAGTGATTATATCTTCTTGTGCTTGTTTTTTTGCAAAAACCGGTACCGCTAAACAGATGACAAATAATATTAAAAATATTTTCTTTAGCATTGTTATCTCCTAGAACGCACTCATGTGGTATGTGAATGACGAAACGTTATGGTTATTGTCGAATTTCAGCACAACGGTTAGCGTTTTTTGAACAGATTGATTTACTCCGCCGTTTTTGTTGTAGCCAACATTAGCAAGACCGCCGCCAAAACCGCCTGAGCCGTAACCGCCACCGAGTCCGCCTACACCGACACCAAAGCCTGAGCTTCCATAAGCGGTGATCGATGAAACTTTATCATAAATCCATGTTTCAAGTCCGTCTGCATCTTGTGTAACAATGTTTGGAGAACCTAAAATTTCAGCAACATCTGCTTGTGATGTGCCTACTTTGATGTTTCTCTGAACCAAACCTAATGTCATTTGTTGTTCTTTTATCGGTGTGGTTAATTCTACTTGACATTTTTCTGGGTGTTTTCTACATTTTCTGCTAATTTTAGGACTTTCTTGAATTGCAAAAACCGGTGCTGCAATTCCCAAAACTAACAATGAAATTAATAACTTTTTCATACCTAATTCCTTTATGTTGTATTATTACACAAATCTTTTCAGTCATATTATAACAAAATATGAAAATTTTTAAAGTGTTTGTTTTGACAAAATTATAAAATTCCTTATAAAAATGGTATGAAATCGGCAATATTTTTGATTTTATATTTCTTAATAATAATTCCGGTTCAAGCAGAATTCATTACTGGCGGTGTTGAAATGTCTGTTGACTCTGCAAGAGAAGAAGTTTTGGCTAATACTCCGGATTTGCCTGTCAGAGTGGAAAATTGTACTGGCGATACAGATTCAAATTTTTATGAAAATAAATCTAATTTATTAAAAGGTGTAACTTCGATGAAAGATAGAAAATTGGGTAAATTTTCTGACGGAAGTTATGCCGTTATGTACTATGAAAACCCTAAAAATACTTATTATTACTCTGCTGATGGGGATTTGCTTTATATTGAAATCAAAACCGATACAAAATATCCGTACAAGGCTTTTAAATATCGTTCTGATGGTAGTTTGGTTAATCGGAGTTTGAAAGTTTCTCCGAATGAAACTTTTATATTTTCTGTCACCGGTAAATTGATTGCTCATTGGGTTGGGGAAAAATGTTTTGATGAAAATAATAATGTGATTATGACAAGAAAGATTTATGAATAATTTTCAATTCTCATGTTATGTTTTACATCTAAAGTCTTTTGTAATAGAATTATGAGTATAGAATATGACTATGAGGATTGAAAGGGAAAATAAATGCAAGTATCTTTAAATTGGTTAAATGAATTTGTTGATTTATCAAATGTTGACGCTGAACAAATAGCACATGAATTGACTATGAGTGGCTTGGAAGTCGAAGATGTTCAAGACGTTAAACCAATGTTTACAAATATAAAAACTGTTAAAATCGAAAAAATAGATGCGCATCCAAATTCTGACAGATTACATTTGGTAACTGTAAATGATGGTAGTGCAACAAAAACTGTTGTTTGTGGCGCACAAAATATTCAAGAAGGTCAGATTGTACCTTATGCCAGTGTAGGTTCGCAAGTTTTGGATAGAAAAACCGGTGAAATGTTTACTCTTACTCCTGCAGTTATCAGAGGAGTTGAATCACAAGGTATGTTGTGTTCTGCTGATGAACTGGGTGTTTCTGAAAGAAATTATCAAGAAGAAGACGGTATTTTGATTTTGAACAGAATTTTCCCTGATGTTAAGTTGGGCGAAGATGTAAAAGATGTTTTAGGTTTTGAAAAAGATACAGTTTTGACAGTTGCTCCTACTGCAAACCGTGGTGATCAAATGTCGGTTATCGGTATTGCAAGAGAGTTGAGCGCATTATTTAACGTTCCTTTGAAATCTAATAAGGTTGAATGTACTAAAGATTTGTCAATGGATAGTTTCAACGTTGAAATTAAAGATTTTGATATTTGCAAATACTATTCAATTGCAGTTTTGAAAAATATCAAAATTAAACCATCTCCGGATTGGATGCAAAAAAGATTGATAGCTTCAGGAGTTAGAGCAATCAATAATGTTGTAGATATTACAAACTATGTAATGCTTGAATATGGTTGTCCTTTGCATGCTTTTGATTATGACAAATTAGACGGTTATCTTTGCGTAAGACGTGCCGAAGAAGACGAAAAAATCGTTACTCTAGATGAAGTTGAAAGAACTTTGACTACGGATAGCGTACTTATTGCAACAAAAGATAAGGGTGTTTGTCTTGGTGGTGTATTTGGCGGTGCTAATTCAGAAATTGATGATAATTCAACTTCTTTAGCATTAGAAGCAGCATATTTCCCACCTGCATCAAACAGAAAATCTGCAAGAAGTGCCGGTTATAGAAGTGAAGCAAGTGCAAGATATGAACGTGGTGTTGATATTGAGGCTATAAAACCTGCATTATTCAGAGCAATTCAATTGTTGGTTGAGTATGCAGATGCTGACGTTGTCGGAATGGTTGAGGACGGTAAGAATACTCTTGACCCTATCGAAATTACACTTCGTTACAACCAAATTAAAAGAATTTTAGGTTGTGATATTTCAGCAGACAGATGTATAAATATTCTTGAAAATTTAGGCTTTAAAAAACTTGGCGGAAATGATGCTGCTGCAAAATTCTTGGTGCCTAGTTTCAGAGCCTATGATGTAACAAGAGAAATTGATTTGATTGAAGAAATTGCAAGAATCAACGGTTATGATAAAATTTCTCCAACCTTGCCATCAAAAGCAGGTATGCCGGAAATTACATTAGGTGAAAAAGTTGTTAAAAGAGTTCATGAACTTATGTTATCAGCAGGTTTGAACGAAATTCAAACAACTTCACTAATCGGTAAATCATTACTTGATAAATTCCAAATGACTTATGATGATGAACACGCAGTAAAAGTCTTAAATCCTGCCAGTGAAGATTCTTCAATGCTCCGTCAAACTTTGGCAGCAAGTGTTTTGAATTGTATGAAATACAACTTTGATAACGGTCAAAAAACTTTCTGGGCTTACGAAATCGGTAGAACTTATCTTAAAGTCGCTGAAGCTGATGAAAAAACATCAGGAGTAAAAGAAACTAACGTGTTGGAAGGTGTTTTGACAGGCGAAATTCAAAATTCAAAATGGCAAATTAAAACAAAAACAGATTTCTATACAGTTAAAGGTATTGTGGAAAACTTGTTTGAAGATTTGGAAATTACAAGAAGAATAAAACTTGTTCCGCTTGAAGAATCTCCGCTTGCTAAAACTCACGGTATTTTCCACCCGTATAGAACTGCTGTTATAATGTTGTTGGGTAAACAACTTCAACCTATCGGATATTTTGGTCAAATTCACCCGACATTACAAGAAAAATTGAAATTAAATCAAGAAGCTTTCTTGTTCAAGGTAGACCTTGATGCTGTTGTTTCCGCAGTGAAAGAAACAGTTCCGAGATTTAAACACTTGCCTCAATATCCTGAAGTTAAGCGTGATTTGGCATTTATTATCAACGATACAGTAACTGTTGATGATATTCAAAAGGTTATCAAATCAGGTGTTAAACAAAATATCTTCAAAGGTTCTGAAGTATTTGACGTTTACCAAGGTTCTAATATTGAAGAAGGCTTTAAAAGTCTTGCGTTCAGAATTAAAATGCAAGATGAAAATGCAACTTTGACTGATGAAGTTATTGAACAACAAATGAGAACAGTTAGAGAAAAATTGCAAAAAGCGTATGCACAAATTTCATTCAGGGAGTAAGTAATTATGAAAAAATCATTATTATACTTCGTAGTTTCGTTAATCTTTGCGATAAGTTCTATTACCGGAGTTTGGGCGAAAGATATTGTACCGGTAAGACCTAATGTTTCGCAAGTTAGTACAATCGGAATGTATCAGGTTTGTGACGATGTGACAATATACAAAGAACCTGACGAAAATTCGCAAATCTTGTACCGAGTACGTTGGACTAATGATGAGTTTTTCCCGTCAGAAATCGGATTTGAAAATTTCTTTGTCGTATTTTTACAAAAGAAAAATTTGGCACTTGTGGGCGTAACTGATTTCAACGATGATTGGGTTGAAATTATGTACAACAATTCAACCGGCGCAACAGGTTGGATAAAAAAAGATGATCCGTACAAATTTATGACTTGGATAAATTTTTATAACACTTATGGCAAAAAATACGGTCTGACATTGTTAAAAAGCAGTCCGGAAGAATGTAACAGTATAAAATCGGCTCCCGAAGAAACCGCACAAACTCTTGCTACCATAAATCACCCGAAAAAAATCAATTTGAATGTTATCCGTGGAAATTGGGCGCTTGTGAGCGTTTTTGATTTGGACAGAACTCCGAAAACTGGTTACGTAAGATGGAGATCTGACGATGGTGTTCGTTATTACTTTCCTATGTTGAAAGAATGTCCGTAGACTAAATTTTTAAACAATGTTGACGAAATTATGTTTTATTTTGAAAAAGTTAATGGAAAAAAGATATTAAAGTCAGACCTTATTAAAGGTGCAGAAGCATTTTTTACCACAAGAGATATTTGTATTTGTGATAAGACGACTTCGCCAACTAATGAAATACTGACTGAAATTGAACAAAACAAAGAGCAAATTAGTCAGTATCTCGGTATTCAAAATAAAAATCTTATATCTCCTGTGCAAACACATTCTGCCAATATTGAACTTGCAAATTCAAACAAGACAAGTTATCCTGACACAGATGCGTTGATATTGACAGATTGTAATTTGTGTGTGTTTTTAAATTTTGCAGATTGTACTCCAATAATTTTGTATGACGAAAGGCAAAATATTGGTGCCGTTATTCATGCTGGTTGGAGAGGAACTGCACTTAATATAGTTACCAAAACTGTAGAGAAAATGGTTAGTGACTTTGCGACAAATCCTTGTGATATTTCAGCATTAGTTGGTCCGGCTATCGGGTTCTGTTGCTATAATGTTGGAGAAGAGGTCTTTTCCGGATTATCAGGTACAGTGAAGGATTTTCGTGGCTTGTCTGAAATCAGGGGCGGAAATATTTATGTTGATTTGAAAAATATAAACAAACAACAACTTGTAGAAGCCGGCGTGAAAAATATTGATGTTACGACGTATTGTACTGTATGCAATAACGATTTATTTTATTCTTATCGTAAGGAAAATGCTACAACAAAACGTTACAGTGCGGTTTTGAGGTTAAAAAGGTAGGATAAATGCAAGAAATTACTGTAGGAAAAGTGTATAGACACTACAAAGGCAATTTATATAAAATTCTTGCTCTTGGCAAATATTCTGAAACTCTTGAAGATATGATTGTTTATCAGGCTATCAAAGATGGAAAGGTTTGGATAAGACCAGCCAAAATGTGGAACGAAGTCATAGATAGCAATGGTAGGTTAAGATTTACTCTTGAAAATTAACCGAATGGTCAATGTGTTTTTGTCAAAATTTTTAATAATATAGATATGAATATTTGGTATCTTTCGTTAACAAAACCCCCACTGACTCCGCCAACGTCATATTTTCCGGTTGCTTGGAGTGTTTTGTATTTTTTGATGACAATTTCGTTTTTTATAATTATTACCAAAACAAATTCAAAAGATAAACTTTATGCAACGAATTTATTTTTAATCCAACTTATTTTTAACTTTTTATGGAGTTATATATTTTTTGATATGAAATCAATAGAACTGGCATTAGTTGATGTTATTTTGTTGTTGGTTGTTTTGATTTTTACTGTTTTTTATTTCTTCAAACTTTCAAAACTTGCAGGGTGGCTACTTGTGCCATACTTGTTACAAGTTATCTTTGCACTTTATCTCAATCTTGGAATACTAATATTGAATTAAGATTACATTTTGTAAAAATATGGAAAAAATTTTAAAGATTTTTGCAATAATAGCCGACATTGTTTTTGTAATAGATTAGTTTACAAATTTGTGTTAAAATCACACAAGAGGGCTTTATGGTTGAAGATTTAAAGGACATTACATTTGATATTCCGGACAATTTATTGGACGAAATTCAACATAATATTGAACATATTATCCAAACTTTTGACGTGCCTGAAGAAAATAAAATGGAAGTTATTAAACAAATTAATTACATTTATACTCGTACAAAGTATTTGTCCGTTACTGATAATTTGACAGGACTTGCCAACCGTAGAAATTTTGAAAATACATTTGAAAAGGAATTTTTGAGAGCCTCTCGTTATAATAACAAATTAACTCTGGTAATGTTTGATATTGACCATTTTAAAAATATCAATGATACCTTTGGACACCCTTGCGGTGATTTCGTTCTTCGTCAAATTGCAAATTCTGCATTGCAAACTTTTCGCAAAACAGATACTGTATTTCGCTTTGGCGGAGAAGAATTTGTGGTAATTTTGACAGAAACAGATATTGAGCAGGCAATTATCCCATTAGAAAGATTTAGAAAAACCGTAGAAAATTTAGGTTTGACCTATCAAGATGAAGCGGTCAATGTTACTGTAAGTATTGGTGCTTGTCAATTGACTCCAGATATAAAAACAAAAGAAGAATTTTTGCAAAAGGTTGATGATACTTTGTACAAAGCAAAGAACTCTGGTCGAAACAAAACTATTCTTGCGTAATTATAGGGCGAGATTTAATGATTTGTTGAAATTTTAGCCATGCAAGTATTACGTGTTGAACGTTATCCATTCTAATAACGCTTGCATTTGGCGAAACTCCCGCTCTGACCCAGTTCGCAGAATTAGGAACCCCACCTGCTTGAGCGCCGGTTTTGACTTGAACTTTATTTAAAAATAAGCAACCAATAGAAAGTGATTTGTAAATCAATTCTTTGAAATCTTCATTATCTGTGCAATTGTAACTTGCTGCAAGTCCTTCCATTATTGTTCCGATACTTCCTGGGCGAATGTTTTCATAAAAAGCACCAAAGTAACTGTTATCTTTGTCTGTGATTTGGTTACTTATTGTCGCTATCAAAATATGTTCTACATAAGCGATTAAGATATTTTTTTCATCTTCAAGCAACCAGTTTTTTTGAAGTAGTTTTTCGATTGTTAAAATTGCCCAATGGTCAAATGGAGCGTCTTTATCAAATTCTTTTGCATTTTTTACTACATAAAAAATTGCTTTTTTAGCAGCGTGTAACCATTTCATTTGATTGTCAACTTCGTACAAATGTAATAGTCCAAATGCTGCTTCACTTGTATAAAAAATCGCTTCGGCATCTTTGTTTATTTTTCCTGCATCTAGGTCAAAATATGCATAAACTCTGCCATCAGGTGCTTGCATATAGAGTAAAAAATCTCCCAAACCTCGTAATATGTCTGCTGAAATTTTCTTTTCCGGTAACAAATTTGCCAAGGCGCATAGAGCAATTCCTGTAGCACCGGATTTTGCAATAGGCATATTTATCTGTTCTTCTTTTGGTATTGATACAACTACGTAACGGCTTTCTCCGAGTTTTTTTACATATCGATTTATAAAATATTCTGTTGCTTTTAGTCTGTAATTTTTGTAATCCTCTTTATATCCGCATTTTTCATACATATATAATGAATACAAAATGCCGGCATGTCGTAATGAATTATAAATTTTGTTATCATATTTTATCGAAGAATCCACATTTTTGCGGTATTTAAAACGTCCGTTTTCTAAAATATTACGCTTTATGTATCCGATTGATAAGTTTATTTCATCGTAGTATGGCAATTCTTCCATCGGATATTCACGAGAAAATCTTGCGTCTTTTGCAATAAGCAACGCAAGAGCAAATACGAGTGCTAAAAATATTGCCGGTATATATATTGCCGGAGATGTTATATCAAACATAATCTAATTATAGCAAAGTTGATAAAAATAATAATAAAACATTTGTAGGATTTTTTGATTTTTTTATTGTTTTGCCACAAATTTGTAAAATTATACAAAATGAGGCTATACGCTTGCATTGCCTTCTGTTTTAATTTTTTCAATTACATTTTTACCGCCCTCAATTTGTTGGGAATATTCCAAAACATAAGCGGTTGCTTCTTGATCTCTTGCAATTGCTTCTTGCAGTGCTAAAATTTCTTCCATTGAAAGTCGTTTTGTAAATTCGTCAGAACTGTCAATTCTGTATTGTTTAAACAACTTTTGAGTAGGGTAATCAAACCCCGGTAAATTAGATTTTAAAGAATACCATCTGTAGAAATTATGTAATAAAATATATTTGTTGATTTCACCGTTGCGCAAAACAAACATAGGTTCGGTTTTAAATTTCAATCCTTGTCCCGTGATTAAACCTAAATAGAAAGCTTCAAATCCCGCTTTCTCGTAGATAAAACCTTCTTCTTCCATAATTAAATTCAACAACTTGTCAGCATTGTTCACATAATAAATGTTTGTATTTGCTGCTTTTACGTAGTCCAACAATGCTTTTGGGTCGCAATTTGTTTTATTTACGATTGATGTTACGTTTTCTTTCACGTCAGCAATTGTTTGCTTTGTCTTACTGTTAATAGTTAGCGAAGCGCCTTTTCTGATGACGTTTTTTGTGCTTTTATTTGAATAACTGCTTTTTGTAGAATTTCTCAATTTGTACAATAGCATTTTTTCTTTCAAATTTAAAAAGAATTTTTTCATATTTTTTGATAGATTTTCCATAATGAAATTTTAACGTATTTTTCTATTAAATTACACATACAAATATATGAAAAAAGAGGATTTAATAAAAAATTAAACCCTCTTTTACACAATTTCTGAATCTGAACCTAGTATAGAGTGATATAACTCAACAATGTCAAGAAACCGGCAGCAGTAGCGCCTTTACAGTATCCGCCACGAGGTTTGTCGATGAATGCTGTACCGGCAATATCTAAGTGTGCCCATTTAACATTGTCAGTGACAAATTCTTTCAAGAACATACCAGCAGCAGATGCTCCGCCAAAACGTGTTCCTGTATTTTTCATGTCTGCAACATCACTATTCATGTTATCTCTATAAACTTGGAACATAGGAAGTTCCCAAAATTTTTCACCAGCAAAATCAGCAGAATGAATTAAGTTTTTAACAAGTTCATTACTGTTGCCCATAATACCGGAAACTGTATCGCCAAGAGCGACTACACAGGCACCTGTTAACGTTGCAATGTCTATAACTTCGTCAACTTCTAAATCGCAAGCATAGCAAAGTGCATCTGCTAGAGTCAATCTGCCTTCTGCATCGGTATTATCAACTTCAATGGTTTTTCCGTTTCTTGCAGTCAAAATATCTCCTGGTTTGTATGAATTTCCTGATGGCATATTTTCGCAAGCGGCAATCAAGCCGTGAACTTCCACATTTGGCTTTAATTTTTCTAAAATGCTCATAATACCTATAACGCATGCTGCACCAGACATATCATCACGCATAGTAAGCATTGAGTTTGCCGGTTTGATATCCAATCCGCCGCTATCAAAACATAAACCTTTACCGATTAAAGCAATTTTTTTAATCGGATTTTGCGGAACGTATTTCATGTGAATAAATCTTGGTGGTTTTGTGCTGCCTTTTGCTACTGCAAGATATGCATTCATTCCCATTTTTTTGATTTCTTCTTCATCATAAATATCTGTTTCAATACCTTTGATATTTTGTGCAATTTCAGCAAGTTTTACCGGAGTTGCAAAGTCTGCCGGTTCATTTGCCAAGTTACGTGCAAGTTCCATACCGTCAATAATATGTTTAACTGTGCTAACGTCATTTGAAACGTGTGAAATATAAACTTGAGAAATTCTATGATTTTTCTTTGTCTTATATTTATCAAAACTATAATTTGCAATTGCAGTGGACATAAGAGTTTGTACACCAAATGTAATATTTGTATTGATATCAAAAGCAATTGTATCAGCTTTCATTTCAATACATTTTTTTACCGCTTTTGTAATAGCAGTTCTTAAAGCATCTGCATCAATGTCTTTTTCTTCACCAAAACCGACTGCCATAACATAAGTTGCAGGGGCTTCATCACGAGTGTGAATTACAAAAGTTTCTCCTACTTCACCTTTAAATGTAACAGGTGCAAACTTGTTGATTAAAGAGTTAGAAGTCAATTCGTCTTTGAACTTATTAACTATTAAAACATCGCATTCAACAATTTTTGCATCATCAACTATTTTAATATCCATAACTTACTCTCCTTCAGAGCAAATTATAACATATTTTCACAAAAAATAAATAGTCCCCACAGTTGAATTATCGAACAGATTTAGCCTTAACAGAATTCAAAGAAGAAATTGCATACGAGCGTAAATCATAGGCTTGAGTATTTTTAGGGTCAAGTTTAATAACCATGTTCAAATCGTCAATTGCGACTAAATATAATTCCAACTTACAAAAAATAACTGCACGAGTGAGATATTTTTCTGCATCATTTGAATCTAATTCAATAGCTTTGTTCAAGTCTTTTTCGGCTTGTTTCAAATCCCCTTCGGTTTTGCTTATAACTGTGCCTCTTGAGTAGTAATATTCGGCATTCTTTGGATTTAGTTCAATTGCTTTTGTGTAGTCTTCAATTGCTGAAGTGTTATGCTCCAAAGATTCTTCTGCTATGGCTCTTTCGTAATATGCTGAATCATTTTTCGGATTTAATTCTAATTCTTTTGTGAAATCAAGAATTGCATCTTCGTAATTTTTAACTCCTAATTTCGCAATTCCACGGTTGAAGTATGCTCGGTTAAAGTTTTTGTTGAGTTCGATAACTTTTGAATAATCAACTATTGCATCGTTATATTTTTGCATATAGAACTTTGCAACCCCACGATTGTTGTAGGCATCAATATTTTGCGGATTAAGTTCAATTACTTTTGTATAATCTTCAATAGCGCCTTTGTAATCTTTTTGATTACGTTTTGCAATACCTCGATTATAGTATGCCAATTCGTTTTTCTCATCAAGTTCGATAGCTTTATTAAAATCTTCTATTGCCAAATCATATTCTTTTAATAGAACTTTTGTTGTGCCTCGATTTAAGTAGGCATTGACGTTTTCAGGATTTATTTCAATTTCTTTTGTATAATCTTCAACAACTTCAGCGTAAGCGTTCAAGTTAGCTTTTGCAATACCTCGATTGTAGTACAAATTTTCACGTTTTGGGTCAATTTCAATTGCTTTAGAATAATCAGCAACTGCTTCTTTGTATTTTCCTAACAAAAATTCAGCATTACCACGTTTTGAGTAGGTTTCAGCATTATCAGGATTTATATGAAGTGCTTTTGTATAGTAGTCAATTGCTGTTTCATATTGTTTTTCATCAAAGCTTACTTTTGCTACGTCCAGCAATACTTTTTCTTTTTTTTGTTTTCTGGTAAGTTTTGCGGCATCGCAAGATGGACAAACGAAAACAAGCTGACTAATCAACAGTCCGAATAATATTGCAAGTGTGTAAATTTGTTTTTTCATAAAAATAATTCCAAATATTGTAACCAAAAATTACAAGATAGGTTAAGCTTATTACAAATATGTCAAAATGTCAAAAATCGCCAAATTTCGGCATTTTTTAGTGTTAATTTTTGTAAATATAATTGTTAAAATTCCCTCTAAAAATTAAAGATTTTTTCTAAAATGTCGACAACAATATTGTAGTAATCTTATAGGAAATCAGGAGCAATGACTAAGATAAACAACCATAAAGATTTTTTAATAGGTGAAATCTGTAGCACTAAAGATGTTAATCTTGATGCTGACTTGATTAAAGATTGCTCTGATGAAGTTATTGAACTTGCAAAACAACTAAAAGCAAATAACTTGACCGGTGTTGGTGGTGATAGAGAAAAAAATAAAAAATATTCAGAAAAGAAACCTTTAACTGCCACAAGTCAAGATGCGTATGACCAATTCTTTATTTCATACGCAGAACGTATGCTTGAAAAAGAATTCAAAACTAGATACAACGTAATCTATAAACAAAGAGCAATGAATTGTGATATCAACGATTCTCAATGGGCTGGGTATTCTGCTGATGAAATTCTTGCAATGGAACAAAATGGAACAGTTATTCCAAAAGATGTAATCGAATGGGCTCACAGTCAACAACAACTAGATGTTACTAACTATGTTTTAGAAACTGATTCTGATAGTGAAGATGCTACAATTGCTGATAATTTGTCTGATACTGATTCTTTGTCAGTTTTGCAAGCAACTGCAAAGAAAAATATCCAAAAAGTTGAAAAAGCTTCTGAAAAAATTAAAGATAAACAAACAAAATATGAAAAAGTTGCAGAAGATGCTGCACAATTAAAAAAGACAAAAGAAAACACCTTCAACAAAAAAGTTGAAGAAGTTAAAGACCTAAAAGAAGAATGGGAAGAGCTAAAAACTAAAAAAGAAAACGGTAAATTATCATTTTTAGAACAACAAAAATTCAACAAACTATCTAAAGATTTGAAAGCTTCAAATAAAGTTTTAGATGGAGAAATGAATTTTGGCAGTAATGAACTTGAAGATTTTTTAGATGAATTGGACGGTATCAATTCTGAAATCAAAACAAATTCCCAAATCGCAAAAGATGCTATTGATGCAGGTAGAGCATTGAATGATGTTGACAAATCTTACGATACAGAAGCATTGCCTTATGCTTACACCGGTACAACTTTAGATAATAGCGGTTTGGTATCTGCATCATTAAACGGTTTGACAAACGAAGAAATCGGCGAAATGGCAATTGAAAAAGGTGCCGAATTAGATAAAAATACAAACACTCTTGACAGTGATGTAAATTCTTCAGTTAATACTGAAACTAAAGAATTTGCATTGAATTTTACAACTGCTGTTCAAGAAACAGAAGATGCTGCTAAAAATGTTACGGCTGATGATTCTGTTGAAAATACAGAAGAAAACAATGAAAGTAAAGAAGAACAAGACCAAAAAACAGAAACACAAGAAATTCAACAAAAAACAAAACAACTTGAATACGGTATCGTAAGCGCAAATAAAGCAACTGTAAAAACGGTTTCTTCCAGTGTAACTGATTTGGCAGACGGAATTAAAGTTTCAAATACTGACAAATCATTAAATAAAGAATTAAAAACTGCATCTAAAAAAATGCAAGAAATAACTAAAGAAGTTGATAACGTTAATAAGAGATTAACTGACAACGAAATGTCAACAGAAGCCTTCTTGCAAGAACTTGAAAGTTTACAAGCAGAATCATCTGATGATGGAGAAGTTCAAGCTTCTTCTATCAGCACTCAATCTGCTGCTCAACAACAAACTCAAACTGAACCTCAATCGCAAGTTCAAAATGCACAAATTCAAACAGAACCTCAAGCACAAGTTCAAAATGCACAAACTCAAGATTCAGGTGTTGTTGAAAAAGATGGCACCAGTGAATTTACAAAAGCAACAGAACAAGGTATGGCTGTAATTAATGCTTTTGAAAATGCAGATAAAATTGTTGCAGGCGAAAGACAAAAACAACAAGAAACAGAAGAAACTACAAATCCTGAACACGCTGCAGAACTTGCTCATAAAGCAGAAGTTCGAGCAAAGAAAATTGACCTTGCAGAAAAAATTCAAGATTTAGGTTCAGATAAAGCCGTTATTGCAACTGACTTAAATACCGCAATCGAAAAAGGTGATGCTGCCACTAAAAAAGGTATTAAATTGGTAAGCACTCTTGATAAAAACAATTCAAAACTTGAAACTCAAAACGAAAAATCAAAAGAAGATGCATCTGATGCCGTTGATATTGGTGTTGGAACTTATGCATTAGGTACAGGTCACGCAATTGAAGGTTTGACACTACATTCTTATGGTGTAGGTTTGATGTCAAATCCTTGGTCATTTAGTACAGGTTTGGCTTTGTCTATTTTAGGTCAATCAACAATGATTTACGGACATACTGAACAAGCCGCAGGCCTTATTTCTGCAACTGCCGGAACTCAAAGCAAAGTAGTTGTTGATGAAGAAAATTCAGTAATCAGCGATGCTATTGGAACAATGACAAAAGCAGAACCTATTCTTAATGTTAATGTTCTAAGTCTTGACCAAGCAGAAGACACTGCAAAAGAATCTGAAACAACTGATTCTACAAATAATGAAGCAGAACAAACAACTGCTCAAACTCAAAGTGAAACTACTGTTGATGCTCAAAATGTTGAACAAGATGGTGCGTTAACCGGTTTTGCGACTCAAGCTGCAGAAAATCTTGACCAAGCAACTTTGCTAAATCCTGAAACTCCTGTGGCAACAGAAAACCAAACTTCTCAACCTCAACAACAAACACCTGTTGCAATTGAAAGCAATGAAGAAAATCAACAAGTGTTAAAAAACAGTGAACAAGCAACACCTCAAAATGCTACAAATACTCAAAACAAAGAAAATAATACTCAATCAACTCAAGAAGTTTCAGCACCAAAAACTGAAAATAATACGGTTGAAGAAAATAAAGATGCAACATTAAATAATAACGAGCAACAAAATACAACTTCAACACAAACAAACAAAGAAGATGCAAACAATGTTGAACAAAACACTCAAACAACAGAAAATGTTGAAAACGATGGTAAATCAACTGATGAAGTTAAACAAGAAAGCGAACAAGCACAAAACCAAGCAAGTACTGAACAAGTAAATGCTGAAACTTCTGCAACAACAACTGAAGAAACTCAAAATGATAAGGAAAACACAGAAACAAAAACTTCTGAAAAATCTAATGATAAAAAAGAAGTAACAGAAAAAGATGCTGATAATGCGGTTAAAGAAAGCAAAAAAGGTCAACAAGAAATGACCGCTGCTCAAAAAGAAGATAAACAAAATCAAAAAGAAGTTAAAAAGATGTCTAAACAAATCAAGGACATCAACAAATCAACAAAAGCAGAAGAACAACGTTTCAAAAAACAAATGCAAACTGAGCAAAAACAACTTGAAAAGAAAAATCAAGAACTTGAAGCAAAGCAAGCAAAATTGGAAGAAGCGCAAACAAAACAATCTGAAACTCAAGTAGAAATTGAAGCGTTGACCCAAGCATTGAGTAATGCAACAGAAAGCAGAAAACCTGAACTTCAAGCACAAATTCAATCTTCAAATGTAAAACTTGTTGATAAAAGTGCAGAAATTGCTGAATTAAGCAAAGAAGTAAGCACAATTACAACTTACGGAACAAAGAAAAAACAACATTTAACAAGAACAATTCAAACATATACAAAAGTTGCAAAGGCTCGTCAAAAGACATCTAAAAATGCAAACAAAACTGCAGATAAAATTTACAAAATTGCCGACACAACAAGCCAAATTGCAGGACTTGTCGCTACTGCAGGAAACATTACATCAAAAATCGGTAATGCAGTTACGGCTGCCGGTACAACTCTTGTAAACGCAGGAACTTTGCAAATCAATATTTGGACACCATTCTTGTCAAATCCTTGGTCTGCAGGAACTGCCGCAGCAATGATTGCAACAGCAACTTCAACTCAAGTTGTTCCTGGGACTGCACAAATTGCAACTGGTACAACAACTTCAATCGTTGGTGAATCTGTAGCGTTGGCTGCAAATATTACAAATACTGCTGCAAGTTTGACAAAAGCAGAAATTTCAATTGAACAGGGCAACATTGCCGGAGCAATTATGGCAACAGGTACTGCTATTATGTCAGGTGTTTCGGCAGGTCAAAATATTTCTCAAATCGGACAACTTAACGAAACAGCTGCCGCCGCTCAAGGTGTACAATCAGCAACACAAAATGCTTCAGAACAAGCAGCAAATCAAGTTACTTCAGCAGGCGGAACAGTTGCCGTAGATGAAGGTGTAAAAGAACAAGTCTTAAATGGGACACTTAAAGCCGATAGCAACATGACATCAGCCGCTAGCAAATCAATCAATGAATCAATGAATGCCGCAATGGAAGGGACAAAAGATGCTGCTGGTAAAACCGTAACCAAAGGCTTTACCGAAGCATCTAAAGATTTTGCAAAATCTGCAAAATTCGGTATTGATGATGTTATGCAAATTGGTGGCGCTCTTCAATCAGCAGGTTCAATGTTAGGTTCAAGCCAAGATGGTTCAGAAAATACTAAAAACGACAGAAAAATGAAAAGATTTGGTACAGTCACAAGAATTGATGCTAAGAAAAGAACAAGAAAAGTTAATGCAACAAGTTCAACCGCAAGCCATAGCGGTAGCAGCAACAATTCTGCAAGATAATGTTAAAAACTTCTTACTGAATAACAAAAAGACCGATAGAAATATCGGTCTTTTTGTTATTTATAGTCTTTTACAAACTATTTTGATTTTTTAGCAGGTTTGTAATAATCTCTTACAACGCCTTCAAAAGCATCAAGATAGATTTGTTTCATATCAGACATAATCGGATAAACAGGGTTAGCACCTGTACATTGATCGTCAAATGCCAATTCAACCATTTCATCTAACTTAGAGTTGAATACTTCTTCTGCGTTTTCAACACCTTGTTTTTCCATAAATTCTTTGATTGAATTTGGAAGTTCTACTTTCTTCATCAATTCATCAATTGCATCAAGTAGAAGTTGTACTTTTTCTTCGTTAGATTTACCACCCAATTTCAATTCATCTGCAATTTGAGCATATCTTTCAACTGCACATGGATATTTGTATTGAGGGAATGTTGCTTGTTTTTTAGGACAATCAGAAGCGTTGTACTTGATGATTTGTCTGATTAACAAAGCGTTAGCAACACCGTGTGGTACATGGAACATAGCACCCAATTTGTGAGCCATAGAGTGGCACAAACCTAAGAATGCGTTTGCAAATGCCATACCAGCGATAGTTGCAGCATAGTGCATTTTTTCTCTTGCGATAGGATCGTCAGCACCATTGTTGTAACTTCTTTCTAAGTATTTGAATACTAACTTACAAGCTTCCAAAGCGTTTGAATTTGTAAAGTTTGTAGCCATACAAGAAACATAAGCTTCGATTGCGTGAACTAAAGCATCAATACCTGATGATGAAGTCAATCCTTTAGGCATTGTATCAACGAAGTTAGGGTCGATAATAGCCATTGATGGAGTCAAAGCGTAATCAGCGATTGCGTATTTAACACCTTCTTTATCATCTGTGATGATTGAGAATGGAGTAACTTCTGAACCAGTACCTGAAGTTGTAGGGATAGCAACCATTTTTGCTTTTTTACCCAATTCAGGAAGTTGGCAAATTCTCTTTCTGATATCCATAAATCTCATAGAGATATCAGAGAAGTTTGTATCAGGTTGTTCGTAACGTAACCAAAGAATTTTAGCTGCGTCCATTGGAGAACCACCACCTAATGCGATGATTACATCAGGTTCAAATGGTTTCAAAATAGCGTAAGCTTCTTCGATTGTTGACAAAGTTGGATCCGGTTTAACATCGAAGAATACTTCGTGTTTGATACCTAATTCATCTAAAACGCTAGTAATTTTGTTAGCCATACCAGAGTTGAATAGGAATCTGTCAGTTACGATGAATGCTCTCTTACAACCGTTTAATTCTCTCAATGCCAAATCTGTAGCACCACGTTTGAAGTAAACTTTTTGAGGAACCTTAAACCATAACATATTTTCTCTCCTTTCAGCAACACGTTTGTAGTTTAACAAGTCACGTACGCCAACGTTACCGGAAACAGAGTTTCCGCCCCAAGAACCGCAACCTAATGTCAATGACGGTTCCATACGGAAGTTGTACAAATCACCGATACCACCTTGTGAAGAAGGTTGGTTAATCAATACTCTGCAAGTAGGCATTTTCTTAGCATAAGCATCGATTCTTTCTTTGTGACGAGCATCAGTGTGAAGAACTGAAGTGTGACCTGCGCCACCTCTAGATACTAGATAGTATGCTGTATCTGCAGCTTCTTCGAAATCTTTAGCTTTGTACATTGCCAAGATTGGTGATAATTTTTCTCTTGAGAATGGATCAGCCCAATCAACTGTTTTTCTTTGTGCTAACAAAACTTTTGCATTTTCAGGAACATCAAATCCTGCAAGTTTTGCAATAGTGTGTGCACTTTGACCAACGATTTTAGGGTGAGCAGTACCTCTTTGAGGGTCGATAAATCCGAAATCGATAAGTTTTTGCATTTCAGATTCGCTCAAAAGATAAGCACCTCTGTATTCAAATTCTTTTTTAACTTCTTCATAAACGCTGTCAACAACAACAACTGATTGTTCAGAAGCACAAATCATACCGTTATCAAATGTTTTTGACATAAGGATTGAAGAAACGGCAGTTTTGATATCAGCAGTTTCATCAATAACAGCAGAAGTGTTACCAGGGCCAACACCCAATGCAGGGTTGCCTGAAGAATAAGCAGCAGTAACCATACCAGGACCACCTGTTGCTAAGATACAAGCGATTTTTTTGTGCTTCATCAATTGACCTGAAAGTTCGATAGATGGAACATCAATCCAACCGATAATATCTTCAGGAGCACCGGCAGCAACAGCAGCTTCCAAAACTAATTTTGCAGCAGCAATTGTTGATTTTTGTGCTCTAGGGTGTGGTGAAAAGATGATTGCGTTTCTTGTTTTCAAAGCAATCAATGATTTGAAGATTGCAGTTGAAGTAGGGTTTGTTGTAGGAACGATACCTGCCAAAACCCCTAGAGGTTCTGCAACGATTTTTACACCGTTTTCTTTGTCATTGCTGATGATACCACAAGTTTTTGTATTCTTGTGTTTGTTGTAAATGTATTCAGCAGCAAAGTGGTTTTTCATAATCTTATCTTCCAATACGCCCATACCTGTTTCTTCAACAGCCATGTGAGCTAGAGGAATACGTGCTTTGTCTGCAGCAGTAGCAGCAGCTTTGAAAATTTTGTCAACTTGTTCTTGAGTAAATGTTGAGTAAATTTTTTGAGCTTTTTGAACTCTTTCAATTAGAAGTTCCAATGATTCGGCACTGTCAACCAAGTTAGACTTGTTCAAAGACTTTTCAAGGTTTTCAACGTCTTTTTTGTTTTTTGTTGTCATATTTTTTCTCCTTTTAAAAAGTAAATAGTTTGACTCGCTAATTTGTGAATTTTATCACAATTACATTTTATAGCAAAGGTAGCTAATAATCAAGTGTCATTTTTACAATCTTTATAAATTCTTTATTTATATTAATTTACCAATCATTATATTTACATAAGTGCTAAAATTATTCGATGACCCAAAACAATGTATCGGTAAATAATAGAGCGAAAAAGTAGGTTTTTGAGCGAAGTTTTTCGTTATAAGGACTTAATGAGTGTTCAGCTTGAACATGTATTATAAAGTCCAATGTGGGGCATTGCTTGATTCATAAAATTTCGATGTTGACGTGGTAACGTCAACCTGCTTTTTTTAATGCATGCTTTTCATCTTTTTATACCAAAATAAATCCTACCTACCTGTCCTATTTTTTAAGATATAAAATTAGTCATTCTACTAATTTCATAGTAGTAAAAATCAGCCTGTAATCTAGGAATAAGTGCACTTTTTACACTTTATGACAAAAATGTTGATATTATTGATTTTGAGATATCTTAACAAAAGTTCATCATAGGGGTTGACAAACAAAAAAAAATGAATTATAGTTGATTGTGTTAGATGAAGTGTTAAATAAACACTTAATAACAGAAGGAGGTTACGATGTTAACAATTAATCCAGTAAATTTAACTACAACTTATAATAAAAAATATATTTCATTTGGTGAAACCAATAAAAACAATACAAAAACAGGTGTTATGTCAATCGACAAAAACAACAACACCAGAGTTCATTTTGAAAAAGATATGTTCGAGTCAAAAAAGGCTGATGTCGTTCAATCTAATCCAATCAAGGCTATTGGATACAATTTTGTAAAGGCTTATAATATACTATGCACTCCAAAAAGACGTGCAACCCAAACCGAATCAACATATATTCATATACCTTATATGGCATAATGAAGAATATGACAGACTTAACTCTTTTTATTTACCCCGAAATGGTTTTAAATACTTAAAACCGCACTTAAGACCAAAAATCCTTCCCAACAGGGAAGGATTTTATTATGTATATAATTTGTCACAACAAAGGTAACAAACAAAGCAAATAAGTGTTAATTTAACACTAAACAACGCCTTGGCAAACCATTGCTTCTGAAAGTTTTTCAAATGCTGCAATATTTGCACCTGCTGTGTAATTATGTCCTAAATCATACTTATCAATGGCTTTTTGGCAAACTTTGAAGATATTTACCATAATTTGTTCTAATTTTGCATCAACTTCTTCAAATGTGTAATAATAGCGCATGCTATTTTGAGACATCTCAATAGCGGAAGTTGCCACACCACCTGCGTTAGCAGCCTTGGCTGGCGCAACAAGAACACCATGTTCCATCAAATATTGTGTCGCTTCAAGTGTACAAGGCATGTTTGCACCTTCTCCAATTGCTAAAACACCATTATCAACAAGTTTTTTAGCACTTTCTAGTGAAACTTCATTTTGAGTTGCGCACGGTAATGCGATATCTGCTTTGATTGTCCAAACAGGAGAGTCGCTACCTGTGCTTTCAATGTATTGCGCTTCAGGGTGGTAGTTTAAGTATTCTTTGATTCTTCCACGTTTAACTTCTTTGATTTCTTTGACTGCATTCAAATCAATTCCATTAGTGTCAAAAATACACCCATTAGAGTCGCTCATAGTAACAACGTGAGCCCCTTCACTTTGCGCTTTTTCGCAAGCATAAATTGCAACATTGCCGGAGCCTGAAATAGTTACGGTTTTTCCTTGTAGTGTCAGGTTGTTTGCCTTTAGCATTTCTTTCATGAAATAAATCAAACCGTAGCCGGTTGCTTCTTTTCTTGCTAATGAGCCGCCGTAACAAATTGATTTACCGGTCAAAACTCCGCCTTCGTAAGCGGTTTTAATTCTTTTGTATTGACCAAATAAATAACCGATTTCACGAGCGCCAACCCCGATGTCGCCTGCCGGAACATCAATATCCTGCCCGATATGTTTGCAAAGTTCTGTCATAAAACTTTGACAAAATCTCATGATTTCCGCATCAGATTTGCCTTTTGGGTCAAAATTACTTCCGCCTTTTGCTCCGCCAATCGGTAGACCAGTCAAAGCATTTTTAAAGATTTGTTCAAAGCCTAAAAACTTGATTATACTTTGGTTTACGCTCGGGTGAAATCTCAAACCTCCTTTATATGGACCGATTAAAGAGTTAAATTGAACTCTGTAGCCACGATTTACAATAACTTTGCCTTCATCATTAACCCAAGGCACTCTGAAGGTAATTATGCGTTCCGGTTCAATAAATCTTTCTAAAATCGCAAGATTTTCAAACTCTGGGTGATTTTCAACAACAGGCGCAACTGAAGTTAAAACTTCTTTAACCGCTTGTAAAAACTCAGGTTCGTTAGGGTTTTCGCTTGCATTTTGTTCCAAAACTTTCGATATGTAATTTGTCATAATATTCCTCTCATTTTTCCTCATAGACAGAATATTACAATATTTTCAACTGGTTCGCAAGGTAAACACGCAAGATTTACTTCAAATAGTCCATATTTGAAAATAGATATTTAATTTCATGTTTTTCTATTTTATCAAGTCTTGTTGTCAAAAAATCTATTTATACTATTATAAAAAAAGCTTACTTATTTGGGATTGCTACGACAATATTACGCTTGTTTTTATTTTTGACTGGTATGAAAATAGTCTTTATTCATATCTCAATGCATCAATCGGATTTAATAAAGAAGCCTTATAGGCTGGGTAGTATCCAAAGCCTACTCCAATTGCTGCTGAAAAACCAAGCGATAAACCGATTGAAGATGCCGTTATCGCTATATTCATACCTGCAAGTGCGTGCATAATATACGCTCCGACTATCCCGATTATTACACCGACCAGACCGCCAAGCATAGATAGCATAAATGATTCAATCAAGAATTGAATTCTGATATCTGAGGCTTTAGCGCCAATTGCCATACGAATACCGATTTCTTTTGTTCTTTCAGTTACGGAAACTAACATAATATTCATAATCCCGATTCCGCCAACAATCAGCGAAACTCCGGCAATTGCACCGAGCAAAAGTGACATTGTTTTGGTTGTAGATTTAATAGTTTCTTGCATTTCTGCAAGGTTTCTAATCTCGAAATCGTCGTCTTGATTTTTGCCGATATTATGTCTGTGTTGTAAGAGTTCTTTTATATCGGATTCTGTTGTTGATAAGATTTCTTCGTTTTGAGATTTTACGGTAATCATATTAACTGTTCCAGGGAAATCTGTTCCAAAAACTTTTCTTTGAGCGGTTGTAATCGGAATAAATACCAAATCGTCCTGATCTTGTCCCATTCCGCTTGAACCTTTAGTTTTTAACAGTCCGATAACTTTAAACGGTACATTCCCGATACGGATTGTTTTACCTATCGGGTCAACGTCGCCAAAAAGTTCAGTAGAAACGGTTTGACCGATTATCGCAACTTTTGTGCCGTTTTTGCTGTCTTCCGGTAAAAATCCTCTACCAGATTCAATTTCATAATTTCTTATCAAAAAGTAGTCCATGGTTGTTCCGCCAACTGTTGTTGACCAGTTTTGGTTTCCATAGGTTAATTGTTTTGATTCTGCTGAATACGGAGCAACGGCAAGTATTCCACGACATTTAGTTTCAATTGCACTTGCATCTTTCATTGTTAATGTCGGTTTGGTTCCTGAACCCATTCGCACACCACCGGATTTTGCAGATGCTGAACGAATCATTAATAAATTACTGCCCATTGATTCCATATCTGCAGCGATTTTTTTACTTGCGCCTGCACCAACGGCAAGCATAATAATTACGGCACTTACACCGATAATTATACCCAAACTCGTAAGCATTGAACGCATTTTGTTTATTCTTAGCGAAATTGTCGCCATTTTCAAAATTGATTTAAAATCTAACATTGCAAATCCTTTAAGTTTCCCTTGTTCTGTGGGCTAACCAAACCTCTTTCGGTTCGTCCAAAACGATATTCCCATCTTTGAATTTTATTACTCGTTTTGTGTATTCGGCAATATCCGGTTCGTGGGTAACAAGAACAATAGTTTTGCCCATTTCTTCGTTAAGTCTTACAAAAAACTCCATGACTTCAATACTTGTTTTTGTATCCAAATTACCTGTCGGTTCGTCCGCCAATATTAGCGGTGCATCATTAACAATTGCTCTGGCGATTGCGACACGTTGTTGTTGACCGCCTGACATTTGGTTTGGCATGTGGTCTTCACGTTTTTCAAGTCCGACAATTTTTAATGCCCATTTTGCACGCTCAATTCTTTCACTTTCAGGAATTCCCTTATAAATCATCGGTAAGCAAACGTTATCAAGTGCGGAAGTCCTTGAAATCAGGTTAAACCCTTGGAAAATAAAACCGATTTTTTCGCAGCGAACCATTGCAAGACGTTTATTATCAAGGTGAAGCATGTCTTCGCCATCAAGATAGTATTCGCCAGAAGTTGGTTTGTCTAAAGTTCCGAGCATGTTCATGCAGGTAGATTTTCCTGAACCTGAAGTCCCCATAATTGCCACAAATTCACCCTTTTTAATGCTAAAGGAAACGTTATTTAAAGCATTAAAGGAATCTTCGCCTGTTTGATAAGTTTTTATTGCATGTTTTACCGTGATTAAGTCCATAATTTATACCTTGTTTTTGTATTTACCACCTTAAAACATTCCTGGAGGACCGCCACTGCGTTTGTTGTTACCTTGTTGTGAAGCGGTCGACTTTTTGCCGCCACCGGTTGAGCCGATAATAATTTTATCGCCAACTTTTAATACTTTTGAAATTATTTCAACGTTAGAATCATCGCTAGCGCCTTCTTTTATATCAATTCGTTTAGGCTTTCCTTTTTCTAACACCCAGATGCCTTGATTTTGATATTTTTGACCGCTAGTTTCAGGTGAATATTTCAAAGCAACTGATGGTGCGCACATTACATCTTTGCTACGTTTGGTGATGATTGAAACATTTGCGGTCATGCCCGGTTTTAGTTTCAAATCGTCATTGTTTACACTAACAATTACGGTATAAGTTACAACGTTTGAAGTTGTTGTGGAATCCAAACGAACTTGAGTAACTTTTCCGTAAAAAGTGCTATCAGGATATCCGTCAAGAGTATATTCAACCTCTTGACCTTCTTTGACAGACCCGATGTCGGCTTCTGAAACATTAACCTCAATTTGCATTTTGGTTAAGTCTTGAGCGATTGTGAAAAGTTCAGGTGCTTGGAAGCTTGCTGCAACCGGTTGCCCTACGTCAATATCTCTTGAAATAATAGTTCCGTCAACCGGTGCGACGATTTTTGTATAACCTAAATTTGTCATTGCAGTGTTGTAACTTGCTTGAGATTGCGCAATAGATGCTCTTTGAGCGCCTATTGATGCTTTTTTAGCCAAATAGTCACTTTCCGCTTGGTCTAACTCACTTCTGGCTACAAAGTTTTTCTTGTACAAATTTTTATATCGGATATAAGTTTTTTCTGCATAAACCATTTCGGCATTCAGTTTTGCAAGATTTGCTTCTGCATTGTTAATTTGTGCTTGGTTTTGGTCAACTTGTGCCTGAAATGTCGCAGGGTCGATTTGTGCAAGTAACTGTCCTTTTTTAACCTCGCTGTTATAATCCACGTAGATTTCTTTCATCAAACCTGATACGGTTGAACCGACACTCACTGTATTCACTGGGTTGATAGTACCTGAAGCTTCGACAACATCGGTAATAGTACATCTTGACAGTTCTTTAGTCATGTAGGTCACTTTGTGTGACTGAACAAAAGAATATCCGTACGCTCCGAGTGCTGCGGCAACGATTATCGGGATTATCACCCTTTTTTTCAACAATAATTTACCGAGATTTTTCATTTCCATGTTATTTATCCTCAATCGAAACGGTAACTTCTTGTGGGAGTGCAATTACACTTTCCAGTTCCGCTTTCGCTACGTTATATTTGTAAATCGTTTCAATGTATGAACATTGTGCATTGTTATAATTGACTTTTGCATCTTGCAATTGAATATAATCGCCCAAACCGACATAATATCTGCCTTCTGCAAGTTCATAGTTTTCCATTGTTTGACGAACTTTAACTGCAAGTAGTGGAATTTGCTTTTCCAATTCTACCATATTGATATATGCGTTTTGAACTTCAAAATAAATATCTTGATTTAATTGACTTAATGAGTTTTCGGCAATATCCACCTGAAATTTTGCGGCATCAACATTTGCTTTTTGCGCCATTATATTGACTGCACTTGACATGTTTACTCCGACATTCAAAGAATTTGTATTGTTCAAATCTCTAAATCCATACCCTGCACTTGCAGAAATTTCAGGATAATAATTTCTTTTTACGTACAACAAATTCTCTTTAACAGCATCAAGAGTAGAATTATACGCTTTTAAATCCGCACGGTTTTTGTAAGCCATTTCTATACATTCTTCAAACGAATAAGGAAATTCTTGAACTTCGTAATCCGTCAAAACTTCTAATTTTTCAACAGAACTCAAAAGTTTTGCATCAGTAATTCCATCGGGCGCTTTTGCTTGTTTTTTAGGGTTTTGTTGCTCCAAATTCGACAAATCAACAGGTGCAACGTTGTCTTTTATGTTGAAATTTTCGTTGCTTTCAATTGAGTATGTTGGAGCATTTTTCAAATACATTGTATTGTTTAGATTAACCAGTGAATTTTTATAACTGTTTTGAGATTGAATCAGTGAAATTTTAGAATCACTCAAGGTAACTTCCGCATTGACCAAATCAATTTTTGATTTTATACCTTCATCAAAATACGCTTTGGTTCTTAAATAGTTACGCTCGTTAATATCAACATAAGCTTGATTGATTAAAACTGTTGCTCGTGCTGCCAAAACCTCGTAATATCTTTGTTTAACATTAAAAATAGTTTCTCTTACGGTGTTGTCAAATGTGTATTTGTCGGCAATTTGATAGAACTTTTGCATTCTGATATGTGAATTTGTTCTTCCAAAATTCCAAATCATTTGATTTAACGTTGCTTCAACAGAATAATAATCTGAGGTTGTACTTCTGTGTTTACTTTTTGTACCGGTGAAGTTGTAACCGGTTCCAATTCCGACAGTCGGGAAAAACTCCGAACGTGCCACATTTACGTTAGCCTTTGAAATTCCATAATTATATCGGGCATTTTTGATACTCGGATTATTATTCAATGCGATTGCTATGCAGTCCTTTAACGAAAGTACCGAACCCCGTTCAACTTTGACTTCTTGCAATGCGTAAACATGGGTAAATGATGTTAAAAATATTGATAATAGTAGTATTGTTAGTAATTTAGCTATCTTATTCACTAGTAGTTATCCTCTTACATAACTATTACGATTAAAATATAATTTTGTTCATTTTTAAACCAACAAATGTAGGATTAATTTATCTCAAAATCTTAATAAAAATATAACAAAAATATACTCTATATTTATTGACTTTTATACGTAATTTTACTAATATATCATAGTGTTGAAGGATACATTAATCTTAAAAAACACTATAATAAATTAAGAAATGTAAATTTTTACGGGATTTTATTAAAGTTTTGTAAAAATTATACCGATATAAAGCAAAAAACGATATGCTCTGGGTTTATATATAATATCGGACTATATCCAAAGTATATACAAACATGCCCAAAGTGAAGTTTGATGCTAATCAAAAAAAATTTTGACAATACAATAATACAGAAGTGAAATGCGACAAGAAAAGGAGTATGACATGAACAAGAAAACGTTAATCCTACTAGCAATGGCAGCGACTCTTGCTATTCCTTCCGCAAACGCAGCCGGTACAAATATCACCGGTGTCACGGGTAACGATGGAGTTTACAACATCAACCCAGCGTTTATCGGAAAAGATGGCGGTGCCGGTTTTAGGAAATATGACGATTTTACAGTCGGAGCAGGCGATACTGCAAACTTAATGTTTGACGGTTTCCAGAAAAACGGAAAAGATGCAAGTATTACAACTTTCGTTAACTTAGTTAAAAACCAAGTTAACGTAAACGGTGTTGTAAACACAATGAAACAAAACGGTTTCTATAACGGACACGCGGTATTTATTACACCGGGTGGCATGGTTGTAGGAGCATCTGGTGTTTTGAACGTTGGCAGATTGTCAACAGTAACACCGACACTGGATAAATTTAATGAAATTGGCGATGCTTACGAGAAATACAATGCAGATAAAACTCAAGCAAATGCAAAAGCATTTGAAAATACTGGTGTTTTGAATTTCTTATCTAATTCAAAATCTGGTGGTGCTTGGGGCAGCAATGCTGATATTACCGTTGAACAAGGCGGTAGAATTTTAGCACGTGACGGTGTTGTTCTTAGAGGTAAAAATGTTAACATTGCAGGTAATGTTGTTAACGGTTTGACAGAAAACCAAAAATATCAAGCAACTTTGTTTGATAATTTGGTTAACACAACAGGTCTAAAAGCAGCAACTGCAAAATCTAACGGTAGCCAATTAGTTATCGAATCTACAAATGGCATGACTGTAACTGGTACTGTTTTGAACAACGATAACGGTGGTACATATATTACAAACAACGGTGCTAACGGCATGAGCGTAAACGGTGAAGTTTACGCTAGTAAAGGCACAGCAAGATTGTACAGTACAGCAGGTGACTTGACAGTTGGTTCAACTGCAGCAGCAATCGAAGGCAACAAAGTTCAAATCTTGAACAACAAAGGTGGCGCTTTGACATTAGGTCAAGGAACTACAATAAAAGCCGATGGTATTGCTCAAGTTTATAACTACACATCAGGCACAGGCAAGTTGACTTCAAACGCTACAATCAATGCTAAAACTGTTTCTATCAAAAACGGAACAGGCAAAACAGGCGAAAAAACTAACAGTGCAGGCATGGATATTGGCGGTAAAATCACTGCTAATGGCGACGTAGCAATCAAAAACTACGATGGTGCAATGAATTACACTGCAAACTTGACTAATGACAACAAAAATACCGGTATCGTAAACTATGGTACAGGCATGACAGTTGGTGGAACTATTGCAAACAACGGCACAACAGGTCTTATGAATATTAAAAATGCCGGAACAGGTGCAATGAACGTAACAGGAACAATTACCAACACATCAGCACAAGGTTGGCACTCAGATAAAGTTGACAACACAACAACTTATATTACTAACCGTGGTGCAGGTGGCTTGAACTACTCAGGTACTGCAAATGTTACTAACGGTAACTTGGCAATCAACAACTATGCAGGCAATATGGTTGTTAATGGTACTATCAACGAAACTAACGGAAACCTTGGTATCGTTGACAGAGCAGGTGCTGGTAGCATGACAGTTGCTTCTGATATCACTGTTAAAAAAGGTAACGCTTCATTGAAGAAAGAAACAGATACAACAGGCGATATGACAGTTAACGGGAACTTGAACCACAACGGTTATATGGCAGTGTTGAACAACCAAGGCATGTTGAATTTAGGTGCTAAAGTTACAAATAACGGCGGTGCTGTAAAAGATTCTCAAGGCAATTTGGCTGGTGGCTTCTACGCTATATCAAGAGGTAACGGCACAGGCGTTACCGTAACTAAAGACTTCAGCGCAACAGGTAACGGCGAAGTTCTTATTAAAAACAAAACAGGTAACAGTGGTTTGAATTACGCATCAGGTGCTACAATTAACACTTCTGGTTACCAAGCAGCATTGGTTAACAGAAAAGGTGATATGAACGTTGCTGGTAATATCGCAGCAGAAAAAATCATCGTACGTTCTGGTACTGAAAGCGATCCTTCAACAGGAACATTCAAAATCAATGGTACATTGACACCTCAAGTAACTGACGGTAGCTATATCGTTAACTGGTACAAAGGCGGCGACGCTAATGCAGTAAACGGCGACCCTACTAACGGTGCTAAATACTCAGGTGTTGAAATCAGACAAAAAGAAATTAAATAATTCTTTTTGAAATGATTTAGACTTTAGCGGAGCGATGGCAGAATGCCATCGCTCCACTTTTATAGTCCGTTATTAGAGTAATTTCAGAGATTTTTGAAATCCCGTCAACGTTTTTACGTTGACGGGATTATATTAAGTGTCAGGCAATGCCGTATCTACATATTATAATGTTCCCCACTTGCGGGGGAACCGAAATCTTTGATTTCGAAGGGGGGTGAAATATTTGCCACACCAATAGCGTTAATTTACGTGTCAGGCGGTGCCTGACCTACGTTTGGCATTGGAAGATGTGTTTGATTTTGATATAAATTTTCTGGATTACTTCAAAACTTCGTTTTTCGCAATGACGATACTGGCGAGCTTTTCCCATATTTTGCGTCATTGCGAGACAATCGTAAGATTGTCGTGGCAATCCAGAAATTTATGAGGGAATAGAACAAAATTTGTAACAGATTCTGAATAACAAGAAAATTAAATGCTCATTACATTCGCAAACATTTTCTAAGTTTTCAGAATGACGAAAAACTTGCTATGTACACCAAAAAGTCACTCCGAACTGACTAGAAAATAAGTTGAGATGAAATCGAAACGTAATTTTCTGTTCCTACTCGGTGATTCAGAGTCTGTTTTTATGTGTGGTATTGAGCGAGTTTTTACCAGATTCTGAATAAGATAAAATCTACGCAATTGAAATTTCTCGATTTTTAATCTTTTCAGAATGACGAATCCTTTGGTAAATACCACCAAATAGTCACTCTGAACTAGATTCAGAGTCTGTTTTTATGTGTGGTATTGAACGAATTTTTATCAGATTCTTACAAAGCGAACCAACGAACCTACGGTGAGTTGTGTGAGGTGAGTATGCGTAGGCGAAGCCGAAGAAGAATAGGCTAAAAATCACTTTTCGCAGGCTCAAAGGATTTTTTAAGCCTTTCAGAATGACAAAAATGGAGTAATTTGTTTCGATTTCTTAATATAAAATTATAATATTACAAAATGTAAATGAATCAGGAAATCCAGTTTTGAAAAAATATAGTTCCGTGAATGGAAGTTATACCCCTCGTGGTATGTAAATCAAAAAATCGGCAAGGAATATAAATTCCTTGCCGGTTTCGTATAATTTATAACCATTTTTAATCTATCTGAACCACCAGCGGAAATCGAATTTACGTTTCTTTGCCGCATCTCGACGAATTGGCGCCAAGATTTGGTCGGCTCTTTGTTCTGTATCACCGAACAATCCGTTTGTATTCACTGCTCGTTCCACTGAATAATCGTTTTCATCATCATTTGTTGGCACAACTAGCACATCTGTCTCCAAACGTAGTGGTTTTGGCGGTTCTGTGTTGTTATTTATGATTGGTTGCAAATCGCTCATATCAGGTGTAACCGGTGGTTTTGGATTTATTGGCGGCAAATCTGAGTCGCTATCATCGTCCGTATCACCATGAGGCGGTTTGTTGTCATTATCATCATCTGTGTCAGTGTCACCAATATCAGGCTCACTCGGATCAGGCGGAATGTCTGAATCATCGTCATCATCGGTATCCCCTGGGTTTGGTGGGTCAATATCGTCATCAGAATCTGTGTCACCAATCGGGATATCAGGATCATCATCGCTATCGCTGTCACCTGTAGTAGGTGGAATGTCTGAATCGTCGTCATCATCAGTATCGCCTGGGTTTGGTGGGTCAATATCGTCATCAGAATCCGTATCACCTACCGGAATATCCGTATCATCGTCACTATCACTGTCGCCAGTAGTAGGTGGAATGTCTGAATCGTCGTCATCATCAGTATCGCCGGTATCAGGTTTGTCAGTATCGTCATCAGAATCCGTATCACCTACCGGAATATCCGTATCATCGTCACTATCACTGTCACCTGTGTCAGGTTCGCTCGGGTTATCCGAGTCATTATCATCGTCAGAGTCACCAACATCAGGGTTGTCAATATCATCATCAGAATCGGTGTCGCCAATATTCGGATTGTCAGAATCATCGTCACTATCGCCTAAATCCGGTTCTTTTGTATCGTTATCAGAATCGCTATCTGTATCTCCATCGCCATCTAAATCAGGGTCAGTGTCATCATCTCCGATATCAGGATTGTCAATATCACTGTCGTCGTCGGTATCGCCGCCAAATTCAGGTTCATCTCCATCAAAAACGATAAAATTGATTTCATTGTTATTTGAATTTATTGTGTCTGAAATTTCATCAATTCCATCACTACTTTGGTAATAAACTCTTGTTAATCCGTCAATATCTTCAGCGTTTTGAACATCACTTTCAGTTACTGCGTTTGCAGTGATATTTACGTTGTTATCTCCAATAACGTTGATTTTGGAAGTGTTACTATCTTCTTCTGATTTTGCATTTCCAACAATATAAGTTTTGTCGCCGGTTGTATTATCTAAAGGTGTTTCGCTTCTGTCTTTACCTAATACAAAATGTTTTCCGTCCGCATAAATATTATCGGCAGAAAAAGCAAGCGTTGGTGCTTTTTCATTGGTTTCGATTGTTCCATTTTTTATAATAATTGTTGAATCTGAAAGTTTTGTATTGTCTGAACCCAATCCTAATGCGGTGAATTTATTAGTTGTATCATCAAGGATTGTATCTGATTGGAAGTTTTCTATATACAGAACATCGCCTTGGGTCAATATATTTACATTTGCGCCCGACAAGTTTTCAATGTAAGTGTTGCCTTTAAATTGAGCATCAACTTTTCCGTTTTCAGCAGATAAGTTTTTGAAATTTGCTGAATTGTCGTTATCTTTCAGGTGAATATTTCCAAATTTTGAAACAACTTCAAGCCCATCATCTTTTGGAGTGTACTTGAATTTATTATTATTCCAAGAGTTGTCATCAAAAACTTGAGAATTTGAATTTGAACTTACTGTAATTCTTTCGTTTGTTTTTCCGATATTGCCGGCAGTTGAGATTGAAATTTTATTGCCGACGATATTTGGAGTAGTTTTGTTTGCAGAGTAAAGATTTGGATTTGTTCCGTTTTCTGTTGTTTTGTCAATTGTTAAATAAACAGTGTCGCCTGTAATCTTATCAACATACAAATCTTTGTCTAAAGAAGCAACATTCACTACATTATCTGCATAAATGTTTACGTTGCCGTCTGATTGGATATTTACAGATTTTGAAAAGTCATCACGATTTGTTGGAATTTCTCCGACACTTCCGTTTTGCGCCTTGATATTTATATCGCCTGTTGATTTTAATAAAGTATCAGAGGTGCCGTCATTTAGTAGATTTCCATTTTGAATATTTATGTTAATATTTCCGTTTTTATTTTCGGTAAGTCCGCTAAGTTCAACATTTCCGCCATTTGTATTGTAATTTATTTCGGTTTTATTACTGTTAAGTTTTCCTGAGTTGACAAGAGTGTTGAATATGTTTTCAGCGTCTGTAATTTCAATATTATTGGTTTCTTTGTCAAAAGAGATGAATGTGTTATCTGCAGAAAGCCCGCTTATAACGTGTCCGTCTTTACCTATTTGTATTGATTTTGCGTTGAAATTGATATTTCCGTTAGCGATAATTTTACCATTAATAGTGATAAGTCCGTTACCGATAACCAATGTTGCAGGGTCAAAATTTACTGTTTGATTAGTTCCGGCAATAGCACCTGATAACTGGTTAGATAAAGCGTTGTAGCCTTCTTGAGTCGGAGTGTAAACAGACAATGAGCCAACATTTAATACTCCGTTTGCACCGACAACAAAACCTTCCGGAGTTACGAAAATCAAATTGCCATTAGACTTTAAAAAATCTGAATTTACAGTATTAACAAGTCCGTCAATGCTAACTTCTGAATCTACAAGGTTTACGAATTGCGATATGTCATTCATTATAAAGTTTGCATTGTCGCCTTTGGTAAGGTTAAATTTTTCGTACTTTCTAAATCCTGTACCGTTTGCTTTGTTACTAAATGCAGGATTGATGTTATAAATATTTGAATTTCCTGAAGTAATCGGATTTATTCCTGAAATGTCCGATGCGTTTGCATTCATACTAATCATTTGTAAAAATAATGCAAAACTAAGTATTGAAAATTTATTTATATTCATAAACCCGTTATCCTTACAATCCAATCGCTTTATTATATTTTTATTATAACGTATCTTTTAGAAAATGTAAACTGTTTAACTCTTATTTAATAGGGCTTGGAACCGTTTGCAAGAAAATATTGATTTTGAAAATTAAAAAATAAAACATTTATGATAAAATAAAGTTATAAATTGAGAATACTAAGGAGAAAGTAATGAATATTTTTGAAGAATTACAAGCACGTGGCTTGATTGCGCAAGTTACTGATGAAAAAGAAATTAAAGATTTGATAAATAATGGCGGAGCAAGATTTTATATAGGTTTTGACCCAACAGCAGATTCGTTGCACGTAGGGCACTTTATGGCTTTGTGTTTAATGAAAAGACTTCAAATGGCAGGAAACAAACCGGTTGTTCTAATCGGTGGCGGAACTGGTCATGTCGGTGATCCGTCAGGTCGTACAGATATGCGTTCAATGATGACGAAGGAAACTATTCAACATAACTGTGATTGCTTTAAAAAACAAATGGAAAGATTTATCACATTTGGTGATGATGCTGCAATTATGGTAAACAATGCGGATTGGCTTTTGAAACTAAATTATGTTGAATTGTTGCGTGATGTAGGTGCTTGTTTTTCTGTAAATAATATGCTTAGAGCAGAATGCTACAAACAAAGAATGGAAAAAGGTTTGAGCTTTTTAGAGTTCAACTATATGATTATGCAGGCTTACGATTTCTATCATTTGCACCAAAACTACGGTTGCAATATGCAATTCGGTGGAGATGACCAATGGAGTAATATGCTAGCCGGAACAGAACTTATCAGAAAGAAAACCGGTGATGATGCGTATGCAATGACAATTACGTTGTTGATGAACAGCGAAGGTAAAAAGATGGGTAAAACTGCAAAAGGTGCGGTATGGCTTGACCCTAACAAAACTTCACCGTTTGAATTCTACCAATATTGGAGAAATGTTGATGATGCCGATGTTATGAAATGTATAAAAATGTTGACATTTATTCCGATTGAAGAAATTGAGAAAATGGAATATTGGGAAGATAATAGAATTAACGAAAAGAAAGAAATTTTGGCGTATGAATTGACTTCGCTTGTACACGGAAAAGAAGAGGCTGAAAAGGCTCAAAGTTCTGCAAGAGCGTTGTTCGGCGGAAACAGTGACGATGCCAATATTCCGACTGTTGAACTAACTGAATCTGATTTTAATGATGGAAAAATTTCAATTGTTCAAATTATGACAAAATGTGGTTTTGCTTCAAGTAACGGCGAAGCAAAAAGGCTTGTTCAACAAGGTGGCGTGAGCGTTAATGACAATGCTGTGAATACTTTGGATACTTCATTTACAACAGATGAAGTAAAAGAAGGTTTGAAAGTCCGCAAAGGTAAAAAACATTTCAAGAAAGTTACGTTGGTGTAGTGAGTATAATTTAACAAAGAGCGGAAACTTGTATAAGTTTCCGCTCTTTTGCTATCAATATTTTGTATTTATTACTATTGTTTGTCGTCGATTCTTACATTACATAGAGGTTCTGTTGTGTTTTCTGCAAGAGCACAATTACTTTCATCAAATTCAGGTGTTGTGTCATAGTGACTATTAAAGTCTTCTACATAAAAGAATTTAGAACCTGTGTTCATTTCATTGTTAAAATCGTATAAGTAAGTGCTTACGTTAGATAATGAAACTTGAATTTTTCCTATTTTGGAAGTATCTGTTGTGTTTGTTGCAAAGGCTTTTACCATTGCTTCGTAATAAGTCATTGCTTCAGAAATTACATCTTCGTCTACGTCGATTTCATTCGTATCGTTAACATCTGTATTTATAGACGGATAAACGACGTTAGCTTCAAGGTATCTGTAGTCAACCATAGGGTAGCCTAAAGGTATTACAGCATATTTGTCTGTTACTGCAAATGCTACAACATCAGCCATATTGTCTTTTGACCATTTTGGAGTGTTTTTGCCTCTTTCTCCGTTCAAATCAACATAGACAATGAAATAGGATACTGTATTAGTTGCAGAACCTTCAGTTTCGGTTATTGAGAACGGGTCACTACCACCTTTTCCTGCAACCCAAAGATATAAATTGTTTGAAGTTATTATTGTTGGTTCTTTGGTCCTGAAAGTATCTTCATTTGGTTCGTCGTCCAAATAGTTTGAGGCAGTGGAAGCTTTGCAAATACTTTTTTCGTGTATGGTTTTGTTTTGATTTTCTTCTTTTGCAAAATTATTAGAAGTGTTTATGTATTCCAATAATGCTTCACACATTCCTTGAGTATTTGTCGGAAATGCGCTTGCATCTTTGGTATTAATCATGTGGTTATAAGTTGCAAGCGCAAGCGTATGATACATTCTTGTGTAAGCATATTTGTAAGCTTTTTCCCAAGGTTTTACACTGGTAATTCCAAGTGCAATAATTATACCAATAACAATGAAAACTATCATTAATTCAGCAAGTGTGAATGCTTTTTTTATTCTCATTACCCCGTATCCTCAATTCTTGTTGCTATTTTTATTATAGCTTTTGTTTTCTTAAAAGTCAATATTCATAAAGGTTATATTGCATTCTGTTCTGTAATATGTTAAAATGTAAGAGGTTGTTATAGTTAAAATTTAGCGAGGATTATGATGTTAATGAAAAAAGTTAGAGCATTTACACTTGCGGAACTTTTGATTACTTTAGCGGTTTGTGCTTTGTTAGCAACATTGTTATTGCCTGCAATAGCGCATTTGAGACCGGATAAGAAGAAAATTATGTTTAAGAAAGCATATTCAACTGCAGAGCGTATAGTTTATGAATTGGTAAATGATGATGACTATTATCCTACAACAGGTGAGGTTGTTGGGTTAGCGAATGCAGATGTTATTGCAAATTATTTGGGTTATTCTTATGGTGGTGCGACTACAGCCTTGCAAAAAAGTAAATTTTGTTCGTTGTTTGCAAGAAAAGTAAATACTATTGGTGAATTGGTCAGAAATTCTGATGGTATAATTGATGTGTGTTCAGAAAATCCTTCTAATAATGTAAAACACGAACCTGCTGGTAATGGTACTTATACAAAACCAACCTTTGTTACTACAGATGGTATTTCTTGGTATATTCCATATACGGATTTCCCGTCAACAACTACTACTTCGGAGGGCGGTACTTCAACTACACCTTATGATGCAAGAATTGCAGTTGATGTAAATGGCGAAGATGGTCCAAATTGTTGGCATGACCAAACCGATTGTTCAAAACCTGACATTTTCTACATTCATGTTATGGGAGATGGAAAAATGTACGTTAAGGGTGAACTAGAACGTAAATATTTGGGTACAACTTTGTTGACTAATGATTAGTTTATAATTTGTTTATAGTAAAAAAAAGACAACCTTCAAAGGTTGTCTTTTTTTATTTGTGTTGTGTTGGATTATTTGTTATGGTACTGAAACGGTTGTTTCGAAGAATAAGTTTTCTGTACCTAATCTGACCGCTTGTTCGTAAGAACCCCAAGTGTTGGATTTATATGGTGCAACTTTGTATCTTGTTGATTCGTTACCTTTTACTGAGATTTGATAATCACCGGCATACAAACCACACCAGTGAATTGCTTGAGCAGAAGTATCAATAGAGGATACTTCTCCGGTAGTTTCATTTATTATTGGTTTTCCGCTTGATGGTGATATGCCGGATTGGCTACATTGATATTTGTAATCTCCTTGTTCGTTTATTCCGACATATTCGAAAACTCCAGAGGAATTCTTTTTGTATTTTGCATCATTAGAAGTATCTTCTACGTATTTACAATCAGAAAATAGTTTACTACTTGAGCTAACGCAGGTTGTAGTATCCGATTCATTACACCCACTCAAGGTCAGTGTAATACAGTGTTTTTGTCTTTTGTTTAGTTTAATGTTTACGTAAACATCTCCGTTATAAACTTTTATGGTTTTTCTGTTATTTGGCCAACTTGTGTAGTATCCGTCTTTAGGAACTACTTCGAGAATGTATCTTGTATTTGGTGTTGTATTTTTTTGTTTAAAATCTCCATCATTTAAGAGTGCCAGAGTGTGAGAACCCAATTCTTTATCTTGACCGATGTTTGCAATTTTTATACTTCTGATGTGGTTTTTTATTGCAGCGGTATTTTCGCCGACTTCGCCATCTGCTGTAACTTTCAAATTTATATCAAAAAGGTTTCTTACGATGTTTTCCGGCTGATTGTAAGTTACGGTGCCGTTTGTTTTTACGTAGAATAGAAATCTATCGGCATCTTGGGCGGTACATTCGTGTTCAATACCTAATGAATCAGTGTATTTTTCACCTTCCAGACAGTTTTTACCTTCATTTGGTCCATTGATGTCTGCCATAATTTCTGCATAACCGTTGGAAAAATCTGTTTCAGGAAGGAACCATTCAATGCCGTCTTTAGCAATGAATGAACTTTTACCTCTGTTTGGGTGCTCATCATCGGCTTTTTCGCAGACGATAGCGTGAGATTCAGATGAGATTACCATTTGGCTGGCAAAAAGTTCGCAAAACTTTGTTTCTCCTTCGTACTCTTTGCCTTTGATATAAACTTTGTTAGTATTTTGAAATCCGTGGACGTATGATTGAGTTTTTGGATACATAACGTCATCATCATAAAGTCTGTTAACGATTTGTTCTACTTGATAATTAACTTTTTTATGAGTGGCTTCTTCTTTTGATGGAATATGTTGACGTAATACTGGGAGTGTAATAGCGGCAATAATTCCGACAATTCCGATTGCAATAAGCAATTCGGCAAGTGTGAAGGCGTTTTGGCGATTTGTAATCTTAATCATAAATCAATCTCCTCAATGGTATGCTTGTATATAATTATATAATATTTTTTATAGCTTTTCAAGCGAGGAAATTTTTATTTTATGAAATATTGTAACAAATAATGCCTATGCTTGAAAAAGCCTGTATGGTATGTTATTATTAATTATATAATAAGTATATTATGTCTGCAGTTATGCGGTTTTGTATAGCAAAATATATAAGAGGATAATGGATGTTTTTGAACAATAGTGATAATCGAAAAAGGTTTGACGCATATACGCTTGCCGAAGTTCTTATAGTAATGGTCATTATCATGATTATTTTCTTGGCAATGCCTGTAATAACGAAGAAAACATTCAGGATAAAAACCGGAAACAAGACTCATGGCAGATTTGAATGCTATTGGAAAACTGATGCTTCCGGAACTAAACATTTGTATTCCTATCAAGGAGATGAAAAAGGTCGTTCAATTGAAAAGCAAATGCCAGATGGACAAAACTATTGTACATTTGTTCCGATGGCAGGTTCTTTATATTATATGATTTATGCAGTTGGTGGCGGAGGTGCCGGCGCACTTATTCCTAATGATAAGTCTGATTTGGCTAGTCCGGAAGATGTTTATGTTGAATCAAACTTAAATACTGCTGATGTGAATGCATGGCCGGATTGGGTAAATTGGTTTGCTAACGTTACTAGTTGTAGTAATATTCCTTGGACTAGGAAAGACTCTGTTAGCAGTCAAACATGTTCTAATAAGGCAAGAATTCGTGGTTTGTTTGATGTTGGAAGAGCATATAGAAGACAGAAGTTTTTATACAGATATTCAGGCAATGCAGGGACTGTTATTTCCTCTTTCATTCCGCAGTTGCCATCTGGTGCTGAATTGAGATTGTACCCTGGACAGGGTGGGACTTTGGCTAGACCTAGAGATTCTGCTGCTGCTGATACTGATGATTTTAAAAACGGTATTGCAGGGAAAGCTTCAAAAATTAAATATTTATATAAAGATGGCACCGAAATTGAAGGACTTAGTGCTTCTGGGGGCAGCGGGGGTTCCGAATCAAGTTCATTTAAGTATTTTGATTTGGCAGGCGGATATTCTACCGATTTTGGTATGAGTACGATTAAGGCTGTTGCAACAAAGCTTGCTAATTTTTACGATGTAATTGAGCCAAATTCTTCATTGATTCCATCTATGAAAACTAAAGTTCCTGAAGGCGCTGGTAATGGTGGAAGTGGCGAAACTCAATTTGTAACAAGTAATTCCGGTGGATTTTTCTATCGTGGTGATACTATGTCTAAGTGTTCAAGTCCGGACGGTTGTTTTTATGGTACTCAAAAACTTCGTTATGGAACGAACTGGAAAGAAATTACTTCTTACATGGGATTTGGATTCTATACAGAAAAAAATATAAGTTCAGATGGAAATTGTGAAGAAAAGACAGTTTCAAGCAGCTCATCTTGGACTGGACTAGATAAGATTGCTAGAGAAGGCTATTGTATCAAAGTTCCAAGTGATAAATGGGCAAATTCGTATAATGCTTACAATGCTACTGGTGGAAGTCACTATGAGTTTTTACGATGTGCTGTTGGTGATATCCCAAACAAGTTTGTGCTAAAATATGTACTTGGAGAGATATCTGATTATAAATACGGTCAAGATGAAACTTTCAAAGAGATTGTTGCTGCTCCGACTCCGACAAATCCGTCTGCAACAACAGAAGAAACTACACCTAAGTCTGGTTCTGATGATTTAACTAATTTTATGATGTTCAGAGTTCGATATAATGTAGAATCTGATGGGGGCAAACATCTTGTAGAAGTTGTTCCTGAAGGTGTTGATGCAACTTATAATGGGTATGGTTCTTTTAATGATGATACCGGATTGGTTGGTGACTACAATCACGATTTGACAAGATTTTATATGTGTGGTGACGTTGATTTTGAAACTGGCCATATTACCTGTTTGGAACAAAGGCCTGTTGGGGCTAAATATCATTGGTGCACACATAAGTCGTCTTCATCATATAAATGTTCAAATGGAGAATCTGTTATGAAGTCTTCGGATTCTGCAAATTATACCACGGGAACTACATATAATAAATTGAAATGTCCGGGACATGATGGCGGTGATGGAGCGATTGTAATCTTATGGTAATAAATAAAATGAAACTAAAACTTGGATTTTCTTTATTTGAAGCATTTGTCGTAATGATGGTTGTTGCGGTATTTATTGCGTTGATTGCGAACACGATTTCACACCGTCCAAAGCCAAAATTAGCCGGTGAAGCGCACGGACGTTTCGAATGCTATTATGATTTGACAACACATAAGGTTAAACAAGAATTGTTTATTGAACAGAGTTCTAATGGAGCTAAAGATGCTCCGACGGATTCTGAGGAGAAACAATTTTGTTCTTTTGCACCTCCAATCAATGCTAAATATATGATTATTGATGCTGTTGGTGGTGGAGCAGGCGGAGATGATCGTGGTGGCGCAAGCGAAGGTCAATATGTAAGTGCTTTTTACGATTCATTACCGGCTAGTTATAGAGTTTACTTGGGAGATGGCGGCACTGTAGAAACTAAATCGGACGGTACACATGTTGGCTCAAATGGTGGCGATTCTATTGTGAAGGATCAGTCAGATAATGTTTTAGTTACTGCCAATGGTGGAAAATCGTTGGCATCGCTTGAAAATACTACAGTAGATGATATTTTGGGTTGCACTGTTCCGGAAAACGGTTATACAAAGGTTAATAAGTTCTATTGTAGTATGCCTGCATATTGTTGGATTGAGAATGGTGAAGTTAAAGTTAATTACTGTCGTAGTAAGGGCGTATATGCTACCAAAACGCTTACATATAAACATGTTAACTCTGATGGAACAGTTGAGATGAACAATCCGAGATATATAGTTAATGGACTTTATACAACAAGAAAGGATGCACAAACTTGGGTTTATCATGATGTTTCACTAGTTACGGATTCAAATGATACAGATTTAAACCCATTAGAGCGCATGGTAAATTACCACCCGGATAGGTCTGCCAGTAATTATTATGAATTAAAGAATCAAAGTGTGCCATCGTTATATATGTTAGAGTTGAAAATGAATACTTTAGCAGAAGGCGATGCGGAAACTCCGTCAAACTTGTCACGATTTATTGATAGTATGAGATATACATCAAAAATCAAAGATGCAAAAGTCGGATATGGTGGCGCTAAAAATAAGGCCGGATATCATGGCGGTGTATTATTCTTATGGTAATGGAATTTGAAAGGATAGTTATATTATGGGTTCAAGAAAACTAAAAGCGTTTACGCTGATTGAATTGATGATGATATTACTTGTTGCATCATTGATAATTGCAGCATTGTTTCCTGTCATCACCAGAAAACATTTCAGATTGCCTGAACTAGCGAACCATGGTTCATATTTGTGCTATTACCAAGATGGTAAGTTGTACGAAGCAGAGTGGGCTGGTAAAGCACAACAAAGAGAAATTATCGCACCGCATGAAGTTGCGAACTGTAGTTTTGTTGCGCCGAAGAAAGCAAGCTTTTTCCAAATCTCAGTTATTGGCGGTGGCGGTGGCGGCGGTGATGCCGGCTACACAGGGCCAATTGTTGCCAATCAAAATAGTACCCAAAAAATCAGTCCGTTTGGTATCACTCAAAATGTACTTGACAACCTAAAAATGAAGTTATCCGAATTTAATAGTTATGCCGGAACTTTGATTGGGTATGCTCGAGGTGCTGCCTCTACTTCCGGTGGTAAAATTGGGTATGTTGTAGGCACTGAAGGAACTGTTTGTAGAAAATATAAGGATCCCATTGGACCCCTTCCTCTGTATGCAGCTTCTTGTTATTCTTGGGTTGATGGAAAATGTAAAAATACAGCAGGGTGTTATACAGCTTATAATTGTACCACGCTTTCGTCATCAGGAGAAGCCACATGTATAAAATATGTTCCTATAACCACTACAAGAAGAAGTGATACAAAGACAAAGTATGTAGGTGATGACTGTTCTAAAACTGAAAAGGCTCATTATGAATGTAATATTTATAGTGATCTTTGTGGAACTGTTTTGAAAACTCGTCAAAATTGCGATAATATAGAAGAGGGTACTCTTGTTGTTAATATCGATTATAACGCAGGTATGGTTGACCCATGTTCGGCTAAGACTGTTTATAAAGACAGAACTTTCGTACCGGAGCAGAAAATATGTACTCCTATATATGATTATGATACGATAACCTCTACCGAATTTGTTTGTGCTGATGATCCGAGAGTACCGGAAGGTGAACGCCTAAGTTCATCAGAAGCGCGTGGTGGAGCGGGAGCTACTTATCATTATTCGTGTACCGGCACTGGTCCTTTAGCACCTGATTTAGATGTTTCTGAAGAAGAGTGTAAATCTTACAAAGGTCCTAAACTAAGAGATTATTATACTGATAATTGTGGTAATGAAATAAATTCTAGTAATTTCGACTATACTGCATGTGATGCAAATTGTGATGATCCGGTACCTAGCAAATCCTATAATCTTAAATGTATGGGGGCGGACGCTCCTTATTCTGCCTACCAGCCTGGAGGTGCAGAAGCTTTTTGTAAAAGTAAGGAAATAAGTGGTCAACTTAATTTGACCAATCCTCTTTCTTATAGCGCATTGAATCGTGATAGTATTAAGAGTATGCAAGCCGGAGTTGACAAAGACTGGAGGTATGGTATGCTAGTGTATGGTTACTTTGGCTTTTATAACGATACGGATAATGGCATGTCATATTGTTTAAACTCTGATGGCGAGGGCGTTTTTGCCTATGATTGCGATGCCAGTGGTTATACTCCCGCATATTCTGAGTATATAATTCGTAATAGTACAGGCGATGAGGTTACAGTTAAAGCGCTCAGTGCTCGTCGTGCCGGTTCCGGTGCTAAACGTGATGTTATAACTGATGCCTCAGGTGAAAAGATTGATTCAGCAAGTATGTTGCACAATCAAACTGCAATTGCAGGAAGCTGCGAAGGTGCCGGAGCACAGTCTGTCGCTTCTGTAGATGCTCTGTGTGATGGTATTGAGTCTGACAGAACTAGCGCTACGATTGTAGATACTGATTACCGTGGCTATTGTTTGAAATCGCCATTGACTAGCGGTAAGTTCCAAAAGAATGGCACATACCAATATTCTATTGATGCACAACGTGCTTCTTTGACCAAAGGTGCTTCCGGCAATCCGGGAGAATATAGAACTATCATTCTACGTTCACTGAAAGGTGTTGATACAACTATCAAAGTAGGACGTGGTGGCTCAGGTGCGCCATTGGATTCAGGTGCTGCCGGTGCAGCAGGTTCTCAATCAAGTTTTGGTACAATCCTGACAGCAAAAGGTGGTACCGGCGGAAACGGTAAACTTACTGACTTCACTGAAGGATTATCTGCTTTTGACAAAGACATATATGAACAAGAACGTAACTGTTATTTCCATGACAAAGCCGATTTGAAAGACGATACAGGCAATTGGATATTCCCTGCCGTTCACGAAGCGTGGGCTGGTCACTCTTATGACAGCGCAGCATGTGATGCATTGCGTGATGCTTCAGGTAACTACAAATATTTCAGATTGTCTAACAAAAATACAATGGTTCTTGCTCCAAGTCCAACCGGTGTATTTTCAACCTTCTTGAATATTGCGCTTAGTGCCGCAACCGGCAGTAGTGCAGATGCAATTACTATCTTTAAAAACGCCGGTCGTGGCGGTAAAGGTGGCGCTGTTGAACACATTAACTGGGCAGGTTATTACTATCGTAAATTCGAAGGTAAATATCTGGAATCGTCAGTATTTGAATCTTCAGCTAAGAGAGATGCTCTTATTGCCGACACAACTCACCCGGAAGTAACTGAAGAAACTTCTAAAGAAAAATATGTAAGAAGTCACGCACAGTTATGTAGCGAATTCTATAGTGGTTGGTCTGCTGAGGCATTTCCATTCTGTGCATCTGGTGGTGCTGACTACACTAACATTCCTGCAGGTTCAGGCTCTGATGGCGCAGTCTTGATTAAATGGTAAAATAAATAGAAGATATAAGAATACACACAAGCCGGCTACAAATCTAGCCGGCTGTGTTGTGTGTAGCCCTGTTTTGCTTAATATCATGTTCCCCACTTGCGGGGGAACCGAAATCTATGATTTCGAAGGGGGGTAAATAACCAGATTCTGAATAACAAGAAAATTAAATGCTCATTACAATTCGCATAAATTTTCTAAGTTTTCAGAATGACAAAAGCCTTGGTCTACCAACATAAAAGTCACTCTGAACTGACTAGAAAATAAGTTGAGATGAAATCGAAACGTTATTTTCTGTTCCTACTCGGTGATTCAGAGTCTGTTTTTTTATAAAGGTTATTGACGATTTGAGTAATAATATGTCATAATAAGGTATAAGTACATTCAAATAATATAACTAAATGGCTTCGTAGCTCAGCAGGATAGAGCAGTGGTTTCCTAAACCAAAGATCGTGCGTTCGAATCGCATCGGGGCCATTTTGTTTTTTAATATTACCAACATTGTACAATTCTTTCTTTTTCCCCTGCTTTTTGTAAACTTTTTAATATATTGTTTACTTTGAGTCTATCTTTTAGTAATATATTAAAAGATACCATTTAGAGAGATGTCCGAGTGGCTTAAGGTGCAATCTTGGAAAGGTTGTGTGAGGGTAACTTCACCAGGGGTTCGAATCCCCTTCTCTCTGTGTTTTCGGTTTTAATGAGGTTTTATGATGGATAACAGAGAAGAAGAAATTTTAAAGTTACTAAATTCAGGTGTTTCACTTGCTGAGATTGCTGACAAGTTCGGTATGAGCGTTCACACCGCTAAAGCGTACGCACATCTGTTGAGAAAAAGAGAAAAATCTCAATCTAAATAATTTTATTCAGTTGTTGAGGAGATATAATTTACTAATTTCCTCAGGTCTTTGTTCCAACAACCGTTCCAATTTTGCACGATTATATCAGCAGGAGTTTTCTTGTTAAATGTGTATTCTTTAATAGATTCCAAGAAATATTCTTCTCCTGTACCGAACGATTTTAACCCTTTTTCTGCAATTTTTAGTATCTCTATTGCATAGTCAAAGACTCGGGCTTTCTTTATGCAAGTGTTGAGTGTCGTTTTAGGTACGTTATAGCGAATTTCTGAAAAATCTTTGTATTGCAAGTGTTTGAATAATTCTTCGCAATCACTCATCGCATCTTCATTGTACATAATCCCTTTATATATCGCCGGAATTGAGTATTTTAAGTTACCGCCAACGCAGTCGTGATTTCTTATTTCTATAAAATTCCTCATTCTAACTTCCGGAAAACAAAGATTTGCTTGTAATTCATAATCTTCTATCGTTGCCAGATGATTTTTGCAACCTTTTTCCATATAGTCAATGAAGTTTATTTCTCCGTCTGTTTGAATATAATCTCTATCTTTGTACAAGAAAATTATCGGAGTTTTTAGAACATAATCAATGTAATCTTCAAATGAAAATTCTTCACTGATTTTTCCTGCAAATCCGCAACGGTCGTTGTCTGTGTTTAGCCAACTCAATGCTCGAAAAGATTTGTAGCCTGTGTCTACTCCGCCTCTGATTGGTGAATTTGCAAACATTGCAGTTATAAATGGTGTTAATTTGTTCGCAAGTTTGAATTTTCTCATCGCATCTTCTTCTGATGAAAAATCAATGCAACATTGTACTCCTGCGGTTTCTCTCATCATTACGTCTGACAAAATTCCCCACAAATATCTTGCCATAATTTTGTATCTGATTTTTGGAATTAAATGGATACTTTTGTATGTTGAATATGGCGAAACTCCGTAATCTAAAAGTTTAATCCCCATTTTCTTTAATAATGGATTTAAACCTTCGTTAATTGAATCTATTTTTGCTTTCAGTTTAAAAATAGTTTCTTGAGGTTCTGCGCTAATTTCTACTTGACTTCCGGGTTCTAGAGTAATCGTGTCGTGACGATTTTTTAGTCCGATAATATTTTTTTCGTCAAATATGAAATCCCACGTTTCTTCTTGCGCAAATTTTTCTAAGAGATTTTTTATCCCGTATTCTTCCCAGTAGTCAACAGAACACAACGAACCGGTGCTAATAGGCAGTCTTTCGTATTCGATTCCAACCTTGAAGTCTTTCGGATTTTTGTAACCGCTTGTGTAAATTTTTAAAATATCGCTTTTTTCTACTCGTTGTTCTGTTTCTAACATGTTTACCCCTTTACTTTATTATAACATTATTTAAAATATCAAATAAAATTTTGTAAACATTTACCCATGTGTGTTATTATATTTAGTAAGATGAATTATTTTGAACGAGCAAGAATTTTTAGAACTAAAAAAAGACTTGGACAAAACTTCCTTGTTGATGGTGAAGTTATCCAAGATATTATTGAATATGCAAACATACAACCTGATGATACTGTTGTGGAAATCGGTCCGGGGATTGGGTTTGTCACGGAACAGTTGGTCAAATATGCAAAAAAAGTTATAGTAATCGAACTTGATGAAGATGCTATAAAAGAGTTGCAAAAACTCAAGGCGCCGAATTTGGAAATTATCCACAATGATATTTTGAAAACGGATTTGTCTGAATTGACTGACGACGATATAAAAATTGTGGCAAATATTCCGTATTACATAACCAGTCCGATTATTGCGCATTTGCTTGGTGAAATTGACGATTTGACCAATAAAAATCGAGCAAAGATAAAAGATATTTTACTAATGGTGCAAGAAGAAGTTGCATATAGAATGACTGCTGATGAGAATTCTCCGGCAAAACAGTATGGATTGTTGACTATTTTGTCAAACTTTTGGGCAGATGTGGAAATAATGCGACTTGTTGGCAGAAAATCATTTTTTCCTGCACCAAAAGTTAATTCTGCGGTCGTAAAACTTGATGTGCGAAAGACTCCACGTCTTGAGTTGTCTGATTATTCACATTTTAGAAAAGTTATAAAAGCAGGATTTGCACAGCGTCGTAAAAACTTGAAAAATTGTTTGCTAAGTGGCGGATTTACCCGTGAAGCAATTAGTTTTGCTATGACAAAACTCGGATTAGATGATAATATTCGTGGCGAAAAATTGTCGATTGAAAAGTTTGGTGAATTGTCAGAAGCGCTTTTGGAATACAAGAGGCAAAATTAATGAAAACTTTGAAGGTTAAATGTCCGGCAAAAATAAATCTTGGGCTAAAAGTTGTGAATAAACGACCTGACGGATTTCACAATATTGATAGCGTAATGCAAACGATTAATTTGTATGATTATTTGACGATTAGTGTTGATGAAGCGGCTAATGAAAATGAAATTTTGTTGTCGGGAAATTCTGCAGAAATACCTTATGATGAGAGTAATTTGGTTTATAAGGCTGCAAAATTGTTTTTAGATAGTACGGATTTGCCGGCATGTATGATTAAGATTGATATAGAAAAACACATTCCGATTGCTGCTGGTTTGGCGGGTGGAAGTACTGATGCGGCAGGGACTTTGTACGGATTGAATAAATTATTTGATGAACCGTTGACAGATATTGAGTTGCATAATTTGTGCGCAAAGTTGGGCTCGGATTTGAATGTGTGCTTGAAAGGCGGTTGCTTAAAAACCAGTGGTAGAGGGGAAATTATTGAGCCTGCTGAGTATAAAGAATTCAGGGTCAGATTGATGAAACCTTTAGATTTGGGGATTTCAGCAAAAGAAGCTTATACAAAGTTTTCGCAGAAGTTGCAAAAGGGTGAAGACCTTGAAACTCGTGATGGGTTTGTAAACGACTTGGAATGGGCAATAATCAAGGATTATGAGGAATTACAGTTTGTCAAAAGAAATTATCCGCAATCGGTGATGACTGGTTCTGGGTCAACATACTTTTCGTTAAGTGAGGACTTTGAATCGACCGAAGGGTATTGGGTAAATAATACCTTGACGACAACACCAGATGGTGTTGCGGTTTGTAGCATATAGCGAGTGGGTTTTTAAAGATTTTTTTTCAGAGCAGCAAGTAACCTATTTTTGACATTCAGTTTTCGCAACACCGCCGCTACGTGAGCTTTGGCGGTGTGGAAACTGATTTGTAGAATATCTGCGATTTCTGCATTAGTAAACCCTTGCGAAACCAATTGCATGACTTCGCTTTCTCGCTTTGTTAGCATTTATCCTAACTTCTTTCTTTTAATTTTGAACTTAACCCCGCAAATGGTGATGATTTTGTGTGTTCTTTCTTTTGAATTTTTTATTGAAAAGATTTTTTGAAAAGGATTTGTGTATTTTACTGTTCCGACCATAACTGATATATGTTTGTCATTATCATTTTTGAAGTTTTTATATATAAAACTTTCATAGTTTATTGATTTTCTTGCATATTTCCACCAATAATCTGCAAAATCAGATGTTGGGTCTTGCCATGGTTTAGGTATATTTGCATAATGAATTATACCACCTTTTTGTTTTGAATTTATGTAGTTTTTATAATCAGTAGCTGTCGCATTTTCAATGCAAGATTTAACCCAAGAGTTTGTAATAGTATAAAAATTCCATTTATGTTCTACAAATTTTATACTATTATTTAATAAGATATTTAGCATATCCTGTTCATAAATATCAACAACGTTTATTTTTTCTTTTATGAAATTTTTTAGATATTCTAAGGTGTATTTATTTCTGTATTTTTTAGCATTGAATAACAATACTCCTGTATTTATGTATGTATAAGGATTTGATAGCTTTAATACCTCTTTTGTGTATTTCATAACTTTTGGGTCGACAACTTTAAGTAGTCCTTGGTGGACAGTGTCAATTACTCCTGCCGCTAAGTAATTTTCAATATTTTCGTTGTATAGGTTAGCAAGGTCTTCTTTTACTATCATATCTGCATCAACAACTAAAATCTTGTTATAATTGTTCAGTATTTGCGGAATTATGACTCTATAGTATAAATCTACAGTATAAACATCTTTATGTTTAACATCTAAAGTTAGTTCTTGTAGATATTTTTCTGGATTAATAAATCTCAAACGGATATTATCTCTATGTTTTATTGTATCTAATAATATGGATTTGTTTTGATATGATATATCTTTCGAAAGAACTAATATATCGTAATTATTATTATTTGAAAAATGTTCAATAGCTGAATGTAAAAAGACGTCAAAAATAGGTGCATATCCGTCATTGAAGTTTGAAGCAATAACAATATTATTTTCTGTAAATGCTGGTAAAATCTCTTTTTCAATATCCGTATTTTCAAAATAGCATAAAGGAGTTTCTTTTATATTATATTTTTTTTGAGATTTTAACCAAGTTATCCAAATTCCGACAAGTCTTTCTGCAAGTAGTCCAATAACTCGAGCTTGCCTTATTGAGTAGTTTGTTGTATCTATTTTATTTTCGCATTCAAACAAAATATCAAATAACCAAGAGCAGAACTTATCGAATAAATCATATTTCATTATAAAGCAGTTGTATAAATATTCTTTTCTAGAATTAAACATATATTCTTTTGCAGCAGTGTACATTTGGGGATATTTTTGTTTAATTATAGACATCATTAAATCAACATCTTGCATTACATGGTAATCAGGGCATAATTCCATTGCGTGATAATTATTTTTGATACGAGATGGTAATATTATAGGGTTCATAAATATTGCATCAAATTTCTCTATATATTCAATGTAATTCTCATCGTATCCGATTTTTTCTAAGTTTTCTTTTGATAAATTTTCAATTTTAATACAACCATTGTCATGTTCAGAATGTTCAAATTTTATATTTTTAAATTTAATATTCAATCCAAGATAACGTCTATAATGACATAAACCCATATAGTCAGATTTTTTATTTTTCCATAACCAGTACAATGCACTTAATTCACAGTATGAACGATTTTTGTTAGAAATGTTTTCGCCTGTATCGTCCCCCGTAGTGTTGTTGTATAACCATTCTAAACTACTATTGTTTAAGTAATTATCTTTTGAAATTTCATTGGCTATTTGTCTACCTGCGTGTATTGGGAATAGTGCATCATGTTTTACATAATTAAATTCTTTATGAGTTGAACAAGCTATTGTAACTCTTTTTGAAGTTTTTTCCATTCTTTAATCCTTTCTTTTAGTGTTTTGTTACTCCTGTTTATAAGGTTATTCCTTTCCGATATCTTAGGTTTAGGTTCTCGTCCACGTTTATAAATTTCAAAGCATCAGATACTGTTGCTTGGTTGAATAGCCATTGCAAGTAGGTCAAATCTTTATACTTTTGGTAGTAGTGGTAGCCAAATGTTTTTCTCCATGATGCTGCTGAATATTTATCGCCCAATCCTAGTTCTGTACAAATCTCTTTGAATTTATAAAATACTGTCACTCTATCTAGTGGTTTCCCTCTTCTGTTACAAAATAGCGGTTCTTCCGGTTGTCTGTTTTGGGTAAATTCTTCAATAATTTTTACTAATTCATTACTTAGTGGTAATACTTTATCTTGGTCAATTTTTAAATAATATTTGTTTTTTACATCTTGAACTTTCAACGCAAGCAATGTTTTTATATTTATTCCGGTATTTATTGCAAGCAAAAACATCAGATAATCTCTGATGAGTCCCTTTTTCAAATATAATTCCTTAATTCTATTGATTACCTCAATTTCTTTTATCGGCAAACTTGTATTCATAATTCGCAATTCTCTTTTTTATCTTCTTATCCCTAATTGGCAAATAAATAATCCAAACTCAAAGTCGGTTCGCTCAGGCATGTACGTATTGCTTTCATTTCAACTAAATCAAAGTCGGATTTGCCTGATAGCCTGTTGTTTAGTGTTTTGTAGTTCATTTTCAATTTCTCAGCCAAGTCTGTAACCGAGATATCTCGTCTTGTTAATTCTGCTTTCAAATTGTTAAACATCTTTACCCCCACTTTGTATTTTTTATTTTTAATTAAGAAAATTTTACATACATTTCTTGTATTTATTTAATATATACTAAGTTGTTTTAATCGTATCTTAAATGACTAATTATGTCAAATAAGCACTTTTTTAACCATTTTAATATTATCTTTTGATACATATACACCTAGAAAACATTTTTGCCTGATTGAAAAAAGAATTTATAAATAATAAAATAGATTCTAAGGGGGGATAAAAATGAAAAATTTGGCACAAATGATGAGGTTATACAAGGCAAAGTTAAATCTTACAAACGAAGATATTGCGACTCAAACCGGTTTGCCAACCAACACAGTTGCCAGAATTTGTTCAGGTAGAACAAAATCCCCAAAACTTGAAACTCTAAGAAGAATTGCCAAAGTTTTTGATATTACAATAGAAGAGTTGAGCGGTGGCGAAGGTGATGCCGTTGAACCTTATTATTTGGATAAAAAGACCGCCGAATTAGCCCTAAAAATTAAAGATGATCCGCAATATGCAGTCTTGCTTGAATTAACTCGAGAGCTATCTAAAGATGATATCGATGCAATTGTCGGTGTGATAAAAGCAATAAAAAGAAACAGATAATATTTTATATAATTGAACTTTCCATTTGAAAAATTTTTCAATGCCGAGCATTTTTCGTTTTTCTATTGTTTTCGCTTTTCTTTCTTGCTATACTCTTGCGTATAGAAAGGTAGGTTTATTATGATGGATTCAAATTTGGTTGAAGAATTTAATATTCAAATTAACAAAGAATTATTCTCTGAATATCTTTATTTGGCTATGAAAGCGTGTTTTCAAGAAATGAATTTGCAAGGTTTTGTAAATTGGTTTGATGTTCAAGTGCAAGAAGAACACGCTCATGCTATGGGTATGTTTAACTATTTGAATGAAAGAGGTCACAAAGTAGATTTGAGAGCGATTGAAGCACCTGTTGTTGACGGCTCAACTCCTCTTGAAATCTTTGCACAAGTTCTAAAACACGAAGAATATGTAACTTCCAGAATTAACGAAATGGCTGATGTTGCAGATGAAGTTAAAGACCGTGCAGCATTGAAATTCCTAGACTGGTACATCAATGAACAAGTTGAAGAAGAAGCAAATGTTAGTGGTGTTTTGGCAACTTTGAAACTAATCGGCGAAGATAAAAATGCTTTGCTTTTATTAGACAAAGACCTTGCAACAAGAACTTTCGTTGCTCCTGTTATAGGTTAATTTTCAAATCATAAAGTTTTTAAAAAGTAAAAAGTTCGTCAAGTTTTTAACAAATCAGGCGAACTTTTTATTTCTTTGTATAAATACTTTCCGCAACGACAAAACCTGTTGTCCAACAATTTTGCAAATTAAACCCGCCACAAAACCCGTCAATGTCTAAAATTTCTCCACAAAAATACAAATTAGGATATTTTTTTGCTTCAAGAGTTTTAGAATTAACTTCTTTCAAATCAACTCCACCACAAGTCACAACTTCCCCTTCGTTTGCTTTTGCGTTAATTTTGACAGTAAAATCGGTAAGGGTCGCATAAATTTTATTCCGAGTTTTTCCGTTTATCTTGTGACATTCTGTATCTGCATCAATTTTTAAATCGTTTAAAATGTATTGCGCAAACGACTTTGGAACAAAATTGCCGAGCAAATTTTTTATAGTTTTGTGAGAATTTTTGTCTAACAATTCTTGCAAATCAAAATCTTCCACAAGTTTAAAATGCAGCGAATAAGGCATTTCATCTCGAGCCTTTAGTGAAGATATTTTGTAAATTAACGGACCGGAAATCCCTTTGTGGGTAAATAAAATATCTCCTTGCAAAATCTTTTTATCAAGTTTTGTTTGGACATCTTTTAAACTGACTCCGGAAATTTCAGCAAAATCGTTTTCGGTTATCAATCCGACCAGTGATTTTGTTTGCGGAATGATTTTTATGTCTAAATCTTTTAATAAATTTGTGCCGGCATGTCCGCCAATTGCAATTACAACAATGTCAAATGCGTAAGTCGATTTGTTTGTTTTAATTTTGTAGCCGTTGTCAAGTTTTGATAGTTCCTTGACTTCTTCTTTTATTTTTTTACAGTTTGAAATTGATTGTAATATTTTTTCTCTAACTTCACCGGCAGAGTTTGAAATTGGGAAAATTCTGTTATCTTCTTGAGTATATGTTTTTATTCCAAGTTTTTCCATCAATTCTATAGTTTGAGAAGTTGAAAATCTTGAAAATAGAGAATATAAAAATTTTTCGCCTCGTGGATAATTTTTTGCAAGTTGTTTGAAATCGTACTCAGCATGTGCCAAGTTACAACGTCCGCCACCGGTTGGCAAAATTGTTCTCAAAAAATTCCCTTTGTCAAAAAGAGATATGTCACTAAATCCATAGTCAGACAAAAATTTTGCGGCAATACAACCTGCTGGACCTGTTCCGATGATGGCAATTGTTTTGTTAAAAATCGACTCTTGTGCCATATAAAAATACCATTTCAGGGTTTTCTAAATCGTTGTGCATTTCGATTATGTTTTTGTGTAGAACAGGGTGCACAAATTCCGGATTAAGTTCAAGCATTGGGACAAGTGTGAACGCTCTTAAATGTACATATTTGTGCGGAATTGTTAAATTTTCTTCGTTTATTATTTCTTTTCCATAAAATAAAATATCAATATCGATTGTTCTGTCTTCGTAATCTTGAGAAGAATGTTTTTCTCTGCCCAATTGTTTTTCTATACGTTGGCAAACTTCCAAAAGTTCTTGTGGAGAATATTGTGTTTTAATTTCTACCACAGCATTAACGAACCAAGTTTTTGTATTCATGTTCCAAGGTTCTGTTTCGTAGAATGCAGATGTTCTGACAATAGAAATCTTTTCTTCACCACCAAGCAGTGCTGCGGCTTGTTGGACAAATCCGATTCTATCGCCTTTATTTGAACCTAAACTTAAATACGCTATTGCCATATCCTGATTTTATAAATTTTTGTATCTAATGTCAACATGTTTCTTATTCTTTGATGTATAATTCTTTGTATGATTACATATTCAATTATTTTAGTTTTATTATTACTTGTAATAGTTTCAATGTTTAGTGAACTTTTCCTTTACGGGTTAGTTTCTACATTATTATTTATAGTTTTGTTACCGTTTTATTATATTATTCGTGCGATTAGCGGTAAGTTTTTATATGGTTGGAAAGAAAAATTAGGGTTTTTCAAGTCGCCAGATTTGGGTTCTAAAGTCATAATGTTTCACGGTGTTTCTGTGGGCGAAGTTATTGCTTTGGAAAACTTGATAAAAAAGACAAAAGAAGTTTTTCCTGAATATAAGATAGTTGTAACAACAGGTACCAAAACAGGACAAGAAATTGCACTAAAAAAATATGCAAATGTTGCGGATTTTATAACATATTTTCCATTTGATATTGCGTTTTGCGTACAATCATTTTTGGTAAAAGTAAAACCAACGGTTGTATTAATTGCAGAAACTGAATTATGGCCTATTTTCGCATCTTTTTGTAAATTAAAGGGAATAAAACTCTATACAATTAATGGCAGAATGTCTGATTCTACTTATAAATTGTATAAAATGTGCAGATATTTTTTCAAAAAAATACTTGTGAAATATACAAAAATTCTTACTCAAAGTGAAATTGACCGTCAAAAATTGGTTTCTATTGGCGCACCTGTTGATAGAACTTTTGTAATGAAAAATTTAAAATTTGATGTAAAACCATCAACAGAACATGTTGAAATCGGACAAGAAGGTCACAGAGTAATCATTGCCGGAAGTACGCATAAGGGCGAAGATGAAATAGTTTTGAAAATATTTGCAGAAAAAATAAAAAAATACCCTGACATAAAATTACTTTTGGCATTACGTCATACAACAAGACTTCCGCAAGTTTTGCCATTGATTGAAAGTACCGGATTATCGTTTGGTTTCCGTTCTAAAGAAGACACATTTAAAGATAAAGATATTATAGTTTTGGATACAATGGGTGAACTTGGAAAAATGTATTCAATATGTTCATTTGCCTTTATTGGTGGTAGTTTCAATAATACTGGCGGTCACAATCCGTTAGAGGCAACTGTATATTCAAAACCGACAATTACAGGACCATCAATACATAACTTTAGAGATATTTATTGGTTGTTATCTCAATCAAATGCGGGTAAAATTGTAAAAACTCCTGAAGAAATGAGCGATTATATTGAAAAGTTGCTTGCAGATAAAGAATTCTATCAACAGGCATGTAAGGACTGTGAAACAATATTCAAGGATCAACAAGGCGCACTTGATGTTGTTATTGACGAATTGAAACAAGTTCTGTAAGTTTTGTAGTTATTGTTGAGTAGAACCATTAAGTGCTTATGCACAAGTTACTTGAAAACAAAAGATTAATACAACAAATTAATTCAAATGTTGTATTTGGTTGAAAGGGTTATTATTGAGAATTAGGGGGTAAGATTAATTTGTTTTACAATTTTAATAACATATTTTGATAAAACTACAATTCTTTGAAACTTTGTGCTAGAGTAGAATGTAGCAAATTAAGTAAAATTAATAAAACATTTGAATTAATTTGTTGTCAAGAAAGCAGGTTATTAATAAAGAACGGGGGATATATGAATAAGGAAATTAATGTATGCATATCTTGTGATGATAATTATGCAAGACATGCAGGGGTTGTAATTACTTC
>CAVHEM010000080.1:62291-64948 GCA_963635055.1 Bacteroidaceae bacterium | reverse complement strand
AGATGAATTGTTAATGTGCGAAAATGTTTTATCAAAAATCAAACAAAATTTAGTAGAAAATGTAAATATACAAATGTAAAAGAGGTAAAAATGACCGATAAAAAAATTTCAAAGGGAAATACTCCACAATCAAGCGTAAACAATAACACCCCAAACAACATAAAAAAGACAAACGACAAAAATACAAACGGGGCTCCAAAATTTCCAACATCTAATAAAGATAGAAAAAAGAGATTTGAAAAACTTGCGAAAGAAAAACTAAAAAAAAGACGTCCTAAATATATGAAAAAACGTGTTATTATTCCATCAATAGCAGCAGTAGTTATGCTATTTTTCGGAATTTACGCAGCAATTATGGCAACACACTACCAATCAACAGACGATGCTTTTGTCGAAGGTAGAATAATTTCAATTGCTCCACGTGTTTCAGGACCTGTCACAAATTTATTAATTGATGATAACCAACCAGTCAAAAAGGGTGAATTACTATTAGAAATCGACCCAAATGACTACAGAGTAGCACTTGACCAAGCAAAGGCTAAGCTTGCCGAAGCAGAAGCAAAATTAAAAATCACAGACCACGATATTACAAAAAATGAATCCAATGTAAGTCAAGCGGTTGATGATACTTCCAGCGCAAAATCAAAATTAGACTTTGCACAAAAAGATTACAAAAGATACAACGACATGTACAAAACCGGAGTTGTTTCAAAACAAGACTACGACAGAAGTTCAAAAGAATTAGAAGTTTCAACATCTAATTTCCAATCAAGCAATAACCGTGCAAACGCTATGAAATCTGAATTAAAATCAACAATTGCAAAAGGTGAAAGCGTTCAAGCTGAAATTAAACGACTTCAAGCAGAAGTTGAACAAGCTGAATTAAATTTAAGTTATACTAAGATTTATGCACCATCTGATGGTTTAATATCTTCAAGAACAGTTGAACAAGGTAATTATGTCCAAATCGGACAACCATTATTTGCCGTTGTACCGCAACAAATGTGGATTGTGGCAAACTTTAAAGAAAACCAATTAACTAATATGCACAAAGGTCAAAAAGTTACGGTATCAATCGACACATACCCAGGGAAAAAATTCAAAGCACATGTTGACAGTATTCAAAGAGCAACCGGCGCTAAATCAAGTCTATTTCCACCTGAAAACGCTGTCGGTAGTTATGTAAAAATCGTTCAAAGAATACCTGTAAAAATCGTATTTGACGAAGATTACTCAAACTACAACATTGTCCCAGGAATGTCAGTTATCCCAAAAGTAAAAATCAAATAATTGAATGTTTCAATTTGTTTATAATATAGCGTATTTTGATACTTTTTTGGTAAAATAGTAAAGGACTTGAATGGGGAAAGTATGAAAGAGCGAATATTATTATTACTGATAGTTATCGGACTTACACTTTTTATTTACATATTTCAAAGCTACACAACTTGGGGCTTAGCAATATTAGTTTGCTTAATGTCAGCGTATGCACTTGCCACAAATATTGCATATAAAATAAAGCAAAGAAGCGAACAAAAAAAGCCGCACGAACGCAATGAAAACTATAAACCATTTGTAAGTATCATGATTCCTTCACATAATGAAGAAACAGTAATTGAAAACACAATTAATACGGTCTTGAAACTGGATTATCCAAATTTTGAAATTATTGCAATTGATGACAGAAGCACTGATAACACGGCTCTTGTACTAAAGAAAATGGAAGAATTACACCCGAATAAAGTAATTGCTTTTATTCGTCCAAAAGATGCTTTCCCAGGGAAATCGGCAGTTCTAAACGATGCATTAAAATTTGCAAAAGGTGAAGCAATTTTGGTATTTGATGCTGATGCGACAATGGAACCTGATTTCTTGACTAATTTGGTTTATGAACTTGAACCAAAAGATGTCGGTGCAGTACAAGCAAGAAAAATTGTCAGAAACAAAGATATAAACTTACTCACAAAATGTCAAAATAACGAAATGACAATGGATACCCACTTCCAAGTAGGAAGAGATTCAGTTAAAGGCGCTGTGGAATTAAGAGGAAACGGCGAACTGATAAAAAGAACGGCTCTTGAAGATATTGGCGGTTGGAATAATTACACAATCACTGATGACCTTGATATGTCAACAAGATTACACATAAAAGGTTGGGATATCAGATTTTGTGCAAATACTGCCGTTTATGAAGAAGGAATTATGTACCTTTTCCCGTTATACAAACAAAGAAGAAGATGGCTTGAAGGTACAATTCGCAGATATTTGGAATATTTCTGGGATATTTTGACTTCAAAAAAAATGTCAATGCGAGTAAGAGTAGACATGATTGCTTACATTTCAGAATTTATAATGCCGGCATGGTTTATTATTGAAATCGGGATTTTGCTCTGCAAAATCGTATTAAAAGATGCTCCGCCACACATATTGATGTCATCTATAATTATGGGTTGTATTATTGGACTGGGATTTATGATGGCTTGCAGATACAGTTTGAGAAGATACGACAATATGCCGAGAATAGAAGCATTCGTTCAATCAATTTATACATCAATTTATTTATTAGCAATTTGGTTCCCACTTGTGTTGTTCATCGGAACTAAGATTTTATTCTTGAAAAAAGATATGAACTGGGGTAAAACCGCACACGGTCTGAT
>CAVHEM010000080.1:40033-62281 GCA_963635055.1 Bacteroidaceae bacterium | reverse complement strand
GTCTGATTCAGCACGAACATGCAATCCAAAAAGCCAAAGAAAAAATAAGAAAAGCAAAAGAAGAATTAAAGAAATTACTTATAGCCAGATAGAATAGGAGAAAAAAATGACTAAAACATTATCTATTGAAGATGTAAAAAATAAAATCAGAGCAGTAAAAGACTTCCCAAAAGAAGGTATTATCTTTAGAGATATTACAACAGGGTTAAGAGATGCTGAAACGCTAAAATTTATGGTTGACTATCTTTGTGATCAATACAAAGACATAAAAGTTGATTATATCGCAGGTATTGAAAGTAGAGGTTTTATTTTCGGAATGCCAATGGCTTACAAAATGAATTGCGGATTTATTCCGGTTAGAAAACCTAACAAATTACCTGCAGAAACAATCAAAGAAGATTATGATTTGGAATACGGTTCAAATACTATTGAAATTCACGCAGATTCTTTTGAAAAAGGTGCTAACGTATTGGTTGTTGATGATTTGTTGGCAACAGGCGGCACCGCAAAAGCGGCTTGCAATTTGGTAAGAAAAGCCGGCGGCAATTTGGTTGGTGCAGCATTTTTAATTGAATTATGCGACCTTAAAGGAATAGATAAATTGAATGATTGCGGAAAAATAGTTTCTATGTTAAAATACTAATTGAATAGTATATTGGAGAATAAAAATGAAAAAATCTGTAATTGTTTTAACTCTGATTATTGGCTTAATTGGTACTCAAGCATTCGCTGCTGCTACCACAAATGTAACTAAAAAGCCTGCTCAAAAAACAACAGCAACTGTAAAAAAAGGTTCAACAGCTGTTAGAACTAATAATAACCAAGCATACCCAACTTCCGGTAGCGATTTCTTGTTAAAATATAATATTGATGACTTGGAAGCTGCACCTTGGTTGCATGAAGGCAAAAGAGTTTACTAAAAAATAAAACAAACATAAAAAACTCCGAATATTTAATTCGGAGTTTTTTCTATCTAAAAATAAATTTTACATATTTACTTCAAGAAGAAATCTGCATTTACAGTCGCATAAACCTTTATTACACCAGCCTCAATATTTGGTGAAGCACCTACCGCATCTGATGCTTCCATTGTAGCCATTTTATTTGCATAATACATTGGTCTTGCATAACTTCTGTTTTCACTACAAGAAGTTGTTAATGATTTAATACCTGTAATTGAAGAACCGGCAGCACCTGCTACAAGTTCTGCTCTTGACTTTGCTTTTGAAGTAGCCTCTTTTAGCATATTTGAGCAAACAGTATCTTTATCGGACAAACTAAAATTCAAACTATCAACGTTTGTTGCGCCCAATGCTAAAGATTTGTCAATCATATCAGAAATTTTGCTAATATCTTTAGTATGAACAATTATATTATTTGAAACTTGATATTTGTCAAAACTTCTTTTGCCACTGTTATATGTATATTCAGGACTTGCAGAAAAATTAGAAGTTTTCAAATAATCTCCATTTGCGGTATTAATTACACCCTTCAAATAAGAATAAACTCTATCTGAAATTTCTTTATTTTGAGCAATTGCGGTTGATAAAGAACGAGAATTTTCAGTTTTAACTGCAATAGAAACTTCCGCAGTATCCGGTGAAACTTCTTTTTCTGAGGTGTAAGAAGCATTCACAGAACCTCTTTCAGATTCAGAATTAGAAACAGCATTTACCGGAACCAAAATTAAAGCACCAATAAATAAACCTAAACAAACTAAAAATAGATTTTTACCTGACATAATACCTCCATTACTTCACTTTTGATATATTATTTTCGGAATTTGACTCTTCTTTATCCACTGATTTTATCGGAGCAGAAATAAAAGAGTCTTCCTTTTTCATTGCCATAGGCTTTTTAGGCTCATCAACAGATTTCACAAATTTATCTGATTTTGTAATAACTTTGTTTAACATATTCATTTTAGAATTCATTCTTGCTGTACGCAAAATTGAATTAAGCTCATCATCACTTAATTCCGGAGTATTTCTAAATGACAACGCAAATCCTTTTTTATCAAGTATAAAATAGGAAATCACAAGGATTGCCCACAACAATGTCCCTTGGAATAAAGACAAAGTCGGAAACATATATGCCTGTGCCAAATATTTGTTCCATAGTGACATTCCAACATACCCAGGGAAAAGAACAAATCCGGCAAACGAACAAATACAAACGATTCCTGCAGTAATCAATCCTTTTATACCATCAATTTGAACTATTTTCATAATTAACTCTAATCCTTTATAATCTACTTTATCATTTCAAGAAAATCATTTTCTGTCAATATTATAACACCTAAATTTTGAGCTTTGTCCAATTTTGAACCGGCATTTTCTCCCGCTAAAACATAAGAAGTTTTTTTAGAAACTGACGATGAAGTTTTTCCACCATGAGATTTAATAATTTCTGATGCTTCGTCACGTGTCATTGAGGATAACGTTCCTGTCAATACAAATGTTTTTCCTGCAAGTTTGTCGGTTTTTATTTTAACTTCCGCTTGTGGATTTATGCCCAGTTTTATCAATTCATCAATCATTTTCAACCCATCTTCACTATGGAAAAAGTCAAAAACAGATTTTGCAATAATATCCCCAATACCGTCAATATTGCACAATGCTTCAAATGTAGCATTTTTCAAGGAATCAAAAGAAGGGAAAACTCCGACCAAAATTTCAGCAGTTTCTTTTCCGACATGCCTGATTCCAAGAGCAGTCAATACACGATTTAACGGTCTTTTTCTACTTTCTTGAATTGAAGAATAAATATTATTGGCAGATTTTTCTTTAACCAAATCCAATGTCAGCAAATCATCTAATGTCAATCGGTACAAATCAATTGGAGAAGATATCAACTGTCTTGAATACAACTGAGCAATCAAAGATGGTCCGACAAAATCAATATCCATAGCTTCTTTGCTTGCCCAATATTCAATTTTTGCTTTCATAACCTGCGGACAATTTTTATTAGAACAGTACAAACCAACTTCCCCATCTCGCTCAATTAGTGGAGCATTACATGCCGGACAAGTCGTCGGAGCAGAATACTCTGGCAAGTCATCGTGATTTGTCGCAGTTCTTATTACTTTTACTACTTTTGGAATAATTTCTGCCGCCTTTTTAATTAGAACAGTATCGCCAATTCGCACATCAAGGCGTTTGATTTCGTCAAAATTGTGCAAACTTGCACGAGAAACGACACTACCCGCTAAAGATACCGGCTCTAAGACTGCAACAGGGGTAACAACACCGGATTTACCTGTATTTAATTCGATATCAAGAAGTTTTGTAGCAACTTCTTCCGGCGGAAATTTGAATGCCGTAGCCCATTTTGGAGCACGAGCGGTAAACCCTAAATCCTTTTGTATAGCAAGATTATTAACTTTGATTACTACACCGTCCGTTGCATAATTCAATTCAAAACGTTTAGTAGCCCATTCATTACAATAATCAATTGCTCCTTGAATATTTTTCACAAGTCTGATATTTGGATTAACTTTAAACCCAAGTTTTTTCAGAGTTTGCATACCTTCATAGTGAGTTTTAATACTTTTATCAGCAGAATCCTCAAAAATTCCGGTATAAGTGAACATAGATAAATCACGTTTTGCAGTAATCGTACTATCTAACTGTCTTAATGAACCACTTGCAGCATTTCGAGGATTTGCAAAAACTTTTTCACCTTTTTCCAAAGCTTCTGCATTTAATTTTTCAAATGAGGTTTTCGGCATATAAATTTCACCACGTACCTCAAGATTTTTAGGCTCAAAAAGTTTCAACGGAACAGCCTTAATTGTTTTGAGATTTTGAGTAATATTTTCACCTGTCACACCGTCCCCACGAGTCACTCCAAGTGTAAAAAGTCCGTCAACATAAGTTAATGCAATCGCCAAACCATCAATTTTGAGTTCGCAAACAAGTTCTAATTCTTGATTATACTCTTTGCAAACTCGCTCATACCAAGTCCGAAGTTCCTCAGCATTATAAGTATTATCCAAACTGTAAAGTCTGTATTTGTGCTTATGAGGGAAGAATTTCTCACTAATCGACCCAACACGCATTGTAGGACTGTCAGGAGTTTTCAAACTCGGATACATTTCTTCTATTTCTTTAAGAAATGAAAAATAGGCATCATATTCGTAATCACTTAAATATGGATTTTCATCAACATAATAACTGTGATTACTCTTATTAATCTCATCTCTTAAAAATTGAACATTCTTTTTAATTTCATCGTCAGGTTCTTCTAGAATATGAGTAAGTTTGTTTTTTATTTCACTTAAACTCAATTCTCCTGAAGCACCTTCTTCACGATGCAAGTCATTTTTGATATTACCTTCTTCACCCAAATTCAAACTTAACTGTTCATTATTTTCCATAGGTCAAATTTACCCCATAATCATAAGTAATTCACGGATAACTTTTGTTGCAACAGCGGTTGAAGCCCCACTTGTGTCATAATCCGGAGCAAGTTCAACAACATCAGCCCCAACGATATTGAAATCTTTCAAATATTTGAACCAACCAGCAAGTTCATTAAATGACATTCCGCCAACTTCCGGAGTTCCTGTACCAGGTATGATTGAAGTATCAAGACAATCCAAATCCACAGTCACAAAAATCGGTTTTCCTTTCAGACTGTCAATATCTGAATATTTGTGGCACAAAGTGTTATGCTTTTGCATAAATTCCCATTCTTCTTTCATTCCGGAACGAATGCCAATTTGCTTGATATTTTCCGGTTTTACAAACTTAGAAATTTGACGAATTACCGCACTATGTGACATTTCTTCACCCAAATACTCTTCCCTAAGATCTGTGTGGGCATCAAAATGAACAACCGCCAAATCATTGTAATGCTTAAACACCGCCTTAACCTCAGGCAATGTCACAAGGTGTTCTCCGCCGATACCAAAAACCTTTTTGCCGTCGTTATAAATATCTGTGACATTTTGTTCAATAATATCAAGAGTTTTGTAAGTATTGCCGAGCGGAAATTCTAAATCTCCGGCATCGTGGAAATTCACGTCAGCCAACTCTTTGTCAAAAATTGGCGAATACTCTTCCAAACCCCAACTTGCTAATCTGATTTGTTCCGGCGCAAAACGAGAGCCTGAACGATATGAAACAGTTCCGTCAAACGGAAGCCCTAACATTACAATATTTGATGAAGCATAATCAGGATTTTGAGCCATCCAACTTCTATCTAAAAATGGTCCTCTTAACATTATTTTTTCCTCTTTAAAATATCCCTTAATAAGATTATTTTACTATAAAAATAGAAGGATTTACAGTTTTTGTGGCTTGAACATTTGAGTATTACGCCGTCGGCGAGGCAACTTTGTAACAATCTGTTCATGTAAATAACAAATTTGTACAATGCTTGTATACAGATTCCGGATCGGAGTCCGGAATGACCGGCTCGTATGCATAACAAGATTTTCGTCATTCTGAAAAGATTAAAAATCAAGCAATTTTAATTGCGTTGATTTTATCTTATTCAGAATCTGATTTATTGCGTTATATCTAATATTAAACACAGATTTCAAAACAAAAAGTAGGTTGACATTGCTATACTCGCAATGTAAATTACACGTTTTTCAAATGTTTAATTTCAGGTTCGGGTTCTAAAGTAATCCCTATGGCATCAATTTGATAATCCTTGATTTTATGTTCCTTCAAATAGGACAAAACACCTGTTTTGATATTTTCATACTTGCGCTTTGTAATCGCTTCAAGCGGAGAGCCAAAAGAGTTTGTTCGTCTTGTTTTCACCTCGACAAAAACAATTTTCTTTTTAAATTGTGCAATAATATCAATTTCGCAAAGCTTTGAAAAATGAACATTACGTTCAAGTATCTTATAGCCGTTTTTCTTTAGATACTCACACGCTATATCTTCGCCAATATTTCCAAAGTCACGATTATTCAATTTAAAATCCTTATCAAAAACTATACAAAATTATATACCCACAAGAATATGTAAAAATCAAACATTGTTTTTCACAAATTCAATATGGTACCCAATAGCATCTAAAAGTTCGGAAGTTTCACTTAATGTTATTGATTGTCGCAACAATTTGCCAGACAAAGTATTTACAGTATACTTGCGACCTGTTTTTTGGGTCATCAACTGTGCCATTTTCGTCAGGGTCACAGCCTCTTTCCCCATTATATATTTTAATTCGTTTCTAACGTCCATTTGATAATTATATAAAATTTGACATATTTTATAAACTTCCATATAATATTCATGATTTATAATGATTTTTCATTATATTTAAAGAACTATATTAAATTATAAAGAGGAACAAGTATGTTTTTTAGCAAAAATAGAGTTTTGGAAAATGGATTTACACTCGCAGAAATATTGATTACTCTCGGGATAATCGGTGTAATTTCTGCTATAACAATTCCGCAACTCCAAGCAAATGTTAGAAAACAACAACTTAGAACAAAATTTCTAAAAACATATTCAATGCTCCAACAAACCTTCAAAACAATGGAAGCAAACGATGTATCACTTGATAGCAATACATACCTCTTCAGGCAAAATGGTTTTTTCTATGAAACTATGGCTAAATACATAAAAAATTCTCAAACCTGTTATAATAACACAGCATACAATAAATACCTCTTTCCATGCTATAACCCTGCACAGGGTACATATATGACACTTAACAGAAAATATACCATATCTCAATATCTGTTTGATGACGGGCAAATTGCGCTATTAGACGGAACTCTTTTATTATTTGAAAATGCCGCAGCACTTAATTCTCCACTGGTTATTATATTTGCTGATTTAAACGGATATAACAATCAACCAAACCGACTCGGATATGACTTGTTTGCTTTTCAATTTGTCAACAATCAACTTTTGCCAATGGGCGCAGAAGGAACAACCTACACAGGCGATGATTATTGTTCTAAAACAAGTGGGAAAAATTTAAACGGCATGAGTTGTTCTTATAAAGCATTGAATGACCAAAATTATTTCAAAAATTTAGACAAAGCAAACTAAATAAATATTATAAAATTCTCAAAATCAGTCACCCTGAACTAGATTCAGGGTCTCTTCATGTCAAGGTGTAACAAGGGTTTTAGTGCTTAATTCTTTGATTTACATTGCTTTTATTTTCCTCCCCTTCAAAATCAAAGATTTTGGTTCCCCTGCCAGCGGGGAACATTATTTTTCAAAACACTTTAGAACTTTAAGCTTTGTTTTATTTTGATTATTAAAGAGATTCTGAATCAAGTTCCACAGCTGTCCCGAAATTTTAATAATACTAAAGATTTATTCCGTATTCGCAATATGTGGACAAATCAAACAGTTTTTCAAGGTTTTTGTCAGGTGTTTTCAAGTTTTTATATCTTGCCGGACAAATATTTATACCGCCACGTCTTGTATATAAGGCACAAACGAGCAATTCATCATCAGGATTTAAAATATCAGCCAAGCGTTTAAAAATCATTTCGCAGCATTCTTCATGAAAATGAAACTCCGAACGAAACGACACCAAATATTCAACCATAGATTTTTCGTCAATGTGTTTGCTTGATTTGTAATAAATAAACGCACTTCCAAAATCAGGCTGATGAGTAACCCTGCAATTTGAACGCAAAGACTCAAAACTCAAGTGATATTCAGAATATTTATCCTCTTGAACAACATGCAAAACTTCCGGTGCTTCCTTATATTTTGAAAAATTAACGCTCTTTTCATCAACAAAACTCATCAAATTGGTATAATCTGAAAAAATCTCATCACGACTAGAACCAATATCAAGAAAATTCACTTCAACCGTCGTTTTTAATTTTTCACTCAAATCCTTTTCTATCATAGATTTGGCTAAAGTCAAAGCCTCATCTACAGTTTTACCCAAACGATACATATTAAATGAATTTAGATACAATTTCAAGGATTTTGATTCGACAATAAATTCACTTTCACAACTATATTTAAGTTTCAAAACTCTTGTAACCGGCAAACCGCCTTCTGTCAGAACAGAAAATTCAAACGAATGCCAAACATCATTTCCCTCAAATGGCAAATCTTCGTTTTTAATCCCGTAACGAACCCTGTTTTCAAATCTCGGAACTCCAACAAGCAAGGACGGATTATAAAAATCACTTCCGCTCACTTTTTTACCAAGCAAGGCGGAAGCAACTTTATCTGTAATATTTTGTTCTAAATTACTCATCAAAATAACTCCAAAATCTTAATATTAAGCAATTTCTTCATAAGATTGCGGATTATTCAACAAGTCATAATTTATTTCATTTTCATTATCTGCAATAGTTGCAGCAACAACGGCATCAGATGTTACATTCAACATTGTTCTGAACATATCGGTAATTCTTTCGATAGTGAACAAGAATGCAAACCCTGCAACTAACTGTTCTGGACTCAATCCCATTCCGTTTAGAATTAACGCAATAGTAATCAAACCGCCCCCAGGAATTCCGGCGCAAGTACTAGATGCGACAATTGCCAAGATTGCGATTTGGAATACCAAAAATGCGGTAAGTGGAACTTGATAAGCCTGAGCCAAGAACAACACGGCAACAACTTGCAATAATGCAGTTCCGTCAAAGTTCAAGGTAGCGCCAAGCGGCAACACGAAACTTGAAATTTTATGAGAAATACCACGTTTTTCGCAACATGCAATTGTCAAAGGTAAAGTAGCAGATGAACTGGCTGTACCAAATGCAACCATCATTGCTTCTGCCATTGCTGAAAACAACATTATTGCAGAAACTTTTGAAAAACATCTCAAAAACAGTGGGTATATCATAAACATTTGAATTAAAAATCCAACGAGCAAAACCAATAAATACTTAGAAATTGCGGTAAAAATACCACCGCCAAAACTTGAACATGCACTGGCAGTAAGAGCAAATACACCAGGAGCAGCAAATAACATAATCCAATCAGTGATTTTCATTGTTGCGGCAAAAACAGATTCAAAGAAGGACACAATCGGACGATTAACATCACCAACTTTTGCCAACGCAAGAGCAAATACAACAACAAATAGAATTATAGGAACCATATTTCCACTTGAAACGGCTTCAAACGGATTGCTCGGAATGAAACTCAAAAATAGGTTCAAAATATTTCCCTGTTGTGCTTGCATAGCATCAGCAACAGATGCTTGAACATCAGTTGCAATATTTGCTGCAATATATTGAGATGCACCATGTCCAGGTTTGAACAACAATGCCAATGTTGTACCGATTGTAACCGCAATGGTTGTTAAGATTCCGTAATACAAAATCATTTTAGAACCGAATTTGCTCAACTGTTTATTATCACCAACACTTGTAATACCGATGATAATTGCAGAAACAACAAGAGGAATTACAACCATTTGAATAAGTCTGATAAACATCTGTCCGATAAACGTTAAAACATTATCAACAAGCATGTTTGGGTGACTGTGCAAAAATACACCTACAAATATACCGGCAAAAATACCGAAAAATATGTGCCAGTTGCGTTTTATACCTAAACCCAACGCTATTAGAATTTGCATGTGTAACTTCATATTACTATCCTCTTTAAACTCTCTATTTCTAAAATGACTTATTAATTATACAACTTTATCGTGTTTATTTCAAGTAATCCCCAAAGTTAGCACTTAAAACTAAGTTATGTAAAGATATGTAACAATATTTATGACTTTACGCAATTTCGTAATTAAAAAATACTTTATAGTAGTATAAGACGAAATGTAAAATGGAGGACTGATTATGGCCCAAATAGGAAGAATTGATGCTATTTCAGGTAACAATAGCAGAGCAAAAAGAACAACAAAAATTCAAGAATATCTAAATAATTTTCAAAACACTTTAGCAACCACAGCAAAGAAAAGCGCAGGTTTGACCGGTCCATCTTTGTTTGGTGACGGTTTTGCTAACAGAGCAAGTGCAACTACATGTTCAAGCAATGCTAATTTATAGAAATTTTGATTAAAACTATGTTTGTAATAGAATAGTCTTTGAAAATATAAGGACTATTCTATTATGCTATTAATTGCAGATATCGGAAACACAAACATTACACTCGGTGTATTTGACAATGATAAATATATAAATGAACTTAGACTAGCGACAGATAAAGATTTGACATCTTATGAATATGAAACTTTGCTTCGCTCGCTATTGAAAGATTATAATATTGAAGGCTGCGTTATAGGTTCTGTAGTTGAAGAACTTAATATAAAATTTAAACACGCCATTGACAATGCGTTCAATATAAACTCAGTTTTTGTTGCATCTGACATAAATCTCAATATCAAAATAAAAACAGACAACCCCAAAGAAGTCGGTGCAGACAGAATTGCAAATGCAGTTGCAGTCGCTGAAAAATATGACACTGATGTTATTGTTATTGATTTTGGGACGGCAACATCTTTTGATATTATCAATTCTAAAAAAGAGTTTTTGGGCGGAGTTATCGCTCCTGGAATAAATACTCAGGTTAAATGCCTAAAAAATGCGACCTCAAAACTTCCAAAAATCGATATTTCGATTTCACCGAGCGCAATCGGAAGAAACACGACAGATGCAATACTTTCAGGAGTAATAAGAGGTTCTGCGTGTATGGTTGACGGACTTGTCGCACAATGCGAAAAAGAACTTGGACATAATGCTACAATTATTGCAACAGGCGGATATTGCGGTTTGATTGCAAATTATATGACAAGACCGTTTGATGTAGTAAATCCGATTTTGACATTGGAAGGTTTAAAAAGAATTTACGAACTAAACACAACAGAAAACAAAATTTCGCAAATAAATTGCATCAATCTTCAAAAATAAATTTCTGTACACCTTAAATATCATACGTAAATTGCAAGAAACTACCCATCAAGTTTTCGTTCCAAACCTGTACATCATCGGGAACATCAAGCACTGTCGGTGTAAAATTCCAAATATATTTAATATTGGATTTTACGATAAATTGAGAAGTCTTTTGAGCAAATTTCCCTGGGACAGTTAAGATTGCAATTTCAACACCATCTTCATTTGCTAACTCAGGTAATTTTGAAATATCTAGAATTTTTTTGCCATTAATTTCTCCACCGATTTTAGATTGGTCATTATCAAACAATGCAATAATATTCAGTCCGTAACTTGTAAAATTATCGTATTTGGCTAGCGCCATTCCAAGATTTCCCGCACCAATAATATAGGCTTTTTTTGATTTTGCAAAACCTAAATTCTTTTCAATAGATGTTTTTAGTTCTTTTACTACATACCCGACACGAGTTTTACCGGAATTATTCAACAAACTTATATCTTTACGCACCTGAGAATCATCAATATGCAAAAGTGTTGCAATTTGTTTACTTGAAATATATTCTGTACCGTTGGCAATAAAATCCTGCAATATATAATGATACAGGGTCAATCGGTTTATTACTTTTTCTGAAAAATTCTTGTTCATATTACTAATTATACATAAAAGCTTATATTAATTAATAATTAGTGATATAATAAACACATTATGAAACATACATTCGAACAAAAAGTTTATTATTCAGACACCGATTCTTACGGTGTGGTATGGCACGGTTCATACCTTAGATGGTTAGAAATGGGCAGAGTTGAACTTTGCAACGAAATGGGACTAAACATCAATGAGTTACATGCTCAAGACATTGCATTACCTGTTGTTAGTCTTAACGTAAAATACAAAAGTTCTGCAAGACTTGAAGATGTTATGATTATTGAAACAGAAATCTCTGAATTTAAATGTTTTACCGTAACATTTAAACAATCAATCAAGTCAAAAGTAACCGGAAAAACATTTATTGAAGCAGATTTTGTAGTCGTTGCTATCTCAAATGATGGCAAACTGTATAGAAGAATGCCAAAAGTTTTAACCGACAGATTTAACGAGGTTATGGAATGTCCGGCGTCCGTCTAAACAAATATATTGCATCATCAGGACTTTGTTCAAGAAGAAAAGCCGATGAGTTAATCGAATCAGGTGTTGTGCAAATCAACGGCAAGCGAATAACTGAACTTGGCTATCTTGTACAGCCAAAAGACAAAGTATTTGTAAAAGGAAATCTTATTCACCCTGTAAAGCATGAATATTACAGATTTTATAAGCCTGCAGGTTATATTACAACCGCTGATGATGAAAAAGGTCGCAAAACTATCTACGATTTGTTACCGGAAACTTTGCACGGGCTAAAACCTGTCGGACGTTTGGATAAAGATTCCACAGGGCTTTTAATTTTGACAAATGACGGCGATTTGATTAACGAATTGACTCACCCGTCTGTCAAAGTTCCAAAATTGTACAGAGTTTCTGTAGATGGCAGAATTACACAAAATATCATTGACGAAATGTACAAGGGTATTGAAATTGAGCCAAACAAAACCGCTTATGCTCAAGTTGAAGTATTGGAAGCAGACACAAAACATACAGTCATGGAAATTTTATTGTATCAGGGCTTGAACAGACAAATCAGAAAGATGTTTGAACATTTCGGACTTAATGTAGTGTCATTAAAAAGAATTCAGCATGCTACATTGAACCTTGACGGTCTAAAACGTGGCGAATTCAAACCAATAAAACCACGTCAAATTAAAGATTTGAAGAATTTTTTGAACAGGATCGCAAAGAAAAATGATTAGAATTGCTCTTGTCGGAAACATTGCAAGCGGAAAATCAACAGTAGAAAAAATTTTGACCGAAAAATACGGTTATTCCGTACTCGATACAGACAAAGCATGTCATTTTTTATTGAAAAAATTATCGGCACAAATCATACAAGAATTCAAAAATTACGATATTTTAGATGATAATGGCGAATTATCACGAGAAAAACTCGGAAAAGTCGTATTTTATAATGAAGATTTAAAGAAAAAATTAGAAAACATTTTATACCCCAACTTGCGAGTTGAAATTAACAATTATTTTGAAGAACATAAACCTGAAGAGTTTGTGTTCATTGCCATTCCACTATTATTTGAAGCAAAAATGGAGAATTTGTTTGACAAAATAATGTTTGTATATTGCGAAGATAAAATCAGACTTGAACGTTTGATAAAAAGAAACAATTACTCAAGAGAATACGCACAAAAAAGATTGGATTCTCAACTTTCTCAAGAGGCTAAAATTGCAAAATCAGACATTATAGTAAATAATAACTCCGATAAAACAGCATTAGAACAAGAAATCTCAGATGCCATAAAAAAGATATAAAAACTTCAAAAAAATAATTGCGGATTTTTTTTGTCTGTACTAACATGATATTAAATGAGGGAGAAAAATGGAACATTGGATATACAATTTTAGCCTTTTTGGACATGGTGTTTCAATTAATATGGATACCATAATTACAATGTGGTTCACAATGTTACTTTTGATTATTGTGGCGTTTATTGCGACAAGAAATCTCAAACTGGTTCCTGGGAAATTGCAATTATGTGCCGAAGGACTTATCAAGTATTTTAACGATATTGCAAAAGCAAGTATGGGAAATGATAATGCTCAAAAACACATAGCAATCATTTTGACATTATTCATGTTCATTTTGACCGCTAACTTGGTTGGTCAATTACCGTTGAAACTTATACATCTTTCAACCGGCGAACTTGCTTCACCAAACAATGACATAAATATGACTGCAGCAATGGCAATTGTTGTGTCAATTTATTATATATTTTTCGGAGTCAAGAAAAACGGTTTCAGATTCTTTTTCAAAGGTTTCAGTATTGACGGTATAATTATTACTCTTGTTGATACTTTGGAATTATTTGTAAGACCGTTCTCATTGGCATTACGACTTTTTGCAAACATTTTGGCAGGTGAACTTTTAGTAGCAACATTTATTAGTTTGTGCTCAATAGTTTTACCGTTGCCGTTTATGCTATTTGAATTGTTCGTAGCGTTAATTCAAGCATTAGTATTTACACTATTGTCAACTACATACATTTCAATGGCAATACAAGAAGAATAAAACATTTACACAAAATAAAGGAGAATAACAATGGCTTTAGAACAAACTTTAGATTTAGCAAAATTGGGCGCTGGTATTGCAATCGGTTTTGGTGCAATTGGCGGTGGTTTAGGTTTAGGTATTGCAACAAAAGGTGTTTTGGACGCTATCGCAAGACAACCTGAAATCAAAGATGAAGCATTCAAAAACTTTATTATCGGTGCTGGTTTAGCAGAAGCTACAGCAATTTATGCATTATTCATCGCTATTATGTTGTTATTCAAATAAGGACAGAGTTAGATGATTGAATTTAATGCTACATTTTTAATTGCAATGTTGAGTTTTGTTGTGTTCATTCTTATTATGAATGCAATATTCTATCAACCTGTTTTGAATATAATCAGAAAACGTGATGATTATATCGACTCTAATTATGCAGATTCAAAAGAACTTCTGGAAAAAGCACAAGGTTTAGAAAACGAAAGAAACAACAAAATAACAGCAAAGCAAACAGAATGCAGAAAGAGTTTTAATTCTGCGGTGAGTGAACTTCAACAAAAAGCTTCCGCAAAATTGAAAGAAGCAAAAGACCTCAATAAAAATAAAGTTATGGAAGAAAAACAAAAATTACAACAAAGTGAATTTGAATTGAAAGAACAATTGAAAAACACAGTAGTGAATGATTTAGCGACTTCAATAACAGATAAATTGTTGAGCAATTGTCAAGTTAAGATAAAATAAACGGTACAATAATGAACGAAACATTAAATATATTAAAAGAATTAGCAACCTCAAACACCATAAACTTTGCGATTATGGCAATACTTCTTGGGGTTATAATCAAAAAATTACATTTAAGTACGGCGTTTGAAAAATCAATAGATGCGATAAAAAATCAAATTACCAATTCTGAATCTGAAAAAGCAAACAGTAATAAGATATTAAGTAAAAATCAAGACTTAATAAAACAGTTGCCAAACGATTTAGAAGAAATGGAAAAGACTTCGCAAAGCAAACTTACCGCTTTTGCTGAAAAAATAGAAGATAATACTCGCAAATCTATTGATAATTTGGTCTTAGTTACTGACAGAATTAAAACAATCGAAGAGAAAAAGGTTTCAAACCTTTTGACCCAAAGTACATCAAAAGAAGCATTAGAGTTGGCTAAAAATAGAATTTGCGCATTATTGGAAAACAATCCGGAATTGCACAATGATTTTATCCAACAAAGTTTAGACGAACTCGATAAGGTAAAAATATAATGAAAAATATTTCTACAATTTCAAAACACTATGCAATGGCACTACTTGACGCAGCAAAAGAGTCAGGTATTACAACCGAAATTGATAATCAACTCAAGGAAATTACGGAAGTTATAAACAAATCAAGCGATTTTAGAATTGTTATGGCAAATTCTGCAATCTCCACTGCAAAGAAAATTGAAATTATTGATGATATTTTTGGTGATAAAATAGATAAAAAATTATTAAACTTTTTAAAAATTCTTATCGAAAAAAACAGATTTAGCGAATTTGATGCAATCAAAGAAAACTTTGAAGATGAAATTTCAAAACTTTCTAACAAGAAAAAAGTTGAAATTACTTCACCAATTGCATTGAATTTTGAAAACAAAACAAATGTCTTGTTCAAATTAGAACACAAATTGAACTGTGAAGTAATTCCGACGTGGAAAGTTGACAAAAATCTAATTGCAGGATTAAAGTTCAAGATTGATGATTGTGTAATTGATACAAGCATTCGTTCAAAGATTGAAAAATTAAGTAAAGAAATAATCGGGTAAAGGGGGCAGAATGGTACTTATACAACCTGAAGAAATAAGTTCAATTATAAAAAATAAAATTGACAACTATGAACTTCAAACTGAAGTTTCCAATACCGGTACCGTATTGGAAATTGGTGACGGTATTGCCAGAATTTACGGATTGCGTAATGTTATGGCAAATGAACTTGTCCAATTTGAAAACAAAGAAGGTACTTTAGGGATTGCGATGAACCTTGAAGAAGATAATGTCGGAGTCGTAATTCTTGGAGAATATACTGATATTAAAGAAGGAACTGTTGTAAAAACTACCGGTAGAATTGCATCTGTTCCGGTTGGTGACGGATTAATCGGTAGAATCATCGATCCGACAGGTAAAGCACTTGATGGTAAGGGTGAATATAAATATTCAAAAGTTAGACCTATCGAAAGAGTTGCTCCTGGGATTGTTACAAGAAAATCTGTTCATGAACCGTTACAAACAGGTTTGACTGCGATTGATGCATTAACTCCAATCGGTAGAGGACAACGTGAATTGATTATTGGCGACAGACAAACAGGTAAAACCGCTATCGCAATTGATACAATAATCAACCAAAAAGGAACTGGTGTTATTTGTATTTATGTTGCAATCGGTCAAAAAGCATCAACCGTTGCGCATTTAGCCAAAGTTTTGGAAGATAAAGGTGCTATGGATTATTCAATTATCGTATCTTCAACTGCGAATGAATCCGCACCGTTACAATATATTGCACCGTTTGCAGGTGTTACTATTGCAGAAGAATTTATGGAACAAGGTAAATCCGTTTTGATAATTTATGATGACTTATCGAAACACGCTCAAGCCTACAGAGCCATGAGTTTGCTTCTTAAAAGACCACCGGGACGTGAAGCATACCCAGGAGACGTATTCTATTTACACTCAAGATTACTTGAAAGAGCAGTAAAATTGAATGATGAACTTGGTGGTGGCAGCATTACAGCGTTACCTATTATCGAAACTCAAGCAGGTGACGTTTCTGCATACATTCCAACAAACGTAATTTCTATTACTGACGGACAGATTTTCTTGGAAAGTAATACGTTCAATGCGGGTATCAGACCAGCTATCAATGCCGGAATTTCAGTTTCCCGTGTTGGTGGTGCGGCTCAAACTAAAGCAATTAAACAAGTTGCAGGTCAGTTAAGACTTGATTTGGCACAATATAGAGAATTGGAAGCTTTTGCACAATTTGCATCAGACCTTGATGCTTCTACTAAAAAGCAACTTTTGAGAGGTCAAAAATTGACAGAAGTCTTGAAACAACCTCAATATTCACCATTGAGCGTAGCAGAACAAGTTTCAATCTTGTTTGCAGCAAATGAAGGCTTCTTAGACGAAGTTGAAAATTCCGATATTGCTAGATTCAAAAAAGAATGGTTTGTATATTTCAATGCAAACTACAAGGACTTAACAGACAGATTGAATGCAGGTTCCGCATTGGCTGATGAGGATAAAAAAGCACTATCAGACGGACTCACAGCATTCAAAAGCACATTCTAAAGGAGATAATTAATGAAATGCTTTAATCACCATGATAGAGACGCATTTGGTATTTGTAAAATTTGTGGAAAGGCTCTTTGTCTTGAATGTATGGCAAAAGATTCAGATAATGTAGTTTGTGCAAATAATTTAAAATGCCAAGTATTAGCCAAGCAAAATGATGCTTTAGTTGGGAATGCCAATAAGTTATATTCAAAAGAAAATATCAGCAGGTATAAGCTTGTTGGTACAGGATATTTACTAATTGGAATAACCTTTGCTATTGTATGTTTTATGACACATTTCAGTGTTATCTTTGGTATTATTGCGGTAATCTTTATTATGTTAGGTGTGATTTCATTAAAGAATACTTCTCGTCTTGTTGCAACAGATGAAGATTCTGTAAGTAAAAAGTAATCAGGTAAAGAACTATGGCAAATTTAAAAGAAATTAAAAACAGAATACAAAGTATTGAAAGTACTAAAAAAATAACAAGAGCGATGAAGATGGTTGCTGCTGCGAGGGTTAAAAGATCCGAATCAGCAGTAAAGGCTTCTCGCCCATACACAAGAGAACTTGTTTCTATGTTTCAAAAATTGTTAAATTCGGTTGGTGAATTTAGCAGCGAAACATTAAAAATTAAATATGCCATAGATAATTATCCTGAATTGTTGGCAAAACGAGATGATGTAAAAAGTGTCGGAATTCTTGTTGTGACGTCAAACAGAGGTCTAGCAGGAGCCTACAACGCAAACGTAGTAAGAGAAACACTAAAAAGAATAAAGGAATACAAAGAACAAGGAATTTCTACCACCCTATTTGTTGTTGGGCAAAAAGGAATTTCTGCACTTAGAAAAAAATGCCAATCTCTCGGTTGCCCTATCGTAAAAAAATATTTCTCAGCAATAGACAAGCCAAATCCAATGGATTCAAGAGATATTGCAGAAGATATGGCAGAATATTATGTAAATAAAAAAATTGACAAAATTGAAATCATTACAACAAGATTTAAAAATATGATGAGTTATTTTGTTGAAGATTGGCAAGTTTTGCCTGTTGTTGGTGTGATTGATGAACATACAAGAATTACAGACAATGTTCTTGACCCGTTGATGGAATTTATACCTGATATGCACAATATTTTGCAAAAAGTTGTTCCAATGTATATGACAAACATCTTTTATCAAGCGTTGTTAGAGGCTCAAGCAAGCGAACTTGCTTCTCGTATGACATCAATGTCTGCCGCTACAACAAACGCAGAAAAAATGATTAAAGAATTGTCTGTCGAATACAACAAAACAAGACAATTTGCAATTACTCAAGAAATTATTGAAGTCGTAAACGGCGCTAACTCTTTGTCGTAATAGACATTTCATTTAATAAAACTAAAATTAATAAATTAGTTACCTAAAAATGTACGACTTGTAAATTTTGTAGCCAAAAATTCTCGACTTTGAGGAATGGCTTGTTCTTGAGATGCTTGATTTTGCGCTACATATGCATTTTGAGCAGCAGGAGTTTGTTGAGTTTGAGCGTTTTGTGCTGCAGCTTTTGCTGCTTCTTGTTTTGCCATACGACGTTTAGTAAACATAATGTTCAATCTTGGAATACCAATACCCAAAACTAAACCAGAATATGCATAACCGGCAAGTTGAGCAATAGTCAAGTGGCGCAAAGTTTTCTTTGTTGCACTGTCAGCCATTTTAACCATATTTGTATAAGACAATGCTTTTCCTGATTCATCAAACGCTTTTTTGCCAAGATGTTTCAATAAAACTTCATCTCTTGTTTTCAATACAGAACCGGTAATCCAATTCAAAACGCCTTTTCCACTTTTCTTGATTAAAGATTTGTCGAATGATTGAGCAACCAATTTTTGAACAAAGTTACCTAATAACAACCAGTTTGCAAAACCTAAAACATCTTTAAATGATGCTTCTTTAAGTTCGTTATCGTTTCTTGCAGACAAGAATCTTGACATAATTGTCACACCATAAATGAACTTAAATTGGTTGATAGTTGGTGACAAACCTTTAAATTGAAGATTTTTCATCAAGTTTTTAGGATTTCCGATAGTTGCCAAAACACCAGCACCAAACAACATTGCAACCGCTGCTTTTTTAACCTTGAAACCAAAAGTTTTATCTTCTTCACCGCCACCTACAAAGTTGCTGTTACCAGTTTTTAATTTTGTTAAATACATGTTAAGCGGTTGTGCAGAAATACCAACAGCAGATGCAATTCCAATACCGATTAAAGAACGTTTTAAATTCATTTTCTTTAATGCTTTTAAGAACACATTATCAGCAACGTCGGTTGAATTTTTAAACGCATCAATAACTTTATCTTTTGAGAAAACTCTTCCTAATTTATACAAATTTTCAACAACTGAATCTATTGAATAACGTGAAGAATGAGGTCTTTCGCCAGCTTTTGAAACTATACGATAAGTATTTTCAAGACCTGTATCAGAAGCCAAAATTGTTCTAATATTATTTGCTGCTTCTTTTGATAATTTTGAACCACCATTTTTAATTTCACGTTCCAAAATATTTACAGAATCTTCAATAGCCTTGTCGCTAAAGCCTTTCCAAATATTTGCTTTAAGGTTGTTTTCATCAAGACCTTTTAATGATTCATAATTTTTTAAAGTTTCTACTAAATATTCTCTCAAAGGATTTGCAGAAGGATTACCGGCTGCAGCTTTCAACTTATCAGCATAAATTTTACCTTGCAAATCAATAGTCTCAGAATCTGCAAAAATAGAATTTGCTTTTACATCATCTTTGCCTAAATTATAAGCGCCATTTATGCCTGTAGCCAACATCAAACCGGCAAGAGTACCATATAAACCAATCATTGAATGGTTTGCATTACCAAAACCTTCACGTCTGAGAGTTTCCATACCGGCATTAGTACCACGAGAAAAATCTGTAATTGTTCTTGGAGCAACCATAAAACCTAAGTCAACAAGGTTTGCACCCCACGCTTGGTTGGTGTCCAAAAATCGACAAAATAAATCAAATCCGCCCGTAAAGTTAGGAGTAGCATTTGGAGTGGTATTCGTTGTTGTTGAAGTTTGAGTTTCGTTCTTTCTTTCAACGTATGCTTTTCTTAACTGAGGGGTATTTAATTGTCTAATGTCGCTTTCGATTTTCATATTTTTATTTGCCTTTAGTTATTTCTACTTTAAAAATGAGTTAAATGCTGTTGAGTTATTAGCCATATATTTTTGAGTAAATGTCGTTGATGAATTTTTAACATCATTTGCTGCTACATTTAGTGCGGCTTTTGCTTGTTGTTTCTTATTGGTTTGCGTTCTGGTGTACAATGGAATAAATATACCAAGGGCAATCAAAGAGAATGCAAAGTTACCGAATTGGCACAAACCACGTAAATGTCTAGCCTTTGTATTCAATGCCTTATCTGTAATTGCAGACAATTCATCTGTTGATTTAATCTTAGTATGTTTTGCCCAGTTCCAGAATTTTTTGATGGCACTAGCATTAGGGTCTTCATTTTTTAGTCTGTTTAATAATTTGATGCCATCTTTGTTATGTTTTTCTAAGTATGTTGCAATACCTTTAGCAGCGTAATCACCCAAGAAATAGAAACTTGAGAAGGTTGCAATATCACGAATTGTGCTTTCTCTCAATTCGTTTGAATCTTCTGAAGCAGCAATACGGCTTGAGAATGTCGCTGCTGAAATAATTCTTGCCTGATCCATTGTCGGGAAGATGTTTTTGAATTGGAATAATCTGAATGATGGCTTATCCATAAGCATAGACAAACCTGCAACACCCCACATCAACGGAACGGCTACAAATTTTTGAGCAGTAAGTTTTGCTTTTTCTTGCGGTGTCAAAATACGTTCTTGATCATCATTGTAAATCGGAGCACCTTTTTTACCTGTCAAATGGTGCGTAATCCATCTGTTAATAGGTTGTGCTGCGATTGCAAGTGGAATAATCAAACCAAGACCTGCGATACTTTTTGCGTTAACCAAATGTTTTGATTTTGTAAAATATTTAGCAACATCTTCTGCATTTTGGAACTTAGGAGTTTCTTTAACAACTCCTCGCAATACGTCATTTGCACTTTCACACAAGTGACCCAAGGTACTTGAGAAGAATGCCTTGTCACCATTAAATCTAATATTTTCAGCAATACCTGATTTTTTTACCATATATTGATATAAATCAGCACCGGCAGTCTTATCTCCATTTGAAATATTTTTTGCTGCTTGTTTTAATTTAGCTACATATTCTTCATCATTAGCAAAAATTTCGCTAAATTTCTTCAAGCCACCCTTGTCGATATCTCCGTCAACACCTTCAACAGAATCGAACATTGTTTTTAAGGTATTGAAGATTTTATCTTCCTGAGTTACACCTTTGGACTTGTTATAGTAATCTTGAACCTTTGTTATAGTATCACTGTTTGCCCAACTTCTAAACATTGAAGAGTCAGAAAATCTGCCCATAACAGGTTTTTGTAAAAGATATGCAACACCTTTAACAATAAAACTTGGAATAATACAGTTAATTAATAAGCCGGAAGATTCACGTCTAAAGGCTTCAAATCCACCAAAAATATTTAATTTACGTTCGTGCTTTTCGTTACCGTTTTCATCTTTTTTCTTTGAACCAATAAATGTTTCAAAAAATGTTCTCGGTAAGATTGCTGTTGACAAGTCAAGAACAGTAACGTTAAGCATTGGATATTCTTCACATTTTTGGAAGCCTTTCAAAGCGCCATTCAACGCCCAACGACCAAGCCCTGTAAAACTTGTTTGATCCTTTTGTTTCAGTCCAACCCTTTTATTTGGGGTATATTGATTGTTTGCACTACCTAATTCAACTTTGTTTATCATACTTATTTTCTATTTCTATTGCCGAATATGATTTTATTATACTAAAAACACATGTATTACAAAAACCGTGATAAAAAAAAATTGCCCTAAAATGACTAAATGTAAAATTAA
>CAVHEM010000080.1:34867-39977 GCA_963635055.1 Bacteroidaceae bacterium | reverse complement strand
ACTAAAAAATTTAATTTTTTGACCCAAAATATGAAAACTTTGATTAAAAAGTGTATTTTTTACAAAAAATTTGCCTTAAAATTAATTGTAAAATTTTGTTAAGATTTTGAATATAAAGCCTAAAGTTTTACAAAAAGACACCGATATATACAATGTGGTTACGAAAATTAAAATGAAAGAGGCTAATATGGCAGTAAAAAATGAAGAAAAATTATTTGAATTCACACCAAAAGGTTTGAAAGAAATTAACTCAATAATTATGGTTTCAAAAAATCCGGCAGTACGAGAAGCCGATATAAAAAATGTTGTTCAAATTCTTGATGAAAATGGAATGAATGATATGTCTTGTACAATGAACAAATTCGTCGAAATCTTCGACAAAAAAGGACTTTCAGGATTTATTATGTAAAAACTATATAGAGTATGAAAAAATTTAGAAGATGTAATTTATTATTAATTACATCTTCTTTGTTTGGTTATTGCAAAAAATTTTATGCTACTATAAAAGCATGCAAGAATTTAAACATTATACAGTTATGAAAAACGAAGCCGTTGATGCACTTGAGTGTAAAGACGGACTTATTTATGCAGATTGCACACTAGGCGGTGGCGGACATAGCGAATTGATTTTAAAAAGGATTTCTCCAAACGGAAAACTTGTCGCTTTTGACATCGACCAAGATGCAATAGATGCAGCAACAGAAAAATTGAAAAACTACGACAATTTAATTATCGTAAAAGACTCATATACAAATATTAAACAAGTTTTCAAATCATTGAATATCGAAAAAATTACGGGTGGAGTATTGTTTGATTTGGGCGCTTCTTACCACCAATTGACAAAACAAGAAAGAGGTTTTTCATTTTCAAAAGAAGCACCGCTTGATATGCGATTTAACATGAGTTCAGATTTTAGCGCTTACGATGTCGTAAATTCATATTCAGAAGATGAATTGGTCAAAATATTCTCAGAATACGGCGAAGAACGATTTTCCAAAAGAATTGCAAAAGCAATTGTTACAAAACGGAAACAATCTCCGATAAAAACAACAACAGAATTATCGCAATTAATCATCGATTCAACTCCAAGAGTAAAGAGCGCAATTCACCCTGCGACAAGGGTTTTCCAAGCGATTAGAATTGAAGTAAATCAAGAGTTACAAAATGTTAAAGATACTTTAGAAAATGTATTGGATTTATTGGACGTTGGTGCTATAATAAGTGTAATAAGTTTTCACTCTCTTGAGGATAGGGTAGTTAAACAGTTTATGAAATATCACTCAACCAAGTGTCATTGCGACAAGACACAAATGATTTGTAATTGTCCCCCACCAAGGTTAGAGTTAGTAAACAAAAAACCTATAACTGCAACAGAGCAAGAGTTGGAGGAAAATGCACCATCAAGAAGCGCTAAATTAAGAATTGCTAGGTGTATAAGGTAACAGAGTTTATTTGGCAGGTAGTTTCGGGAATGAATTTAAGTTCAGCAAGAGTTAGAATAGAGCAATCAGAAGAATTTAATACAAGCAGATACAGTACAAACGAAATAAAAAGAGAAAATATCGTTATTGACGGTGACTTTCCTCAAGAAAAGCCATTGACTGTTCAAGAAATGTTTGTAAGACGAATTAACAAAGCCTTAGGTTTTTGTATTACAGTTGCGATTGGAGTTACCTTTATAAGTTATTACACTGCAATGAATTGTGAAGCAAAATTAAACAAACTGGACAGAGAAATCGTTAGATTGAACGCAGAAAACCAAGATTTGCAATCAGAACTGGACAAATATAAATCATTCAACAATGTAGATAGTCAAGTTGAAGAATTCAAAATGTTAAAGAAAGCGGACAAAGTTCTTGAAATAACTGCACTAAATACTGCGGGAACAAAATCTTCAGTTGTTAGCAACAAACCGGTTAAAAACAATTTTGATTGGGCTATCGGATATTAAGGAAAAATTACAATATTAAAATAAATACAATATAAAAATATCAGTTGAACCAAACTGATATTTTTTTTGCATTATCAAAATAAAGACTGAAAACAGATTCCGGCTCGAAGGTCGGAATGACAGTTTGGTGAGCCTACCAAGGAATCGACCTTCTTAAAAGACTGAAAAATCTTTTAAGTTAAACCATTAAAGAATTTTAAAAATACCCACAAAAGTCACCCTGAACTCGTTTCAGGGTCTCTTCAGGTCAAGTTGCAACAAGGTTTTAGGGGGGGGGGTAATCCTTTGTTTTATTTTGATTATGGAAGAGATTCTGAATCAAGTTCAGAATGACTTTTGGGGGTATTTGCAAGGCTTTCGTCATTCTGAAAACTTAGAAAATTTAGGCGAACGAAGTGAGCATTTAATTTTCTTGTTATTCAGAATCTGCTTCCTATTTTGCATCAAAATTGTAACAACTTTTGTTTGAAAAACCCCATACTAAAGTATGAAATTTTTAGGTTTTGATTAAAGTTTTGAAAATTATTGCCGTACATAATAGTAAGATTAGCATGCAGTAAAAGGAAAATTTATGAACAACGATGAGAAGAAAAAGCTTACAGGGGTTTCACTATTTGGTCAAAATGAACAAATTACGGGAACTGACCCGATAGAAGAAATGTTTGCTCTTAATTTGGGTGATTTTATATCAGAATCTTTGATTTCAGAAGATTTGGCTAAAAAAATCAGCATTACAGCAAGCAAAAAAGAAAGATTACAAAATCAGCTTTTAGAACTTATTGATATATATTCTTCAAAAAATACTTTATGTGTTTTGAACTTCACGCAAGGCGAAGAACAGGCTATTTACACTTCAATTGCTAAATCTATTGTTGAAATGATTGAAGTCAATGCATGTTCTATTTATCTTGTTAAAAATAACGAACTAAAACAAGTCGGAAGTTCAGACGACCAAAACGAAACAATAAATCTCTCAATTACAGATTTGTTGCATAACGATATCATTGAAAAAGATAATTTCACATATATCTCAATGAGAGGTTCCGCTCTTCCTGTCGGCGTAATTGAAATTCAAACTGACAAGAAAACTGATGAAGATTATACCGATTTGGTCATAAGTATTGCAAACCTTTTAGGAACAACAATTACATTACAAAATGAAATCGAAAATGTTAATCACCTTCTTGCAATACCTGAAACTACCGAAATCGAACTTAAACAGTCAAGAGCAGAATTGACCGCCTTAATCGGCGATTTGTGTGATTATCAACAAAATTTTGTAGAAGCGTTAGCGAGTGCAGTTGATAAAAAAGGTCAATACACAGTTTCTCATTCAAGAAATACCGCAAAATTAGCAAGGAATATTTGTAAAAAATTAGGATTGAATGAAAAAACAACTGACCTTATTTACTATGCAGGTTTGTTACAAAATATCGGAAAAATCACATTACCGGAAAAAATCTTTGCTAATAACGGTAAATTATCACCAGAAGAATTGCAAAAAATTCAAAGCCACGCAAATATCGGTGTTAACTTGTTGATGAACATAAACTTCTTATCAGAAGTTGTACCATATATAACTTATCAAACAGAAAGAGTAAACGGTTCCGGCAAACCGGAAGGATTGAAAGGTCAATCAATTCCATTAGGTTCAAGAATTATTGCGGTGGCTGATGCGTATTCCGCAATGACTTCAGACAGACCGTACAGAAAAGCAATGCCTTCAGAAAAAGCATTGGAAATTATAACATCAGAAGTAAACGAAAAATGGGACGCAGATGTTGTTAATGCACTAATTCAAGTGACTAAGTAAACAGTAAATATAGACAATACAAAAAGAGAGGCTTCAAACCTCTCTTTTTATATTTATAATAAATAAACTATTTTGTTTCAATATATTCAACATTTGGTGAATATTCAGATTCTGATTTTGAAAGAGTTAATTTATTAACAATATTTGCACGTTTTTTACGGAACAACATATCAACAAACGCTTCCAAACGTGTAACAAAACCTGCTTCACCTGTTTGCTCATCAATAGTCAAATTCAACAAAGGTTTATTAAATTGTTTTGCTCGTCTTGTAATACGTTCAACCATCAATGAATCAGGACCGCAACCAAATGCAGTAATCGTAATTACACCGTCAATTTTGTTATCCTTCATAAAGTGACCTGCAGTACCTGTCATTTCATCTTCATTAGCCCAGTATTTGTCGTTACCCAAACTTGTAATACCTTCATCAAGTTGTTCATCAGATAATTGCAATGATGTGCTAACTTGTACGTCCATTTTTTCAAGTTTATCAAAAATCTTCATACAAACACGTTCATCATAAATATTATATCCATGACCAACTAACGCTACAGAAATAGGATATTCTTTCGTTTTGTTTGTAATAACAACTTTACCTTGCAATGCATAACTCAAAGCTTTTGAATATGACATTCCTGATTTTGTCATAACGTGGAAATTGTTATAACATCTCCAACCTGCTTTTGAAGCCTTTTTAATTTTTTCCATATCAGTAATGCCGTAAGGCTTAACAGCCTCTGCCAAGAAGTCATACAAACCGTGGTTTTTAGCAGATTTATCCAAAGTTGCTTCAATCATTGTAAACGGTTGTTTTACAACGTTTCTAACCAAATCCGGCAAACCTCTGATTTTTGAACAGTTATAAATCTTGTTATCAACAGATTGTAACGACGGTACAAAAATTTTATCCACACCTTTATTTAACAAATTCAAAATATGACCGATAAAAACTTTAATCGGTAAGCAAGTTTCTGTAACTACAAGTCCTGCACCTGCTGACATTGTTTGCTTTGTCGTAATATCTGATAATACAATTTTTATACCTAAATCGTTAAAAAAGCCGTAATAAAACGGATAATTATTGTAAAAAGACATTGCACGAGGAATGCCTATAACTTTTTCTTCAACTACATTTGATTTTTGCATGCTTAAATCCCTAATTATATGTTACTACTTATATAATACTCCAAATAAAATTTTTTTGACAGTGAATGACAAATTATTACAAATAAATATTTATTTTAATATTTCTTCATATTTGCGCAAAAAAAGGCAATTTTTGAAAACAAAAATACTTTATTAAAATATAAGGAATATTTAGGATAATAATTTCTTACAGGAATAG
>CAVHEM010000080.1:0-34857 GCA_963635055.1 Bacteroidaceae bacterium | reverse complement strand
AACAAATCAATAGGGAGGACTGCTCAATGGGTATTGGTGCAGAAGACTACATCGACAAGATGTTAGTACAAAAATATCAAGAAGAAAAAGTTGACAACCATGAAGAAACAGCTTCAATGATTGCCCCAGAAGAAATGTTAGGTGCAATGAATGATTACGCTGCAACCCTTAGAAATATGATGGAACTAAGACAAAGATTGAACATTGCATGCTACGCAATTAATGCACGTTCAGCAAGATATCAAAAATCTATGGGTCAATAAAAAAGTTTAAGTTGAATTGTTCTCTCTTTTAAGCTAAAAGTAGAGAACAAGGAGACTAACGATGGGAAAAATTATCCTAGCCTCTTCTTCTCCAAGAAGGGCAACTATTCTAAAAAAGATGAATTTAGATTTCAGAGTTATTCCGTCTTCGTATGTGGAACCACATGACCAGACGGTTTTTTCTTATGAATACGTTGAAAATTTAGCATTGAATAAAGCACTTGATGTTGCTAAAAATTTCAGGAACGAAGATTACACTGCAATCGGAGCAGATACCATAGTAGTTATAGATGATAAAATACTAGGTAAGCCCTCAGATAAAACAGATGCAATAAAAACTCTCAAACTTCTATCAGGAAAGACCCATTTTGTAGTAACAAGTGTCGCTGTAGTAAATTCAAAAACTCTTAAATATAAAGTCAAATCAACAACCACAAATGTTACATTTAATAAACTCACTGACGAACAAATAGAATACTATATCGAAAACTTTAAACCATTTGACAAAGCCGGTTCTTATGGATTGCAAGAATTGCCCGAAGGTTACGTCCAAGAAGTCAACGGAGATTCTGACAATGTAATCGGTTTACCGTCAAAAACTCTAAATGCACTTCTTGAACAACTTTCAGATTAAATGGTATTAAACCATACCTTCTTTTACCGCTTTAACAGCTGCTTGTACTCTATCATTTACGCACATTTTCTGTAGAATAGAACAAACGTGCGCTTTTGCAGTATGAACACTTACTATCAATTCGTTTGCAATTTCCGTATTACTTTTACCGGCAACAAGATGTTTCAGAACTTCAAATTCACGTTCTGTTAGCGGAATTCTGGAATTTTCTGCAACTTTACCTGATATCAAATCTGTATTTTCTGATTTTGGAATAGCTTTTAGCGCAAGATTTGCAACCATTGAATCTATCCAGCAAACACCGTTCGAAACGTCACGAATAACATCTGCAAGTTTTGCAGGGTCAATATCTTTTAAACAGTAAGCGTTAGCACCTGAACTCAAAGCGGATACAACTTCTTCTTCTCTATCGTGAGAAGTTAATGCAATAATTTTCGCATCTGATGTAAATTCACGGATTTTCACCATAGCTTCGATTCCATTCATCATCGGCAAACCCAAGTCCATCAATACAACATCTGGTTTCAGTTTTTGAATTTGTTTTATACCTTCTATAGCATCTTCACATTCTGCAACAACTTTCATATCCGGATTTGCGTTCAATGCACAGCGCAAACCTACTCTCGTTAATTTAAAATCTTCTACGATAACTATTGTGATTTGTTTTTCTACTGATTTCATTTTTATCTCCAATCGTATATGTATTAGTAATTTGACCTTGCCTTATTGCATACTATAACCTTAAACCTTTAACTTAAGATTACTATTACCCGAGTAGGCAATATTGAAAATTGTCAAATTTTATTTTTCTTATGATATAATTTTTATGTCATAGGGAGATATTTATGTTTAATTTACTATTTAGGAAGAAAGACCAACTCGTTGCAAAAGATGCGGAATTGAACCACATCTACGAAGCACTGAAAAAAGAGTATCCGGCAGACAATATTCCGGAACTCCGTAAAAAACTTTTATCAATGCATATTCAAAAATACGGTTATTTAACTTATCCGTACCAAAAAGCATTGGAAGAATTAACTAATGAAGAAACATTGTTCGCTCTTGAAGAAAAATGGAAACAGAACAATGTATTCAAAGATGGCAAATTTCATTTTAAAAACAATCAAATCAGTGTTTTGGCTAGAAATCAGAAAAAAAATTCTGATTGGTTCATAAAAGAAGGTCATGACATAAAGTTGTTAAACTTGGCAGCACTCGGAAACGGAAACGAATCAGACGAAACTGGTAAGTTTTTTGATTGGTTGAAGCAATTGTTGATACTTCCGACAGGTAACAAGGAAAATGGAATTTATAATACTACAATTTATTTAATTCCATTCCACCCAAGAGAATTTGGTTGCGCATATCTTCCAAAGAGTAATGAAGTCAGTGAAAAATTAAATGACCCTGAAATTGAAAAAATAACAGGCATGAATGTTAAACAACAAGTACAAACTTTCATTGAAATGGCTCAACTTGCAGGACACCCTGTGATTTATGACATATTGCCTCAAACAGGCAGATTTTCAAAATTCGTATTAGCAAACCCGCAAGTTGCACGTTGGTATGACATCACAGAACTTCAAAAACAACTAAACGCTAAAGTTGAAGAAGTTGCAGAATTTTTATCAAAAGACCACGACCAAGACGATATTCAAATTGTTAAAGAAATTTATATCCAAAGATTGCAAGGTGGCGCCGGAGATTTAAGCCCAGCGTATCAAGAATTGTACAACAATTTTGAAGGAATTTTGATTGAACATAAAAAGAAATTTTCAAACACAATGATGGAACACGGATATCAATCTAAAATCCACAAAAGAGTTCAAGAATTAGTAGCAAAAATACATGAACTTAAACCTGACAAAAAAGGTAGAACTGAAAATGATATAACAAAACAAGTAGAAACAATCCAAATGCTTATACAAGAAGGATTGTGGCCTGCTCCTGGTGGAGCATGGTGTTCTGCCGGAGTTCCTGTTTATGACGGAATGAGCGAATGCGGCGGATATCCGACATTCAAACACTATGACTACAAAGGCGATGATGTTACGGCTTTTGCAAACCTTGATTGTCAAACTCCATACTATTTTGTAAACCTTGAAAATGGCAAATACAATGAAGATGTCATAAATTTATTCATTAAAAATATGAAACAACTTCAAAAAGATTATAACTTTGACGGTTTCAGAGTCGACCACATCGACCACATTGTAGATGAAGTTTCTGAAAGAAATGGTGTTCCATTGAGTTACAGAGCGCCTCGATATGTGCTAAATAAACTAAACACTACGATGAAAAAAGATATCCCATATTTTGCAACACTTGCAGAATATATGCTTTGGGATAAGTACTACAAAGAATACCACCAAGATATGAAATTCAATATGCTTTGGGGTAACGACATAATTTCACAATTTGACAAAACTCCTGAAAAAATTACAGAAGATAATCAGGAATTAACAAATTACAACGAAAAATTCAAAAAAGGTAATATGTTGTCAATTTTGAAAACCTACAATAACCAAGATGGCGAATTCCACTGCATTGACCAATATCCTGCACAATTGGGCGAAAAAGGTGCTTTATACAAATGGTTTAAATACAAGTTCCTTCCGGGAGGAAAATATGCACAACGTCCAATGATGTATGTTGATGGTGATGAAAGCTTTACTCAAGGCGGAATAGAATACACAATTGGCGAAGAAGTTGGTATGAAACGTTCTGAAAACGAAGAATTCTACAAAGCCTTTGATGCAATTGACAGATTTGTTAAAGATAACAAAATTATCAACAACGGTGAAGCAAGAATAATCACAAGTGATGATGACGGTTTCTGTGCGTGGTTAATCACTATGGTACCTATGAAAACCGCTTATTTGATAGTTTCTAATTACAAATACCCAACAGAAAAAATAATGAAAACCGCTGCAACCGGAGAAACATATAAAGAAGTTGTTGAAGGGTATTCAGTATTTGACAAAGAAGTCTATATTCCAAGTGATTACGATATTATAAATGAGTATATTCTGAAAGAAAAAGATTTTGAACCTCAACCGATGGAAAAAATGGAAAAAATCCACTTTGACAAACTTGATCCTTCTGAATTCAGAATTTATGAATTAAAAAGACACTAATAAATAATAAAAGACTCTCGATTTTGAGAGTCTTTTTAAGATTTGTAAACAGTAACAAAAAAAAGAGTAAAGTTTTCACAATCAGGCTATTTAATATAGTTGAAGATAAATGGTTAGCAATATCAACACAAGTTCATACATAAAAAAACCAAGTCTTGACAACTTTTTACAATATGGAAATAAGCCAAGGCACCTAAATGATGCAGATATTGCAGGAATTCAAACAAGTGAACAGATTTTTAGCGATTGTTACCTGACTGCAGGTCTTGATGCTCTGACTCAATCTTCAAACGGGCGAAAAATTCTAAAAAATAACATAAGCAAAAGCCCATACAACTCAAATATTGCAACGATTTCTCTTTATTCACCCAATGGAAAAAAAGAAAATTTTACAATTAACACGACCCCACTAAATAAGAAATACCGTGCGCTAAACAATTTGCAAAAGAATGATACTATACGAGGATTTGACCTTTCTGTCATTGAATATGAAAACAAATATAAAACTAAACCTTTTATCTGTAAATTTTCAGAACTATTGAAAAAATACAAATTTGAGAACAATTTACCTTCAAGATTTTTAAAAATGGTAACTGGTAAAGAACCAACTACAATTGCGGAAAAAGACTTTAATATCAACTTAACCAAGCATAGAACAGAAGTTTTAAATTTATTCAACAAAATGTCACAAGAAAAAGATTACAGTTTTGTTATTATGAATGGGCTAAAAAAATTCAATAACAGAAGATTTCATGTTTATGTAATCGAAAATGTTGATATGAAAGACCAAACAATTACAATTAAAAATAAACGTGGCAATATTATGCAGACAATAAGTTTTGAAGATGCAATAAAGACTTTCAAATCAATTTCGGGATATTTTAATAAAGATTTAGCCACTGAATAATCCCTTTTGCTATAAATGGCAAAACTAAAAATCGGCATACAAGAATTGCACACCGATTTTTAAATTCTTAACTATTGGAACTTACTGCGCCAAATTATCAGTATTTCCGACACGTTTTTGGTTTTCATGTTTAATAATTTTTCTGGCACCCAAAACCAAAATCGCAATACCAATAACAATCATGAAAAATATTGCCCAACCACTATATTGAACATATTGAATTTTAATATTTGTAGGCTCATCTTGTTTAATATTCCAAGTGTATAAATTACCTTTTGAAGAATCGGCATTATTATAAAAAGCAAGTGACGGAACTTGGACACTAACAGATACACTCAAAGGTTCTTTTTGAGCAGATTTAGCGTCATTTGCCGCTTTATCCTCTTGTTTTTTAGTTACGTCTTGATTGTCCGCATTTTCTTCCGCAATAGTTTGTTGTCTTACTGTATCATCTAAGTTTTCAGCAAAATCATTATTTGAAGTGTCCACATCTTCTTTATCCATATATTGTTGATAATATTCAGGATTTAGTCCTTTATTATCTGCCTTTTTAACAGGTGCAACATCTTCTTTTGGAGTTTCTTTTTGTACATATTTTGAAGCCTGTGCCGGATAATTATATGTACAATCTATGTTATAAGATTTTGCAAGAAAACTCTTTTTCAACTCAATAAATTTACCACTTGGCAAATTAGTAACAAAACCTAATGAAGACAAGTCTAAATCATTCACTGTAACATTTTCCGATTTTTTTGTTGCAATAATAGTTGAAAGCTTAGAATTAAATGCGCTATCAACATCATACATATCATCAAGGTAATTTTTATAATTAGTATAAATTCTAACCGCATCTGGGTCGTTAGGATTAGACAAATCACCTTCATAAGATACAGAAGTTGCAACAGTTGCTGATTTGTCGTTATTTATGGTAATTTTTGTATCTATACTGGCACAACCTGACAAAACAGGAATAAGTAGCAACAATGACACTAATAGTTTCTTCATGGTTTTCTCCCCTTATTTTAATATATGTATCATGATAACATATATTTTTATATAGGCAAAAATATAAAGAATATTTAAGGTATAATAAAATTATGAAAGCAAATGAAGAATATAACGTAACAATAGAAAAAGTAACAAACCTTGGCGCAGGAATTGCCAGAATAGACGGTTTTGTAGTATTTATAGAAAATGCTTGTCCAAAAGACAACCTAAAAATAAGAATAACAAAGGTCAATAAAAATCACGCTTACGGTGAAATTTTAGAAATTATTGAGCCTTCTCCATTCAGGGTAAAACCATTCTGTCCAATGTATAAAGCCTGTGGAGCATGTCAACTGCAATTTGTTGATTATCAGGAACAATTGAATATAAAAAGAGAAATTACTCAAGATGCAATAAAAAACATTGCAAATATTGATATCGAAATTCCAAATACAATTCCAAGTCCTGAAATAAAAAATTACAGACATAAAATTCAATACCCGATTTCACAAACAAAGAATTCCGGTCGAATTTTGGCAGGATATTACAAACCCAAAACTCACGAGATTGTTAATATTAAATACTGCCCGATTCAACCTGAAATTTGTGACAAAATCATTGAATTTATCAGAGAAAAAGCCTTTGACTTTGGTATAAAAGGTTTCAACGAAAAGAAACATTCCGGAGATTTGCGACATGTTGTAATCAGGAATTCTGCAGTAAATGGCAAAAATTTGGTTGTTTTAGTCGTTAATGCAACTAAAATATTTGACAGATTAAAAGACTTTGCGCAAGAAATTTACGAAAATTTTGATGAAGTTGCCGGTGTTTGTATCAATTACAATTCTAAAAAAACAAACGTTATTTTAGGTAAAAAGACTGAATGTGTTTGTGGTAACGAAGTTATCGAAGAAAAAATCTTAGATAAAACTTTCAAGATAGGAGCAGAAACATTTTTCCAAGTAAATCCGAAAAGTGCTGAAAATATTTTCAAATACGTCAAAGATTTTATAAAAGAAAATTGTGAAAAACCTATAGTTCTTGATGCTTACGCAGGAATCAGTTCGTTTGGAATTTGCGTTTCTGACATTTCACAAAAAGTTGTGAGTGTCGAAGAAAACACCCAAGCCTGTGAATTAGCAAGAAGTGTTGCAAAAGATAACAAAGTTAAAAATATTGAAATTCATAATGAAGATGCCTCAAAATTCTTCGCAAAAGAGAAACGTGAATTTGATGCAATTATACTTGACCCGCCAAGAAAAGGTTGTTCTTTAGACTCTCTGGACAATGCTTACAAATTATCAAAAAAATATATAATTTACGTCAGTTGTAATCCTGCAACATTGGCTCGAGATTTAAAAATTCTAAAAGAAAAAGGTTGTTCAATTCAATCAATTCAGCCGTTTGATATGTTCTGCCATACTTACCATATCGAAAATGTTGCAATTATTTCAGTGAATAAATAAGAATTTTATTTTTTCAATTTCCAAAAGTCTTTATGGAACATTACTATAAACGGTATGATTTCTAAACGACCGACTAACATGTCAAATATCATAATGAATTTTGACAAAGGTTGTAGGTGTGCGAAATTCTGCATTGGTCCAACTTTATCAACTAACCCCGGACCAATATCACCAATTGCAGACAATGAACATGACAATGCCAAATTTACATCTTTTTCAATATAACCTAAAATCAAAGAAGAAATGGCACATAAACCAAAGAAACAAACAATGAAAAATATAGTTTGTCTTATTACATCATTTTGAACGACTTTTCCATCAATTTTTATAGACATAACTGCTTTTGGGTGCAAGATTTTGTACAATTCATTTTTTAAGAATTTGAACAGAATTATATAACGAGTAATTTTTATACCACCACCGGCAGATCCGGAACAAGAACTCAAAAACATTGCAAAATAAAGAACAATCTTGGCATCAAAAGACCATAAAATAAAATCTTCATTCGCACTACCGGTCGAAGTTGAAAGCGCAAGAGTTTGATAAAATGCAGATGTAAGCGCTCTAAACAGAGAATAATCGTTTTGAGCAAATAAAACTACAGCTAAAATTAACGCAATCAACAATATTCCGATAGCATAAAACCTAAACTCTTCACTTTTCCAAAACAATGATAAATTCTTACGTTTAATGACTTTCGATTGTAAAACAAAACTTGTTCCTGCGATGAACATAAAACAAATAATAATCCAGTTAATTGTATTAGAATGATATCCCAAAATACTTTCAGAATTTGGAGAAAAACCTCCGGCTGAAAGTGTTGAAAATGAGTTACAAATAGCATCGTAAATCGGCATGCCGGCAAGCCATAGCAAGACTGCACACAAAACAGTCAATCCTGCATAAATGAACCATAATGCAGATGCTGTGTTTTTAATTCTAGGAGTAAATTTATCTTCTGTCGGCCCAGGAGATTCGGCAAAAAACATTTGACGACCGGCTACCGCAAATTGTGGCAAAATTGCGACAAATAAGACGATAATTCCCATACCGCCTAACCATTGAGTCAAAGAACGCCAAAACATCAAGGATTTTGGAATATCATAAGAGGTTAAAATTGTGGCTCCGGTTGTCGTTATACCGGAAACCGCCTCAAACAAAGAGTTTTCAATAGATATTCCGTAAAAAAGATAAGGTACAGCAGCAATACAAGATATTACAATCCATGACAAAGAAACTACCATCAATGCTTCCGAACGCTTAATATCATTCAAATTTTCTTCTTCTGCCGTCAATTTTATAAATTTTCTAATGAATAAACTTCCTGCTATAGCAATCAATCCAGCCAACAAAAACGGATTTATCATTGAATATTCATGGTAATAGATAGCGACAATAACCGGCAAAAGTACAACCGGACTAAAATCCTTCAATATTAAATTTAAAGCACTTAAAATATACTTAAAACGCATCTATATTACCTTGAAATAACTTTTTACTTTGTCAGCATTTTCCGCTTTTGTGAAAATAATCAGAATATCTTGAGAATTCAATTTTGTATCACCTTTTGGAATAATAACGCTTGAACGGCGCTGAATTACACCAACAATTGCAGGTGCCGGAAATCTTAAATCTTTAATAAACATTCCATCAAAATCACGGCTTAAAAGGATTTCCAAAACTTCGCCTTCTCCCTGTTCCACCAAAGCCAAAATATCGACATCAGTTTCGTCAATATCGTTACGAACCTCATTTATCGCTGATGTTTTTGATGACACCGCAATATCAATCCCGACTTTTTCAAACAACGGAATGTTTAAAACTTTTGAAACCCTTGAAATAACACGTTTTACCCCAAGTTGTTTAACAAGCAAAGAACACAAAAGATTTCGCTCGTCATTGTTTGTAACAGAAATTACTACATCAGACTCACCTATTTCTTCTTCATCAAGAAGTTTTAAATTTGTCCCATCACCATTTATAACAAGAGTTTTGGTCAATTCTTGCGATAAGAACTCGCAACGTTCATAATTCTTTTCAATAATTTTTGTTTTAATTTTCAAATCTTCAAGACTTTTAGCAAGCATAAAACCAACGTTTCCACCGCCAATAATTGATGCCGTCTTGACCTGCTCTTTTTCGTGGAAAAAAGTACCTGCCAAAATATCTAAAGAATGTGATGTACCCATAAATATCAATTTGTCATCGGCATTAATTTCTGTTAAACCATTTGGAATAAATAACAAACTTCCTCGCTTAATTCCAACGATAATCGTATCCTTTGTAAAACCGCAATCTTTAACCATTTTACCGACTATTAAAGATTCCGGTTTAACTTTATACTCTAACAGCCTTGCCTTGCCATCTGCAAAGTTTTCAACATCAAGAGCATGCGCAACCGTAACGATTCTGAAAAGTTCTTGAGTTAGCAACTCTTCCGGCCAAATGACATAATCTATATAAAAATCATTTAAGTAATCTGCATTGTTATTCAGTGCCAAGACGTCCTGATACTCTGACTTTGATACAAAACAAATTGTTTTAATACCGCTAACTTTCTTAACAGTAAGACAAGCTACAATATTTCGTTCATCATAACCGGTACACGCAATAAATACATCTGCATTTATAATATCAGCAGCCTTTAAAATATTTATATCAGCAGCACTACCTTGAATAAAACTAATATCTAATCGGTCAAAATCTTCAGTACGATTTTCTTCTTTATCAATAACGGTAATGTCATGATCTTCAAAAAATTCTGTAGCCAACAAACAACCGATTTCCGTTGCCCCATAAATAACAATTTTCATAATCGACTACCTTAAAAATCCTAACATACTCATTACTAATATTGCTAAGTACAAAGTCACATTACGCAATATAATCAAAGCAAAACCTGCTACCATAGGTGATAAATCGAACTGTCCCAAAGGTGGAATAAACTTTCTGAACCAGTTCAAATACCCATCAGTTGCAAGACGTAAAACTCTTATAATAGGATTTTCCCAATTTACAAACGGGAACCAAGTCAACAAACATCTTACAAATATAAGTAACAAAAAGACATAAAAGCAATTTGCAATCGCTTCAAGTATTTTAAATGCTATCATTATTATCTTCCTTATCAGTTTTTTCTTCGTCTTTTTTGGAATTTTCCTGTTCGAATTTCTTGAAAAATTCTTCAGGTGTCATCACAATAATCTCAGGTCTTTTATCTTTCGTCAATTTCAAATAGAGCTTCACTAACCATTGCGAAACAAGTACACAGACAGTCATAACAAGCAATGGAGCAAAAACAAATCCGAAAAACCTTGGCAACAAGTAAAATCCCGTCGAAACAAAAATAAAGTGAAACAACGGATAATCCGGATTGATATTAGGAACCCAAGACAATAAGCAGGCAAAACCTACATAATACATATATAGGTTAATTACTCTGCTTAAAAATAATATAAAATCTGGAATAAAATCTAACTTTTTCAAAATTATAAATCCAATGTTACCGAATTTTCGCACTCACAATGATTTGTTTCAGCCGGAATATTCTCAATCATTGTAAATAATAATGATTTCAATTTTGAAAGATTATTATTAAATACTTCAATTACCGCTTCATGAGATACCGGCGGAACATCTCCGACCAAACCGGCATCATAGTCAGTAATCAAAGAAATATTCAACGGACACATATTCAATTCTTTAACTAAATAAGCTTCCGGAAAAGCAGTCATATTGATTACTTGCCACCCTTGTCTTGTAAAGAACGCAGATTCAGCCTTAGTTGAAAATCTTGGTCCGTTAATAACAACAACCGTACCAGAGTCATGAACAGTAATGCCCAAATCTTTAGCCGTTTTGATTGCAAGTTCTCTTAATTCAGGACAATAAGTATCAGCAGGTGATGGGTGTTGAACAACAGGACCTTCGTAGAAAGTTGTTTTTCTACCGTCAGTCCAATCAACAAATTGATCACAAATTACAAAATCCCCCGGTTTAACTTCTTTTTGCAAACTTCCGGCAGCACATGGGGAAATTACTCTTTTACAACCTAAGTGCTTCATTGCCCAAACATTTGCTCTAAAGTTTACAAGATGAGGTGGAATTGAATGTTTACGACCATGTCTTGGCATAAAAGCAACTCTGTGATTACCGATTTTTCCGATAAATACACTGTCACTGGTTTTTCCGTAAGGTGTTTCAACTTCAACTTCTTCAATATTTTCTAAAAAGCTATAAAAGCCAGAACCGCCGAATACACCAATATCCGCTCTATCTAAAATTTCCATATATAATCCTTTCTTATATTAATTAATACACTACCCTATCAATGAATACAGTTATAGTACAATAACTCAATATATTTTTCAATCAAGATACAAAAATTCACAATTTATTACCCAAAAGGCTTATTCGCAATACTGCTTACTCAGACAATTTAATTAAGTTTTATTTTTACCATAATATAAATAATCTTTTTCATACTTCCAGCTATTCTTAATTTAACTAAGCCTCATTTTGAGGCTATTTTTTTAGGAATAAAACGTCATAACATACTAGAATTGAGATAGAAGAGAAAATTTTGATTTCAATTTGAAAATTATTAAGAAATAATATAAAAAGTATTAACAAAGTCAAAAAAATATGCTAGAATACTCAAAAAAAGAAAAGAGAGGGATATACACATGAAATCAAAAATTATAGCTTTTATGCTTGCAATGTTAATAACCACACAAATTACACTTGCTGCACCATTCAACGGTAATGCAAAAACAAAAAGAATGCCTGCAGGAACAAATTTGCAACTAAAAATGTTGAACGGAATCAACACCTCAACAAGCACTACAGGAAACAGTTTTTCTGCAGTGTTATTAACAGACCAAACAACAGAAGATGATACAAATGATGTAATTTTGCCGGCAGGTTCAATCATTAGAGGTGATATTACATCAATTCAACAACCAAAAAGAATGTCAAAAGGCGCAATTCTATATATCAATTTTGACCACGTTGTAACTCCAAACGGTCGTCAGCTACCGTTGACATTAAATGTTGTCGGCAGAACTGATATGACTTATGATGGAGGAATCACTACAACCAGAGGTTATGAAGATGCATGGAAACAAACTTGCGCAAAATCAGCACAAATAACTAAAAATAGCATTGAATGGGGCGAAGATATCGTTGATGATAGTGGTTGGAAATATGTAACTGTTCCGGTTAGTGCATTTGGCGGTGCAATAGGCTCTGCCAGATATTTCGTTTACGGAAGTATTGCTGACATGATAAAAAAAGGTAAACATGTAAACATCGCAAAAGACGAAATCTTGAACGTTATTTTGGTTGAACCGATAGATGTTCCAGTTATATAATAAAAAATAATGTCAAAGTTAGATAAAATAGAAGAATTACAAAATATAATAAAAGAGGACAGCTCAAATTTTCAAGCAAGAAGAAAATTGGCTGTTCTTCTTATGGATTCAGGATTTAATGAAGAAGCGCTCGGGCATTTGCTTTATTTATCCCAAAATTTCAGTAATGATGACGGAATTTTTTACAACTTAGGTATTGTTTATGAAAAATTAAAAAATTTTGAAAAAGCAAAAGAAGCCTACCTAAAATCACTTGAAATTTCACCTGATTCAATGGACTCAATTTACAATTTAGGACTTGTTCATATTGAATTAAAAGAATATGAAAAAGCCATTGAATGTTTTGAAAAAATTCTAAAAGAAGATAATGAGGATTCAAACTCGTACTTTAATTTAGGCTTAATTTACTTTAAGACAAAAGACTACATTAAAGCAATGGAAAATTTTCAAACAACTATTGACTTAAACGATGATGATATTTATGCACATTTTTATATCGGGAACATTTTCAAAGAACTCGGAGATTTAGACTCTGCAAGAGAAAAGTTTAATAAAGTTCTAGAACTTTCACCTGATTATAGTTGGGCATATTTTAACCTTGCAGTTATTGATAATGAAACAGGAAACACAAACGGTGCAATCGAAAATCTTCAAAAAACTATCGAACTGAACCCTTATGATATTGAAGCATATAAAATATTAATAAAAATATTAATGAAAGAACACTCTTTTGATGATGCTGCAAATATTGGCGCTACTGCGGTTTCACAATGCGAAGAAAATGGCGATTTAGACTATTTAACTTATCTTGCATACTCTAAAAGTGGAGATAAAGAAAATAGCAAAGAATATTTAGAACAGGCAATAAGAAATTTCAAAACACTTTCAGTTCCTTTAACAAAAGCAAAACACGAACTAAACTTACTTAAATAATACTTAACAACCTTCACATCAAATTTACACTCTAAACCTGTTTGTGCTAACATAAAGACATTAAATAAGAAATATGAGGATTATGAAGAATGAAAATGTCAAAATTATTTGTGCAAACATTGAGAGAATTTCCTTCTGATGCAGAAGTTATTTCTCACAAAATGCTTGCAAGAGCAGGATATATAAAAAAACTTACATCAGGTGTTTATACCTTTTTACCTTTGATGTGGAAAGTTTTGAAAAAAGTTGAAAATATAACAAGAGATGAAATGGATAATGCCGGCGCTCAAGAACTTTTGATGCCATTTGTTCAACCTAAAGAATTGTGGATAGAATCAGGACGTTGGGAAGCGTACGGAAAAGAACTTATGCGACTACGTGACAGACACAACAGAGAAATGTGTCTTGGACCGACTCACGAAGAAATTATAACTTCTGTTGCTCGTGATATTCTAAAATCTTATAAACAATTACCGACAAACCTTTACCAAATTCAATCAAAATTCAGAGATGAAGTTCGTCCTCGTTTCGGACTTTTGAGAGGTAGAGAGTTCATAATGAAAGATGCATACAGTTTCGGAACATCACAAGAAGAATTAGACAAAGAATATGAAAATATGGCTCAAGCCTATAGAAATATTTTCAAACGTTGCGGACTTGATACAAAAATGGTTCAATCTGATTCTGGCGCAATCGGAGGTAGCGTATCTCACGAATTTATGGTAATCACAGACACCGATGCCGGAGAAAATGACGTTTTCTATTGCGATGCTTGCGACTATTCAGCAAACTCAAACCACGCAGTGTCAAAATTACCGCCTGCAGTTGTTGACGGTAAAGAATATTTTGCGAAAAACGAAGTTATCGACACACCAAACGCACATTCAATCATCGAATTGTCAGAATTATTAAAAATTCCTTCAACATTGATTTTGAAATCTTTGGTTTATATTGTTGATAAAAAACCTGTAATTGCACTAATCAGAGCAGATAAAACTATAGAAGAAACAAAATTGATGAATGCTGTTGGAGGAATGGATATCAGAATTGCATCATCTGCTGAAATTGAAGAACTTATGCAACAACACGGATTTAATGCTATTCCTGGATTTATCGGTCCAAAAGGATTTAATGATGTTACAATTATCGCTGATAACACTGTTAAAGAAATGAAAAACTTTGTTGTCGGAATTAACAAAACAGATGTTCACCAAGTTGGCGCAAACCTTGAAGATTTAGGCATTGAAGAAATAAAATATGCAGATTTGAGATTGGTTGAAGCCGGAGAATTTTGTCCTGAATGCGGGAAACCTCTAAAAGTTACTCGAGGAATTGAAGTAGGTAACATTTTCCAACTTGGTACAAAGTATTCAAAACCGATGAATGCCGTATATCTTGATTCTGACGGAAAAACAAAACCTTACATTATGGGTTGTTATGGTATAGGTATTACAAGAACCGCTGCCGCTGCTGTTGAAGCACATCACGATGAACACGGTATAAAATGGCCTTTGGCTATCGCTCCGTACCACGTAACAGTTGTTCCTGTCAGCGTAAAAGATGAATTACAAATGCAAACTGCTCAAAGAATTTATGATGAGTTGTTGAAAAATGGAGTAGAAGCGGTTATTGATGACCGTGAAGAAAGACCGGGAGTAAAATTCAAAGATGCCGACTTGATTGGTTTCCCATATAGAATTACAGTTGGAAAAACAATCAATGAAGGGAATGTAGAATTTGTAACTCGTCAAACAGGAGAAAAAGAAGTAGTAAAACCTGAAGAAGCAATAAAAAGAGTTATAGATGCAGTAAAGGCTCTTTAATTTGAAGTACAGAGGTAATAAATATGTTATTAGAATTTTTACAATCGAAAATACATAGAGCAACAGTTACAGATGCAAATCTTAACTATGTAGGCTCAATAACAATAGACGAAGCACTTTTAAAAGCGGCAAATATGAGAGAATGGCAAAAAGTTGAAATTCTTGATGTCAATAACGGAGAAAGATTTCAAACTTACATTATTAAAGGCAAAGCAGGTTCAGGCGAAATTTGTCTAAACGGTGCGGCTGCAAGAAAAGTTCAAAAAGGCGATAAAGTTATTATTGTAACTTACGGTCAATTTGAAGAAAAAGAACTTCAAAATCACAAACCTACAATCGTTATTGTTGATGAAAATAATAAAATTATTGAAACAAAATAGTCATTGTTAAGTTTGTAAAGCATTCAAATTTTTCAAAAAATTTGAACTAAAATCAAAAAACAAAATATAAACACATAAAAAATACTAAATATATTTTTTAATTATCGAATTATTAGAAAAATATTTGGTATTTTTTGTTATGTTTCAAAAGTCCTCAAACTACCTTTACATAATCTTTACACCAAAAAACTTGACCTTTTTGCAAAAAGTTTTTATAGTTAGAAAGTAATCTGGAAGAGATAGAAAAGACACTAGAGAAGAAAGAGGTTAGTATGACAGAATTCAAACACGTAAGACTTGACGGAAAAGTTTACACAAAAACCGAAATAAAAAAGATTATCAAAGAACAAAATGTAAAATTCATAAAATTGCAATTTGTTGACATCAACGGTCAAGTTAAGAATATGTCCATACCATCAGAACAAATAGACAAAGCATTGAATAATGAAATTATGCTTGATGGTTCATCTATCAAGGGATTTAGAAGTATTGAAACATCAGATATGTTTTTCCACCCTGATATCAACAGCTTTCAAATTTTACCTTGGAGAGGAAACAACGGCATAAATTCAGCAAGATTGATTTGTGATATCTACAATGCTGACGGAACACCGTTTGAAGGCTGCCCGAGATGCAACTTAAAACGAGTTATGCAAGAAGCTGAAAAACTCGGATTTTCAATGAATATCGGACCGGAAGCAGAATTTTTCTTATTTGCAAAAGATAAAGACGGAAATGTTACAACAGAAACTCAAGATAGAGCAGGTTATTATGACGTTGGACCGGAAGATTTGGGCGAAGACGTACGTTCAGATATCGTTTTAACATTGCAAGATATGGGCTTTGATATTGAAGCTTCACACCACGAAGTTGCAGACGGTCAACACGAAATTGACTTTAGATATGCTGACATTTTGACAGCAGCAGACAATGTTACAACATTTAGAATTGCAGTTAAAGCTATTGCCCAAAAACACAATTTACACGCAACATTTATGCCAAAACCGATTTTCGGTATTAACGGTTCAGGTATGCACTGTAACATTTCACTATTTGAAGGTGACAAAAACGCATTTTATGATGAAAAAGCAGAATATCAATTATCAGAAACCGCAAAATACTCAATCGGCGGCTTGCTAAAACACGTAAAAAGCATTACTGCGGTTACAAACCCTGTTGTAAACAGTTACAAAAGACTTGTTCCAGGGTATGAAGCACCTGTTTATTTGGCTTGGTCATTGGCAAACAGAAGCGCCCTATTGAGAGTTCCGGCAAAACGTGGAATTTCAACAAGGGTTGAATTAAGATCACCTGATCCGGCTTGTAACCCATACTTAGCATTTGCCGCGATTTTGGAAGCGTGCTTAGACGGTATCAGAAACAAAATTGACCCACCGGCTCCTGTTGAAAGCAATATATACAAATTAACTTCTAAAGAACGTAAAAAACAAAGAATTGACTCACTTCCGGGAAGTTTGGCAGAAGCGTTGGAACAAATGGACAAATCGCTGGTTGCAAAAGCCGCACTTGGTGAACACATCTTCAACGAATTCAAAACGGCGAAGAAAAAAGAGTGGGATTCATTCAGAACTTACGTTTCTCAATGGGAACTCGACAGATATTTAGAAAGATACTAAACACCACTTACAAACTCTTAAATACTCGGTTATTTAAGAGTTTGTCTTTATATTAAGAAATATAAAACCAAAGATTTTCAAATATAGCCTATAATTTGAACACTTCCCCGCCATCTGACTAGCAAAAAATCTGACAATTATGCCTTTATATAGATAAGGGAAAAAGGAAAAGGTAAAATTTTACATGGATTTAGGTATTAACGGAAGTTATTTAACCTCTAAAAATTACAAAACACAAAACAAAATTAAAAATCATACGGCATCACTGACAAATTTCAATTCTTTTAAAAAGGAAGTAGAAGAAGACAAATCAAACAACGGAAAGTTTGACACCAGTGAAGCATTTACTAACTTTGGAAAAGGGTTATTGAGTCCGGTCACAGTTCTTGTAAAACACCCAATCGCAGCACTTGGAATGGTTGGAGCAACTGCAGTTGCGTGTTCACTTATTCCTGTTTTAGGCCCGATTTTAGCAGTCGGATTTGGCGCAATGGGTGTTTATGAAATTGGTAAAAGCGGTTACCAAATAGCAAAAGACTACCAAAACGGTGATTATGACCAAGCTGAAAAAGATTTCAAAGGATTAGGACAAGGCACGATTAATACCTTCTTAACCGCTATGGGATTAAAAAGCAGTGCAAACGCAGTTAAAGAAGCAAAACTTATGGAAACTCTAAAAACCAATAAGTTACCCAAAACGCAAAGCCAACAAACTTCAAGAAGAGTAATGACCACAAAAGACATTCTCGGAAAATATGAAAACAATAAAATGACAAATAAAGAAGCTATGAAGGAAATTTTGTCATTGTTTACAACAAAAGATGGTCGTAAAGCGCTTATTTACCAATTCAAAAAAGAAAATATCGCACAACGGGCTAAAGAACTCAAAGGCATAGTTTTAAGACAAAAAGAACAAGTCAAAGAAAAAGTTGTAACAGAAAAAGAATTTTCCAAAACTCCTGAAGGTATCAGACGTGCGAAAATGACAAGCGAAGAAATCAGTCAAGAAGTAAATGCTTTGGCCAAAGAAGCCTTTGATGAATACAAAATTCCGGAAGAACTACGTCCCCAAATTAAAATTACTCAAAAAGGCATTGAACACGGTGGGGTTTACAAGCAAGCTTTCCACAAGATAGAAATTAACGAAAATGCATACAGAGAAGGTACATTTGACTTGCCTGACGTAATCAAGCACGAAGCAACTCACGCAAGAGAAGCGCTGATTAGAGATACTCTAACATACACAAAAAAAGAACAACTTACAAAAGAATATTTGTTAGATAAAATTGCAACCGGTGACTATAACACAGTTATTAGAGATTGTTCTATCTTTGGGTTTGAAACAATGAAGCCGCCTAAAATGAATCCTGAAATGCGTGCAGATTTTGCAGAACTTGCTAAAAATCACGTCTTCAAAATCGGTTCAAATGGAATTGATAAAGAGCAAATGTACAAACTGGTTGAACCTTTAGTCGACAAGTATCCGGAATTCATTAACCAATATGATTGTCGTGATGGCGCTATCAAAATGCTTGCCGAGTACGCTAACGGACACCAATTAAGATATAAAGTCGGAACACAACATGTAAGTAATTTAACTAAAGAACAAATTGCAAAACTTGGTGACATTAATCAAGATGAAGCAATAACTTCGTTTAAAGACCATCTTGCATGTACAGACGGCAACGCCGCTACACAAACATTTGGTGCTAAAATAGGCTTGGGCGGAGATTTTGACCAATATCAATTCGGAGCCGAAGAAGTTTTAGCGCAACAAAAAGGTAATACCTTTGAAATCAAACATTTGGAAAAAGAACTTGAAACTCTAAGAAAAACTCCAAATTTTGACAAAGAACAAGAAGCGTATCTACTTAACAAAATTAACAAGTCACAAAAAACAATCGAATACAAAACTTTAGGCAAAGAATATTACAAATTATATATGGAATCACAAAAAAATCCGGGAAATAAAGAACTTGCTCAAAAAGTTGAACAAATGTCGAGAAAACTCAACGAATTAGTAAAAGACACAAAGATAAAAACCAAAATAATTGACGGTAAAAGAAAAGTTGTAATACAAATAGAAAACGAACAATTTGTAATGAAGCAAATAAAACCTGGAGTTACAATTTTTGTACCGCTTAATACAACTTCAACCGCCGATATCTTAGCTAGTTAAAATAAATAATTAAAACAGTCCTTACGTTTGCAGGGGCTGTTTTTTATGTGATATAATCAAAATTATGAAAAACCCGTATATAATAAACACTCATTCTCACACAAATATGCTAAAAGACACAACACCAGATGTTGCCTTGCTAAACGCACAAGCAGAACGCATAATAACAATTGTGCCGTCTTGCAACTCTCAAGACATATTTGAAGTTGATGAATTCATAAAAAAATATCCTGATGTTTACGGATATGTCGGAATTTTCCCAGAAGAAGCAAAAACCTTCACTCAAAAAACTCTATCTGATATGGAAACTCTTATAAAAAACAATCCAAAAATTATCGGAATTGGTGAAATCGGTTTGGATTACTATTGGGACAAGTCGTTTAAAGAATTGCAAAAAGAAATTTTCATCAAACAAATTGAATTTGCAAACCAAATGAACTTACCGCTAAATATCCATTCTCGAGAAGCTCATCAAGATACTTTGGAAATTCTAAAAAAATACAACAAAAATTCAACCGCAATCCTACATTGTTTTTCAGGCAGCATTGAATTTGCAAAAGAATGTATAAAAGAAGGTATTTATATCGCACTAGGCGGAGTTGTAACATTCAAAAATGCAATCAAAGCAAAAGAAGTTGCCGCTCAAATCCCGATAGAATACCTGCTATTGGAAACAGATGACCCGTATCTTGCACCTGTGCCGTTTAGAGGTAAAGAAAATCAACCGATTTATGTCAAATATGTGGCAGAAGAAATTGCAAAACTTAGAAACACGACTACAGACATTATCGCACAAGAAACTACCAAAAATGCCGAAAGGATTTTTCACTTCAATGCAAAATAAAGAAAGACTTGATAAATATTTAACTGATTTAGGCTATTTCGACACAAAAAGCAAAGCAAGTGCTGCAATTTTAGCCGGTAACGTAAAAATAAATGACGAATACATTACAAAAGCCGGTTTTCAAATAAACATTAACAAAGAATACGAAATCGAAGTAAAATCAATGCCATTCGTATCTCGAGGCGGATTTAAACTAAAAAAAGCACTCGACACATTTAATGTCACAGTCAAAGATAGAATTTGTTTTGATGCCGGAGCCTCAACCGGCGGTTTTACAGATTGTTTATTACAAAACGGAGCAAAGTTTGTCTATGCGGCAGATGTCGGATACGGTCAACTTGATTGGAAAATTCGCTCAGATAAAAGAGTTAAGACAATCGAAAAAACTAACCTGAAAATTTGCACCTATCAAGATATTTATTCAGAAGGCGAAGAAGTTGCTGACCTATTGGTGAGTGATTTGTCATTTATTTCTCTTACAAAAGTTTTGGCGAACTTAAAAACCCTACTAAATCCTGAATTTCACGAAATGATATGTCTAATAAAGCCACAATTTGAGGCTGGAAAAGAAAAAATCGAAAAAGGCGGAGTTGTTCGTGACAAAAAAACTCATAACGAAGTAATAACTAACGTAATAGATTTTGCCAAAAGTTTGGGCTATTTCATACAAGGTTTAACGTACTCATCAATCAAAGGACCTGCCGGAAACATTGAATATCTCGTTTGGCTCACTACAAAAGAAGTTGAAGAAGATTTCAACATTTCAGAAATTGTAAAAGAAGCCTTTGAAAAACTCAACTAAAAAATAACTTCAGGCTTTTTAGAAATATTCAAATCAATATACTTGAAAATATTTGAACATATCCCCGGTTGAAAATAATACGAACCGTCAACAGGGGTAATTTTTAACAACCCTTGCGAAGTGTTCACGTTGGAAATCGTTGCCAAAAACTGTTTATTTACGGCTGTAAACAAAATATACCCTGATGAAGATTGAATTTCATCAACATCAAAACGATTTGCATTTATTGCCGCAATTGTCAAATAAAATAGCGAAGAGTTATCCGTATTAAAAACTTTTGTACAATTATCAAAAGTCACATTTTGCGAAGTAATCAATGTACTCAAACTCATTGGCTCACCGACTGCAAAACTCGGAAGAACTCCCAATGTTGCTACAATTACAAAAGATAATAATATTTTTATACTTCTTTCCATGTTTCACCTGCATTTATATCAATCAACAAAGGAACTTTCAACGGTTGATTTAATTCCATTGCATTTTTAACCAATTTCTTAACCAATTCAAACTCATCTTTTGCAATTTCCACAACCAATTCATCATGAACTTGCAAAATAAGTTTTGATTTACATTTATTTTCCTTTAAACTATTTGCAAAATCAACCATAGCAATCTTAATCAAATCAGATGACGAACCTTGCATAGGGTGATTTATCGCTGCACGTTTTGCAAACTCTCGAACCATCGCATTTGAATTATTAATTTCGCTTTCCAAATATCTGCGACGACCAAAAATTGTTTCAACATAGCCTTGTTCTTCAACTAACTGAACCATATTTTCCATATAAGATTTTACACCGGAATATGTTTCAAAATATTTATTGATAAACCTTTCAGCCTCGTCAGGTTTAAATTTTAAGGACTTTGCTAATCCATACTTACTTTGACCGTAAACAATGCCAAAATTAACAGCCTTTGCCTTGTATCGCATCTCTTTTGTAACATCTTCAACCGGTACTTCAAATAACTTTGAAGCTGTCAACGTATGGACATCAATACCAGAATTAAAAGCCTCTATAAGATGTTTATCTCCAGATACGTGTGCTAACAATCTCAACTCAATTTGAGAATAATCAGCCGACAATATCAAATAATTTTCTCTATCTCTCGGTACAAAAGCCTGTCTAATTTTATTTCCTTCCTCAGTTCTGACCGGAATATTTTGCAAATTAGGATTTGACGAAGACAATCTACCAGTTGTCGTAACAGTTTGATTAAATGATGTATGAATTCTTCCATCTTTAATATCAATCAAGTTAGGCAACACGTCAGTATATGTCGTAATCAACTTTGAATACTTGCGGTAATCTAAGATTAATCTTGCGATTTCAAACTCTTCTGCAAGTTTTTCCAAAACTTCTGCTCCGGTAGACTTTTTAGCCTTACCACGCTTTTTAGACTTCAATTCTAACTTATCATACAAAACTTCTCCAACTTGTTTTGGAGATTTTATATTAAATTCCATTCCTGCAAGTTTGAAAATTTTTTGTTCGACATTGTACAATTTTCTGTCTAATTCTTCCGTCAAGTCATACAAATAGTTCTTATCAACAGAAACACCCGTACGCTCCATATCTGCCAAAACTTTTGACAATGGAATTTCAATATCAGAAAGAATAGCAAGTTCACGAGAATTCAAATTTTCTGTCCAATATTTTGTAAGAGCAAAAAGCGATTGCATCACATCAGCAACATAGCCAAGCAAAACTGATTTGTTACTATTGCCAAAAGATACCTTTTTTTCATCGGTGACCATTGATGCCAAAATATGGTTAATTTGTTCCATGCACTGAATATCAAAATCAGAATTTGCATTAGAATCTTTAATATAACACGCCAGTAATGTATCGAAAATTACACCTTTGATGTCTATCCCATAGTATTTTAAAATACAGTCATCAATTTTCAAATCGTGAGTAAATTTCTTTATGTTTTGATTTTCAAAAACAGGTTTTAGTAAATAAAATATCCTCGGAATATCTCTAAAACATTCGATTTTTTGCCCGTAAATAGGAATATAATAAGTTTTTACATCTTCTTTATATTCAGTAAAATCAAAACAATTATCAGAAATCTTCAATGTTTGATTAACTCCAAACAACAAACCATAAATATCAAAATTTATTGAGTTTTTGAAATCCACCAAAAATTTCATTCCAAAAGCAGGAACGTTACTCAATACATCAACCAAAGCCTTCAATTTATCTTCTGTATTAACAATTTCAGCACCTAAAACTTCATCAGATTGATTTACAGTATCTTGAGCAACTTGTGCAAACAATCCCAATTGACCGTTTTCTTGCACTCCGAATAAGTTTTGACTTTCAGGATTTGTTGCATTTGGGATTTCAAAATTACCATCTTTATTAAACAATTTCAAAATATACTCGATATTTTTCAAAAAGCTATAAAATTGCATCTGCCTTAAAAAGTCCATCACGGCAGAAATATCAGGCATTTCAATTTTCGTACTGTCAAAATCAAAATCTATATCGACATCTTGTACAATTGTGGCTAAATATTTACTTAATTTAGCAATTTCAACACCATTGGCAATCTTTTCTTTTAACGATTTCCCGCTAATATTTTCAACATTTGCCAAAACATTATCAACTGATCCAAATTCATCAAGAAGTTTGACCGCCGTTTTTTCTCCAATTCCCTTTATTCCAGGAATATTATCAGAAGTATCCCCACGCAACGCTTTGTAATCAATAACCTGATTAGGATATATACCAAGTTTTTCGTGAACCTTGTTCCAATCATATTCAGTTAATACACCTTTTGATGGGATTATAACTTTTATACAACCGTTCTTTCTGATAAGTTGAAAAGAGTCTTGGTCACCGGTCAAAATATAAACTTTATGCCCCAATTCACATGCTTTTCTGGAGATTGTGCCAATTACATCATCAGCCTCAAAACCTTCTTTTGTATAAATTGGAATATTAAAGGCTCGTAAACCTTCATAAATCAAACCCATCTGTACTCGCATTGGATCAGGCATAGCCTCTCGGTTAGATTTATATTCCTCATATTTTTCTGTTCTGAAGGTATGATGAGAAACGTCAAAAGCAACTCCAATTGCGTTAGGCGATAATTTTTCATTTTTAAGTAAGTCAAAAATAGCTTTAAAAAAACCGTATACAGCCCAAGTAGGTGTTCCGTCCTTAGTTTTCATATTTGTACGTTCTAACGCATAGTATTGACGAAACGCAAGTGCGTGCCCATCAATCAAAATCAATGTTTTTGACTCTCCCATTTACACAACTTCTCCCTTTATGTTAATTTTCGCATAAAAATCCATTTTTGGCAATTTTATAAAGTTTACATATTGCGAAAAGAAGAATTATAAAATATACTTAAATAAACGAAAGTAGGGATATTATGGAAAAATTACAAGCATTTTATTATATGTTCAAAGGTGAAAAATGGTATAACTCGATAATTTCAGGAACTTTGATTTTTATCCCGTTATTTTTAACATCTTCAATACTTTTAAAAGAAGACCCGACAAGAGAGTTTGCAACCTTTATGACTCTATCTGTTATACGTTGGACTTGCTGGTTTTTAGTAATGTTTTTCATCAACGGATATTGTTTATTTAATGCAAACCAAAGGCTATTGTCATTAACTAAAAACACTGCTTCTTGGTTAAAACTAAAAGATATAACAAAAGCAGGAATAAAGTTTCTGGGCGCACATTGGCTTTATTCAATTCCACTGTTTTGGATTTTGGCAATACTATTTTTCCAATATACGACATCAATCTCAAACGGAATTTCTATTTCAGAACATCACAACACCTATAGCCTTGCTACAAAATATTGCAACGTAATAGCTATATTTATCGGCATGCTAATACCAATAGCATTTGTTTCTGACTTAAAATTCAAAACTTTATTCAATATTAAAAGAATTTTCTCTATTATAAAAAATAACTTTATCGGATTTATAATTTACATAATAATTGCAACAATTGATATTTATGGACTTCAACATTTACAAAATCTAACAATGCTCACCCCAGTAGTAACAATCCCAAGCGCATCATTTTTAGCATACTATATTATGTTAATAAAAAGCGATTTTTTAGCGCAACTCAATAAAAATTCAACCATAAAATAATAACAACATATCAAAAAATGCATAAAAAAAAGACCTACAAAACTGTAGGTCTTTTTTAGTATTACAAAAATTATGCAGGAATTTCAGAAGATGAATCTTTCTTTGAAATCGGAATAACTTCTGCATTCTTACGATTTTCAACCATTTCAGCGGTTACAACAAATTTGTCAATATTTTCTTTTGTTGGAACATCGTACATAACATCAAGCATAATTTCTTCAACAATTGAACGTAATGCTCTAGCACCGGTTTTACGCTTAATTGCTTCTTTAGCAATCATATCAACTGCTTCCGGCTCAAATTCTAAATCCACACCGTCCATTTTTAACAATTCTTGGTATTGTTTTAGAACTGCATTTTTTGGTTCAGTTAAAATCATTTTCAATGTCTTTTCGTTCAACTGGTCAAGTACTGCATAAACAGGAACACGACCAATAAATTCAGGAATCAAACCGAATTTTAACAAATCTTCAGGTTGTAATTTTTTCAACAACTTAACAGCATTTGCTTCTTTTTCAGCCTCAGACAGTGCCGCCTTAGCGCCAAAACCAACGGTATTACCAATACCTGCTCTGGCATCAATGATTTTTTCCAAGCCGACAAAAGCACCACCAACAATGAACAAAATATTACTTGTATCAATTTCGATAAATTCTTGATGAGGGTGTTTTCTACCACCTTGAGGCGGAACATGAGCAACAGTACCTTCAATCATCTTCAACAAGGCTTGTTGCACACCTTCGCCTGAAACATCTCTTGTTATTGAAGTATTCTCAGATTTACGAGAAATTTTATCAATTTCATCAATGTAGATAATACCACGTTCAGCTTTAGCAGAATCAAATTCAGCATTTTGGTACAATCTTAACAAGATGTTTTCAACATCATCACCGACATAACCGGCTTCTGTCAAGGTTGTAGCATCTGCAACTGCAAACGGTACATCTAACATTTTTGCAAGAGTTTGAGCAAGCAAAGTTTTACCTGAACCTGTAGGTCCAACTAACAAAATATTTGATTTTTGGATTTCTACAGAATCAGCATCACTGTTTTTGTTGTGTTTCAAACGTTTGTAATGGTTATAAACAGCAACTGACAATACTTTTTTCGCATCATCTTGTCCTACAATATATTTGTCCAAATATTCTTTTATTTCGTGAGGTTTTGGAATAGGTTTTTCAGCCTTTTCATTTTTACCTGTTTCAGCTGCGGCTTCCTTATCCTTTGCTTCAAAGAATTCTTCTTCTAAAATCTCATTACAAAGTTCAACACATTCATCACAAATGTATACCTCAGGACCCGCAATCAATTTTTTAACTTGATCTTGAGTCTTTCCGCAAAAAGAACATTTTAATTTATCATCGCTTTTTGGCATTTAATATTCTCCAAATTAGTATTATTTTACGATATCACGAGAGATAACTTTATCAATCATACCGTATTCAAGAGCTTCTTGAGGTGTCATGATGTAATCTCTATCTGTATCTTTTTCAATCTTCTTGATTGATTGTCCGGTATTTGAAGCCAAAATTTCATTCAATGATTTCTTAATTCTGATAATTTCAGCTGCTTGAATTTCGATATCAGTAGCCTGACCTTGCGCACCACCCAAAGGTTGGTGAATCAATACTCTAGAGTGAGGCAAAGCCATTCTCTTACCTTTTGTACCGGAAGAAAGAAGGAATGCACCCATAGAAGCAGCCTGACCTAAACAAATAGTAGAAACATCTGCTCTAATGTGTTGCATAGTATCATAGATTGCAAAACCTGCAGTAACACTACCACCAGGGCTGTTGATATACAACATAATATCTTTTTCAGGATTTTCGCTATCAAGTAACAACAACTGTGCTACTACAAGATTGGCTACCATATCATCAATTTGGGTTCCCAAAAAGATAATTCTTTCTCTCAACAATCTTGAGAAGATGTCGAAAGATCTTTCGCCTCTGCTTGATTGTTCAATAACTACAGGTACAAAACTCATGATTTAATTCCCTTTCTTATTTAAAATTATAACTACACTATTATTAAGCTTCAACTTTTTTGTCTTCTGGTTTTACTTCAACATATTCGATTTTGTTGTTAGCAAACAAGAATTCTCTAACTTTGTCATTAACAATTTGTTGAGAAATTGAAGAGATGAACTCAGGATTTTGACCGAATTGTTTCAACAATTCTTGAGGTCCAACACCATACAAACCAGCCATTTGACTAAGTTTTTCTTGGAAATCGTTTTGTTCAACTTTTACATCAGCTTCTTTTGAAATCTTGTCAATAATCAAAGAGTTTTTAATTCTTGCTGAAGCATCATCACTCAAGCTTGATTCAAAATCATCACCTTGAGATTTTACGAAATTATCCCAATCGATACCTTGGTAAGCCATTCTTTGTCTGTATTCTTCTTTCAAAGAATTTACTTCTCTATCAATCATTGATTGAGGAATTTCAACACTTGAAGCATCGATAACTGCTTTAAATACAGCATTTTCAGCATTCATTTTCTTAATATTTTCTCTTTGTTTTTCAATGTAATCGTTGATATCTGCTTTTAATTCATCAACTGTTTGGAATTTGCTTGAAGATTTAACGAAATCATCAGTTAATTCAGGCAAAACTCTTTGTTTAATTTCATTCAACTTGATAGCAAATGTAGCAGGTTGACCTTTTAATTTTTCATCATGGTAATCTTCTGGGAAGGCTACTTGAATGTCAAATTCATCTTTAATATTGTGACCAACTAATTGTTCAGCAAAGCCAGGAATGAAATTAGAATTGCCTAAATCTAATGTATAAGATTTTGCAGAACCGCCTTGAATTGGTTCACCGTTACATGTTCCGTCAAAATCAAAAACTACTGTATCTGTAGCGTTTGATGGTCTATCTAAAACTAATTCATAAGATGCATGTTGAGTTAAAAATCCGCTCAAAGCCTTGTCAAAAGCATTGTCATCTTTTGCAGGGATTTCAACTTTAACGTCTAAATCTTTAAATGCACCCAATTTAACTTCAGGTCTGGTTTCTACTTGGAAAGTAACTTCTACATCTTTACCGTTTTCAAATTTATAATCTGTAACTGCCGGTTGAGTAATTACATCTAATTTGTTATCGTAAATTGCTTGACCGATATATTTTGGGAGTAAAGATTCCAACGCTTCTTCTCTAATTCTATCTACACCAACGTGTCTTTCAACAACGGCACGAGGTGCTTTACCTTTTCTAAAACCGTCAACATTGATATATTGAGAGATTTTAGATGCTGCAGTATTGTAAGCTGAAGTAGCTTCTGCTGCAGGAATTGTAAATGTTATTTTTACCAAATTGTCTTTTACGTTTGTTAATGTTGTTTCCATAATAATATCCTTTATTTATCTATACATGTATCTAGAGTTGATTTTATCGCAAAAAAGAATAAAAGCAACTCATATAAACAGATTAAATCAATAATCACAAAGGCTTAACACTCATGAAAAAGTGCTTGCAAGCAAAATATATTCATGATTAAATAGAGTCAGAGTTGAATAATTCCTCTATTATGCGACTCAGGCTGTTCAACAAGCGGCGGTTGGAAGCCGGAAATGTAAAAGATTAAATAAAGGAAATAAAAATATGTTAAAAATCAGATTAAAAAGATTAGGTGCTAAAAAAGCCCCAACTTACAGAGTTATTGTTATCAACTCTACTACAAAAAGAGAAGGTCGTCCTGTTCAAGAATTAGGTCACTACAACCCTAAAACAAAAGCTATGAAATTGGACAAGGCTGCTGCTCTTGATTGGATTTCAAAAGGTGCTCAACCTACTGAAACAGTTGCTTACCTTATCAAAAATTGCAACGAAGACGGTACTTTGAACTACGTTAAAAAAGAAACAGTTAAACTTTCTAAAAAAGCATTGGCTAAAAAACAAGCTGAAGAAGAAGCTGCAAAGGCTGCTGCTGAAGCACCTGCTGAAGCGTAAGAACGGTTTAATTTATAACAACATAAATAAAACCCTTGTTAATCTTTGAACAAGGGTTTTATTTATGTTTAATAATTTTCATTGCAATACCTTTTAGGTAGTCAAAACATCTATATCTGAATTTGTCACTATTTTGTAAATTGTTCAACTTTTTCAGAAATTCGTTTTTGGTCAACACGGTTTCACCAATATCATTCTTTCCGATAGAATGCTCCAGTACCGCATTTTTTGTGGTTCGCAAAGCCGTTCTGAATTTGAAATCCTTCTTGTACCTAGCCTTATAAACTTTATCTAAAAGTTGATTATATTCTTCAGAACTTCTTGAAAACGCTTTTCCCTTCCAATACAAAGTTCTTGGACCGTAATGAGGAGTAATTGTTTTTGAAACCTCACGAACTTCATCTTCAGGAACTAAAAGCAACTGTTTTTGAAGCTCTTTATCATTTGTCTTTAACCCTAATATAAAGGATTTTACGCTACTAATGTCCAAGCCCGCAAACTTAAACTTTTGTCCGTTAAAAGTTTTTGCTTTTGCTTCAAGAACTTCATTGAGTAATTGTTTGAATTTTTGAGAGGATTTACTGAAAGTTTTACCGTTCCAAAAACACAAAACTTCACTAGGTTGACGTTTAAAACCTTTTGAGGCTTTTTTTGCATCATAGCCGTTCATTTGGCAGATTTTTTTCTGTAATTCAACATCACTTGTCTTTAACGCTTGCAAAAAGCCTTCTATACTCGCAACTTTCACTCCGTCAATTTCAAAACCAGTTTTTGCGAAATTACTCAGAATATTTGCTGGATATTTGCCGTTTGCTTTTATATCAACAACTGTCCCTTTAGGTAAAGCATTACCACGAAAGGTGGGACGACAAGTTTGCTGATGTCGCATTTTAAAATTCAAATTTTGTGTATTTGTATTGTTTGTAATCATCATATTATTTATAAATTATTTCGTGAATTTTCTTTAGAATATCAAAAACATTACCTTCAGGTATATAATTCTGTAAAAAATTATTTTTGCTACATAAATTCGACCAATCTTCGCAAAATATTCTACCCTCAGCTACTTTTAGAACTTCAGGGTGTCTTAAAATATCAACATTCACAATGTTCTGATTTGCTAATTTTACTAACTGTTCATAAGCCTTCTTTTTGGAAAGAGCACTTACTGCATCTTTATTTTGTGAATAATTCAGAATTTCACCCTTTTCTGTTCCTTTTATTTTCATAACTGTTGCGGCAAACCCCATATTATTTGAGGTGGAATTTACAAACTCCGGTGCCATATCAAAATTCAAATGTTTTAAATGTTCTAAAATAAGTTTTGAGTTATGACTATCTTCCAAAAATTCGCTTTTTATATAATATTCACCGTCTTTAATAAGGTTTTCGTTTAATCTGACAGCATGCGGATTAGCGTGCAAATAATCTTCAAAACATTCAACATAGGCATCATAAGATTTTGAATTTTGAATATTATTCAACAAATTTTCAAAATTTAACGTGGATTTTTCAACAAGTTTAGCAGGCTCATTGAAAGTCTTGATATTTGATTTATTAAATTTGAACATATTTTTTATTATCATATTTATCCTACATTTCTCAATTTGTCTAAAGTTTTTAAGATACCGTTTGAAACATTATCGTTTGCTACAACAGGCTCAAATACACCTTTGATAGAGCATTCGGGTCCCGTAAATAATTGTTTTATCATCTGTGCCCCAAATTTGCTATTATTATTTGGAGCCATATATTCAAACATCATTGCACTATAAGCATTGTATTCGGGATTTCCTGTTCCTAAAATTCCCATTAACATTCCTTTGTACTTATTATCAACATCACTTTTAAAATATTCCGAGTTTCTTAAATCTTGTTTTAAAGCCCCAGAATAATGAACATTTAAGCCTTTAGGTAGTTTTGAAACACCTTTTTCAAATGCCGATAAAACATATAAATCGACATTTTTAATATTATCGTTTACTGATGTCTCTTTAATATTTTTAAAGACTTTTGAAGCAGATTCTCCTGAAACAAGACAATCATCAAGCATTACAATATTAAAATCCTTATGTAATTTTGAATATTCTTTCAGATTCTTCCAACCTGTTACGATTTTTGCATCAGGATTGATTGTTTTGTACAATTCAGTAATAATACCGTAACTTTTTGTATCGTCGTGAACATATATTATTCCGTTATTCTTCAATTTTGGTGCTATTTCTTTATTAACTCCCTGCAATATTTTTTCAATACGAGAATAAGAATATATATCAAGATTTTTCTCTAAATATTGATTTAAAAGCTTCTTGATTTTGGCAAAATCTTCAGAATTTTTTGGCAAACTCGGTAGTCTGTCAATTATATAATCATCAATAGAGCCTGATTTGTTCAAATGATTTATTGCATTTTGGTAAACTCCGTCTTTATTTGCAATACCAAAGCAGTCATTCCAATTATTCAAAACTTTATCGGAAGTTCCAAACTTTTTGGAAACAGCAAGTTTTCTTGCATTGTATGCTTCAATCTTAGGACTAAGTTTAGTTCTGAGAGATTTTAAACCATTAATGCATTTAGGGGCAGTGTTTTTAGCACCGTTTGTCAAAAGTTCGCCAATCGGTTTTTGCACTGACTTGGCAGGCACAGTTGCAACTTTTGCAATAGGCACAATATCAATATGTTTTAATAAGGCTTTAACAATTTTTACAACCATATTATTTCCCCGTAACAATCCTTATATATATAAAGGATTTTTTTGGAAAAATATTGACTTTTAGAAGAAATATATTACAAATTATTACAAAATTTATATTTAAAAACGTCTATCAGATATTTAGTTTATATCCACCACCATAGATAGTTTCAATATATTTTTTACCATCAGAAATTTTATCAATTTTACTTCTCAAATGTCTGATATGAACTCTAATTGTTTCAATATCGTCATCAGGCGAATAGCCCCAAATTTCTTTTAGTAATTTTGCAGAAGAAACCATACTTCCATGATTTTGAAAAAGCAAATTAAATATTTCAAACTCAATTGGAGTTAATTTAACCTGTTTATCATTGATTTTTACACTATAAATTTCCGGCAGCAATGTAATATCGCCCAAAGTCAACAAATCTCTTGTTGATGCGGATTTTGGAATTTGATTTGTTCTTTTTAAAAGTGCACGCACCCTAACTAACAATTCATCAATTTCAAACGGTTTGACCAAATAATCATCAACACCAATATTAAAACCGTTTACCTTGTCATTTAACTGTGACAAAGCAGTGAGCATAATAATAGGAATATCCTTTGTCTCGTCGTTTTGTCTTATGCGTTTTGCTACAGTAAAACCATCAACTTCCGGCATCATAACATCAAGCACAACAATAGATGGAAGTTCTTGCTTACATAGCGCAAAACCTTTCGTTCCATCAAACGCTTGCACAACATGATAACCTGAAAGCTCTAAATTTACCTTAATTAACTCGTTTATTGCCGTGTCGTCATCGACTACTAAAATCTTGTTATTCATAGGAAAATAATAATACAAAGGATTTATATTTTGAACAGATTTAATAAAACTTAACATGCAAAAATGCTCATAATCGTCTTATAAGTGTAGTTTTGACCTTTATAAAAAACAGAGAGGAAAAATAACCAATTATAATCAGGAAAAATTTTATTTTTATTATAAAATAGTATAGTACAGTATTTTATATACATTTATAAAAAGGAGATAAATAAATTGACAGATTCACCTTTGGACTTGTTTAACAGAAATGAAGATTTAGACGAAATCCACTTGGGACAACACGTACTAGCAGAATTTTTTGAATGTAACCCAAACATTCTAAACAATATTGATAAAGTTGAAAAATATATGATAGATTCAGCACTTGAATGTGGCGCAACAATTGTTCAAAAATGCTTCCACATGTTCAGCCCTTATGGAGTTTCAGGTGTTGTAATTATTTCAGAAAGCCACTTGGCAATCCACACTTGGCCTGAACTTGGATATGCTGCAGTTGATTTATTCACTTGCGGGAACAAATGTGATCCAAAAGTTGCTTATGAATACTTGAAAAAGAAATTCTGTTCAAAAAGAGCATCTTTCACAGAACTAAAAAGAGGTATTATCACAAGAGAATCAATGAAAGTTCTTGAAAGACCGTTTGAGATTATGGAACAAATTGAAAGCTAGAAAAAACCTTACACACATAAACACAAAAAAGCCATATTCTTAAATGAATATGGCTTTTTTAATCAAATTTACATTATACCCAAGTTAAACCTTTCATTTCTGTTGTTGGCTTGTTTTCTGTATTTGCTGTAGTTTGATTTGGTAGAATATTTTGCGCTGTTGTTTGTGTAGTAGCGTCTTTGGTCTTTGGATTTGGAACATTGTTTGTAGCATATTCTGTATTGGCAGTTAGTTTTTGGTACTCCTCGTTTGACAAACTTGTTTCATATTCTGCTTTGTGGAACAAATTTCCTGATTTCACTTTATTAAGCAAAACTAAATCAGAACCGGAAACTGAGGTATATTTGTTACCATCAGGAGCCGTAAATACGACTTTTTTCTCACCATTTACTGTTTCTGTGGATTGTTTAAATTGCGTGATATCATAACTTTGAGGTTTTAACCATTTTGCAGGTTCATTTGTAGGTAAATTGTCTATTTTTACATCTTCTGCTTTGGTTGAAGTAAGAGAAGCCTTTTGTTTGAATATACTGTCACCCTTTGCTAATGATGCAATGTCTTGAGTATTGTAATTACCACCTTTTACTCTATAGCCGGCAGCCTCAGCTAATGCCTGATATTCAGCACCTGTGTAACTATATTCTTGACCAGTTTTCATATTTGAAAAATTAGTACTGTATCCATGTTTTTTGTGAATCTCATTCAATTTGTTGAACATCGCAATACCGTCTTCTTTAGAAAAAGTTTTATTTGTTCTTTCTAATGCGCCAGCTTTTACCATACCATCAAATGCCGCTTTCAAATCAAATGTAATACCACTGGAACTATTCTTTCTTTTTTGTAAATTGCCTATTGTTCCATTTTTAAATGGGGTAACAGTAACTGGATTGTTAATTTTTGTCATAATCGAATCTCCTTAGGTTAAATACCATCTCGTTATATCTTATGTATATATAAAGTATTTACAACTATGAGAATTGCAAAGATTTACCCCGCCCCGCCACACCACACCACACCATACCATACCATACCATACCATACCATACCATACCATAAAGCAATTATATCAATGGTTTTGGGATTTTAAATTCGTTTTTACAATTCGTAACATTTGATAAAATACTGAATTCAAGAAGCAAGTGGAACATTTTGTAAAAAGCACTCAGCAGGAGTAGAAAAGCCAAGAACTTTCATAGGTCTGGAGTTAATCCAATC
>CAVHEM010000079.1:0-17850 GCA_963635055.1 Bacteroidaceae bacterium | reverse complement strand
TATGGTATGGTATGGTATGGTGTGGCGGGGCGGTGTACTTATGGTCAAAAATACTTCATAATATAAATATGGTATTGAAAATATTGAAATTAAAAAACGCAAAATTAACGAGAAAAACAGACTCTGAATCACCGAGTAGGAACAGAAAATAACGTTTCGATTTCATCTCAACTTATTTTCTAGTCAGTTCAGAGTGACTTTTGGGTAGCCTTGACAAAGCAGCTATCGTCATTCTGAAAAGATTAAAAATCAAGCAATTTCTAATTGCGTAGATTTTATCTTATTCAGAATCTGTTTATGGATATTACAAATGAAAAGGAGTATTAAACATGAAAAAAGCATTTACACTGGCGGAAGTATTGATAACACTCGGTATTATCGGTGTCGTTGCGGCGCTTACATTGCCTAGTTTAATCACAAATTACAAAGTAAAAGTTTTGAAAATCAATTCAAAACTGCAGATGCGATAATTCATCAGGCTCTACTCAAAACTTCTGATGAAGTTGGTATGGATTTGAGTGACTTGAAACTTGAAGGTACATCTGCTGTTGGTGGGCAAGGTCAAGCTTACAAAGATTTAAAAGCGCAAATTCCTGCGATTAATGAAGCGTGGAAAAGTCAATTTAAAGGTGCAACTTATCTTAATGGCTCTGAATTCTATTATCATGTAATTGCTCATGGGCAAGGGTGTCATGATATGATGGGAGATGTCGGTAATTGTCCGTTTGGGGGCGGATATCTTTTGCAAAATGGAATGCTTGTGTCTTCTATTGCTGCAGCGATTGATGGTGGTATGCTTTCTTTTCCGGGGTATATTTATTTTACGTTTGATACAAATGTTCCATTTAAAGGACCAAATCGATTAGGTTATGATATTTTTTATTATCGTTCTATAGCAGGATTTGAATATTCTGCAGGATATAATTATTCGTATACTGCGCTTTGCAATCCAACTAGTAAGGATTCGTATGGTCAACAAGGTTGTTATTACTGGGCGCATCGTGATATCAATCCGATTGATAAATCAAAATCTTATTGGGATATTTTGTATAAGCCGTTGAGTTATTGGCAAAAAAGTGGTAAATAATAACCAGATTGATACTAAGCGAACCAACGAACTGACGGAGAGTTGTGTGAGGTGAGTATGCGTAGGCGAAGCCGAAGAAGAATAGGCTATGTAATTTAACATACAGAACAAGATGTAATTAACTATGAGATGGAGATTATATCTTAGCGATAAAAGTTAAAACATTATTTGAACATCTTTTAAACTATATTTAAATGCATTTTAAAAGAATTTTACTAATTTAATATCTCTTGTTCATGATAGTATAATTATGTGGAAGTATTTAATAGGAGTTCTGTTTTGTCAAAATCCAATTTTGAATATTTAAACAAATATTATCCACAACTTGCAAAGTTGGGCAGTACTGCAGAATGCTATTTATATTCAGATCCTAATGCATGCATTTATAAACTTGGTCTTTTAAGCGAAACTATTGTAAATGCAGTTTTTGATATTGAAAAATTAGCTATCCCTGAAGATAAAAATACCCTAGCAACAAAAATAAGGCTTTTAAAAAAGGAAGGTATTCTTTCTAAAATAATTGATGATATTTTATATGCATTAAGAATAAAAAGAAATGATGCTGTGCATGCGGGTTTAGATTCTGTTGAGAATGCAAAAATTTTATTAAAAATGGCATACAGCCTATCAAATTGGTTTGTAGAAGTTTATATGGATTGGCAATACAAAGCAGAACCCTTTGTATTGCCAGAAAAAATTCCTACAACTGATTATGAAAAGATTATAAAAGAAAAAGAAGCGCAAATTAATGCTTTAAACAAACAAATTGTTCAAATGCACATCGTTCAAGAAGCAAACAGTATTGAACGCAAAAAACAAGCCAAAACTGTTTCTGAAGGACTTGACATTTCAGAAGATGAAACTAGATTCTTTATTGATGAACAGTTAAGAAGAGTTGGCTGGACAGTAGACACAAAAGAGCTTCGATATTCAAAAGGTGCAAGACCTCAAAAAGGCATTAATCAGGCGATAGCAGAATGGCCTACCGATTCTAAGGTTTCAAAAACGGGGTATGCAGATTATGCATTATTTATTGGATTACAATTAGTTGGCATAATTGAAGCTAAAAAAGCAATGTCAGATATTTCATCTGTAGTTGATTATCAATGCAAAGACTACTCAAAATGCGTTAAAGAAAAAGATTATAAATATTGCTTAACTGAGTGTTGTAAAGATTTTCATGTACCTTTTGTCTTTGCTACAAATGGTAGAAAATATCTAAAACAACTCGAGACAAAATCTGGAATATGGTTTTTAGATTTACGAGAAGAAAGTAATGTTGCGTATGCTTTAAAGGGTTGGATTAGTCCTGAAGGTATAATTGAATTATTAGAACAAAATAAAAAAGAAGCCGAAAATAATTTAGCAAATATGCCTTATGACTTCTTGCAGGATAGTGATGGGTTAAATTTAAGAACGTACCAACTTAAAGCAATTCAGGCTGTAGAAAAAGCATTAGCAGAAGGTAAAGATACAGCATTGTTATCAATGGCAACAGGTACAGGTAAAACAAGAACTATTTTAGGAATGATATATAGATTCTTAAAAAGTAAAAGATTTAAACGTATTTTATTCTTAGTTGATAGGACAGCATTAGGAGAACAGGCTCAAGATGTTTTCCAAGATGTAAAACTTGAGGGTTTAATGTCATTAAATCAAATTTATAATATCAATAAATTGGAAGATAAGGATATTGATAAAACTACAAAAATTCAAGTTGCAACTGTACAAAGTATGGTAAAGCGAATTATGTATCCTGAAGATGAAAATTATCCGTCAGTATCAGACTTTGATGCAATTATTATTGATGAAGCTCATAGAGGATATATTCTTGATAGAGAAATGAGTGATGAAGAGCTTCTATATAGAGATCAAAATGACTATGTTTCTAAATATAGAACAATTGTTGAATATTTTGATGCGTTTAAAGTTGCATTAACAGCGACACCAGCATTACACACAAAAGATATATTTGGAGTTCCAGTATTTAATTATTCATACAGAGAAGCCGTCATTGATGGTTATTTAGTGGATTATGATGCCCCACATACAATAGTAACAAAGTTAAGCAAAGAAGGAGTTAAATATCAAAAAGGCGATACTCTTGCTATTTATGATCCAATTACAGGAGAGGTAATAAATGGTGCTGAACTTGAAGATGAGATGAAATTTGAAGTAGATAAATTCAATAAGGAGATTGTATTACCAGAATTTAATAAAACAGTTTTAAATGAAATTGCAAAAGATATAAATCCAGATGGAAGAGAAAAAACTCTTATCTATGCTGTAAATGATAATCACGCTGATATGATTGTAGATATTTTGAAAAAGATATATTCAGAATATGGTATAGATAATGATGCAATTTTAAAAATCACAGGAAGTGTTGGAAATAAAAAACAAGTTTCACAAGCAATAAGAAATTTTAAAACTCAACGTTATCCAAATATTGTAGTGACAGTAGATTTACTAACTACAGGTATTGATGTTCCAGAAATAACAAAACTTGTATTTATGAGAAGGATAAAATCAAGAATATTATTTGAGCAAATGTTGGGACGCGCGACAAGATTGTGTCCAGAAATTGGTAAGACTCATTTTGAAATTTATGACCCAGTTGGAGTTTATGAATCACTAAACCCTGTAAACACAATGAAACCTGTTGTCAATAATGTAAAAACAACTATTGAAGATTTGTACAAAGGTATTGAAGTATTTAATGATGATGTACATTTGCAGTATCAATTAGAATTATTGTATGCGAAAATTCAACGAAAGCAAAAGAACTTATCTAAAGATTTGTTTGAAAAATTCAAAATCAAATCAAATGGAAAAGCTCCAAATGAAATTTTAGAGGCAGTCAAAGGAGAAACTCCGAAAAATGCAAAAAACATTATGCAAAAGTATAGAGAAGCTTTTATTCTATTAGATAGTAAAAAAGTTAAAGTTGCAAGCCCATTTTTTTACGATGAAAGAGAAGACAAATTAATAGAACATACTAGAGATTATATCAATGGCAAAAGACCAGAAGATTATATAGAATCTTTTAAAGAATTTATTGATGACAATATTAATAAAATTGCAGCCTTAAAAACCGTATGTACAAGACCAAAAGATTTAACTAGGGTTGATTTAAAAGAATTAAAACTTATTTTGGATGAAAATCAATTTAACGAACAATTATTGAATTCTGCGTGGAAACATATGAGGAATGAAGATATAGCTGCAGACATTATTAGTTTCATTCGTCAACAGGCATTAGGGTCTCCTTTGGTTAGTCACGAAAGAAGAATTAAAAATGCCGTTGCAAAAATTAAATTGAAACATGATTTTAATAAAATGCAACTTGATTGGCTAGATAGAATTGAAAAAAGTTTACTTGAAGAAACTGTTTTGGATAAACAAATTCTTAATAGTGGAGCATTTAGAATTAATGGTGGTTTTAATGCCATAGATAAAAGATTTGGTGGAAAATTACAGGATATTATAGATGAACTTAATGATTATCTATATGATGATAAGGAAGATATTGCATGAACAATAAAGAAATCGTTTCAAAGTTATGGAAGTTATGTGATGTATTAAGAGATGATGGTATTACATATCACCAATATGTAACCGAATTAACTTATATTTTATTTTTAAAGATGAGCAAAGAAACTGGTACTGAAGATAAGATTCCTGAACAATATAGATGGGATAAACTTGTTGAAAAAAAGGGTATCGAACTAAAACGTTTCTATAAAGAACTTTTGAACTATTTGGGAGATAAATGTCAAGGAAGAATAAGAGAAATTTATCAAGGTGCAATAAGTAATATTGATGAACCTAAAAACCTTGAAAAAATCATATCATCTATTGATGGTTTAGATTGGTACTCAGCAAGAGAAGAAGGACTTGGTAATTTATATGAAGGTCTTTTAGAAAAAAATGCAAACGAGAAAAAATCTGGTGCTGGTCAGTATTTTACACCAAGAGTTTTAATAAATATTATGACAGAACTTGTAAATCCAAAAGCAGGAGAAAAGTGTAATGACCCCGCATGTGGAACTTTTGGATTTATGATTGCGGCAGATCAACACATTAAAAACAATACAAGTGACTTATTTGATTTATCATCAGATGAGCAAGATTTTCAAATTCAACAAGCCTTTACAGGTTGTGAGTTGGTACATGATACTCACAGATTAGCCTTAATGAATGCTATGTTACATAATATTGAAGGTAAAATTTATCTTGCAGATACACTCTCAACAGAAGGTAAACAGCTAAAAGGTTATGATGTAGTTTTAACAAACCCTCCTTTTGGTACAAAAAGAGGTGGTGAACGTGCAACAAGAGATGATTTTACATTCCCAACAAGCAATAAACAACTAAATTTCCTACAACACATTTATAGAAGTTTAAAAACTACCGGTGAGGCTCGTGCGGCAGTTGTTTTGCCAGACAATGTTTTATTTGCGGACAATGACGGTGAAAAAATTCGAAAAGACTTGATGGAAAAATGTAACTTGCACACAATTTTGCGTTTACCAACAGGTATATTTTATGCTCAAGGTGTAAAAACTAATGTATTATTCTTTACAAGAGGAAAAGAAGATAAAGGTAATACTAAAGAAGTTTGGATTTATGATTTACGTTCAAAAATGCCATCTTTTGGTAAGACAAATCCTCTTAAAGAATCTGATTTTGATGAATTTGTAGAATGTTACTGTGCCGATGATTTTTCAAAAAGAAAAGAAACTTGGTCAGAAGAAAATCCTGAAGGTCGTTGGAGAAAATTCACATACGAAGATATTTTAAAAAGAGATAAAACAAGTTTAGATATTTCTTGGATAAAAACAGGATATGAAATTCCAGAGTGTTCATTGAAAGAACTACTTGCTGAAATCCAAACAAAAACTGATTCAATTGTATCTTCGGTTGCTAAATTACAAGAATTAATTGCTGAGGTTGATGAATAATGAATACAAAACAATTACGACAAAAAATTCTTGACTTAGCAATTAAAGGGAAACTCGTACCACAAGATCCAAAGGATGAACCTGCAAGTAAATTACTTGAACGCATTAGATCTGAAAAAGAACAACTTATTAAAGATAAAAAAATAAAACGAGATAAAAATGAATCATCTATTTTTGTTGGTGATGATAAGTTACATTATGAGAAGTTTGCAGATGGAAGCGTAGTTTGTATCGAAGATGAAATACCATTCGAGATACCTGAAAACTGGACGTGGGAACGTTTACAAAATGTATGTACATTATTAACAGATGGAACACATCAAACACCAACTTATACAGATATGGGACATATTTTTTTATCATCAAAAAATGTAACTACAAATAAAATAGATTGGGATGATGTAATGTATATCCCAAACGAGTTGCACCAAAAATTATACAAGAGGTTAGCACCAGAATTAAATGACATTTTACTGGCTAAAAATGGAACTATCGGTAAGGCAGCTTTAGTTGATAGGGATATTGAGTTTGATGTTTATGTAACTCTTGCGGTTATAAGATTATTCAAAAGACATATTTCTCCACAATATATTCATAAAATTATCGAAAGCAAATATATTCAAGATTTTTTTAAAGGAGAACAAAAAGGAATAGGGGTTCCTAATTTACACTTAGAAAATATAAGAAAAACGTTGGTACCACTTCCACCATTATCCGAACAACAACGAATATCAGAAACTGTAGAAACATTATTGCAGTTAGTTGAAACTATTGATTCGGATAAAATTGATTTATCAAATCTCATTAAACAAACCAAAGCAAAAGTCTTAGATTTAGCAATAAAAGGCAAGCTTGTACCGCAAGATCCAAATGATGAGCCGGCAGATAAATTATTAGAAAAAATAAGAGAAGAAAAAGAAAAATTAATCAAAGAAGGTAAGTTAAAACGTGATAAAAACGAAACTTACATTTTTAAAAATAGTGATGATAACTCTTATTATGAGCAGATAGACGTTGAAGCTGTTTGTATTGATGACGACTTACCATTTGAAATCCCTGATTCTTGGAGATGGTGCAGACTTGGCAATATTGGAGTTTGGGGTGCTGGAGCTACACCGAATCGAAACAAACCTGAATACTATAATAATGGAATAATACCTTGGCTAAAAACAGGGGATTTAAACGATGGCTATATTAATACGATTCCAGAGTATATTACAGAACAAGCTTTAAAAGAAACTTCTGTATGCATAAAACCCAAAGGAAGTATTTTAATAGCAATGTATGGTGCAACTATTGGTAAATTAGGAATATTAAACATTGATTCTACAACAAATCAAGCATGTTGTGCTTGTCAATGTATCCATATCAACAATTTATATCTTTTCTATTATTTAATGTCACAACGTAATAATTTAAAAGAACTAGGTATGGGAGGGGCACAACCAAATATATCTAGAGAGTTCTTAGTAAATTACTATTTTGCCTTACCTCCAATAAACGAACAATTAAAAATCGTATCGAAAATAAAAGACATATTTACTCAACTTGATACAATACAAGAAATTTTCAATAAATAATTTAAAAATTTGAATCTTCTTTAATTGTAAAAGAAAAGGAGGTTCCGTATGAACGAAAAATTTAAAAATTATTTATTGAAAGAAAATCTTTCAGAAAAAACAATTACTTCTTATTTATGGACTGTTAATTATTTTAACGCTGCCTATCTTGAAGTTAACAAATCAAATTTGCTTTCGTACAAAGGTTATTTAATGGAAAACTTTAAACCAAAAACGGTAAACTTGAGATTACAAGCCATTAATAAATATTTAGAATTTATTAAAAAAGATAAATTAAAACTTAAATTTATCAAGGTTCAACAAAAGAATTTTCTTGAGAATGTCATTAGTAATGCTGACTATCAATTTTTAAAAAACAAATTAAAACAAGATAATAATTTAGAATGGTATTTTGTAGTATGGTATTTAGCAGCAACAGGTGCTAGAGTAAGCGAATTAATCCAAATAAAAGTTGAACATGTACATATTGGGTATTTTGATTTATATACAAAAGGTGGAAAATTACGCAGATTATATATTCCTAAAAAATTAAAAAATGAAACTGAAATATGGTTAAAAAATAACAATATAATTTCAGGATATTTATTTAAAAATCGTTTCGGAGACAGAATTACTGCTAGAGGCATATCACAACAATTAAAAAATTATGCACTAAAATACGGTTTAAATACAAAAGTTGTTTATCCACATTCTTTTAGACATCGATTTGCTAAAAACTTTTTAGATAAATTTAATGAAATTGCACTTCTTGCTGACTTGATGGGACACGAAAGCATTGAAACAACGAGAATATATCTTCGTAGAACGGCAAGCGAACAAAGAGAAATTGTAGATAAAGTTGTAACATGGTAGCCTAAAAGGCTCTAGGTTTTACCTATGAGCCTTTTATTATTGCTTCTAAATTATCTAAATATGAAAAGATATTTTCTAATTTGTTAATAATATTGTTTTGTTCTAGTAATGAAGGCATTGGTACCAGTACACCTTTTATACGTTCAATTGCTAATTTAGGCATTGCAACGTGGTGAGTTTTATCAATAAATTGATTTTGTACATAATTAGATAAAGTTAAATACATTAAATATTTTTTATTAATTAACACAGAAATTACCCTCACAGCGTTTTCAGTAAGATTAGCATTATTATATTTTGGAGGTATTAGACCAACATTTCCAATTGTTCCTGCTATTGTAATATATAAATCTTTATCAGTAATTATGTATTGTTTGATTTTATCAAATACATCTTCTAATATGTAATGAATATCATCATCGATAATAGTATTATTCTTCATATCAACTATTCTTAAGTATGGATGATTTGTTTTTTTATTAAGCAATGAGTGTCCTGACGGCAATCTTTTTCCACCTTTTATAGTGGTTATATTACCGATTCTGCACCATCTCCAAGAATCTGGGATTTCAAATGGTAAGTCGTCATCAATACAAACAGCTTCAACGTCTATCTGCTCATAATAAGAGTTATCATCACTATTTTTAAAGATGTAAGTTTCGCTTTTATCACGTTTTAACTTACCTTCTTTGATTAATTTTTCTTTTTCTTCTCGTATTTTTTCTAATAACTTATCAGCAGGCTCATCATTCGGATTCTGTGGTAAAAGTTTACCTCTTATTGCTAAATCTAATACTTTTGATTTTGTTTGTTTAATAAGTTCGGAAAGGTCTATTTTATCATTTTCTATGGTTTCTATTATTTCTAATAATTCTTGTACTGTACTTGAAATTCTTGATTGTTCTTTAAGTGGAGGGATGGGGATAAGAAAATTGCACACTGTGGTTAAAGATAATTCTTTTTGATTTGTACTGCCGTCACACAAATCTTCAAAACCAATTTGAACATGTGGTGACATAATATATTTATGTATGTAGTCGGATAATACCTTCAAGGGTCTTAATACTGTTACATGGGAATCCACAACTGCTATTGAAAATGGATTTAATTTAGAAATATATAAAGCAGCCCTTCCTACGGTTCCAGTTCCTGTCGAATTCCAGAGTATATCGCCATCACAAAGAAAACGAACTGTTTCATAATTTTTAAGACTTTCTTCTGTTATATATTTCATAGGTTTAAAGTCTACCCCTGTCCATCTCACACATTTTTGTGATATTACAGGAAACTTTTTCCCCTCTGAGTATTTTGGAGATTTGCCTCTTTGTATATATTTGCATACTTCTTCCATTCTGCACCAAGCCCAGTTTTCCGGTATCTCAAATGGGATTTCGTTCTCTATGCAAACTACGCTTCCATCTGCGAACTTCTCATAATGTAACTTATCATCACCGATTTTAGATTTATAACACCGCTATTGTTATAGATTATTTTGTTACAAATCAGTCAGAAATTAAAGAGTGCTATAATTTGGCACCAGTAATTAAACACCTGTGAAATAATGCAGATATACTGAATGCCTTATTTATAGAACACGAAAGAGATGTCGAAATTTAAATTCCATTTGAATAGTGTTCAAATTATTTCTTTTACATTTTCAATATCATACAAAGGAATATTGAATAAACCGGTATTTTTCTCAAAATCTGCTAATGATGTTCTGATAGATATTTTAGGCTCATATTTTTGTCGGAAGCTTTTTAAGCTTTTTGCTTGTAGATTTATCGTAGCTTTTGCTTCAACCGGAATAATGTTATTTTGATATTGTATTAAAAAGTCTAACTTGGCTCTATTGCTTGCCCAATAGAAGATAGGTAAATCCCCAATAGTTTTAAATTCTTGTAAAACGTATTGTTCTGTAATGGAACCATTATAATCATTGAATAATTTAGCATTTTCCAAAAGTGAACGAGAATCTAAATCATTCATCGCACTAAGTAGCCCGACATCCAGTAAAAATAATTTATATGCTGACACATCTTCAAATGCCTTTAGTGGCATATTCGGTTCAGTTACTCTTGAAACTTTATGAACTAATCCTGAATCAATCAACAAATTAAGAGCAATTTCAAAATCTTTTGCCCTCGCTCCTTGTTTAATTTTTCCATACACGCATTTTTTGTTTTCTTTAACAAGTTGCGATGGTATCGCATTCCATAATAGGCGAGTCCTTTCAACTTGTTCTGGCGGAATATGTTTTGAAAAATCGCCTTCATAATCACTCAAAATATTTCTTTGAATCTTTCTTACTAAATTATAATCCTGTTCTTGAGAGAACGATAAAACGACTTTTGGCATACCTCCAACATAACAATATCTGCGGAGCAAATCTATAATTCTTTCTTTAAAAACTTTTTGCATTTCAAAATCATTTTTATCAATGATTTCTAGTATTTGATTCTCACTCATCGCAAGTAAAAACTCTTTAAATGATAAAGGATAAAGATTAAGATATTCTACTTTGCCAACAGGAAATCCTGTTCCTTTGTGATGTGCTACACCAAGCAAACTTCCTGCCGCAACAATATCATATTCAGGAGCATTTTCACAAAAATATTTTAAAGAAGTCAAAGCCAAAGGATTTTCTTGTATTTCATCAAAAATAATCAAGGTATCTTTAGGTGTAATATTAAAACCAACTTCAATATTTAAACCATCTATTAACCTTTTTATATTAAAATCTTTCTTGAATAAAGTATCAAGTCTTGGGTTGTTATCAAAGGAAAAATATGCAACTTTTTCATATTGCGTTTTGCCAAATTCCTGCATTAACCAAGTTTTTCCAACCTGTCTTGCTCCTTTTATTATTAGTGGCATATGATTCGGTGAATTCTTCCAAACTATTAAATCTTTTATTGCATATCTGTACATGACTCATTTCCTTTAGAAATATTCTATCATAAAATACATTTTTACGCACGACTTTTCGTATACTAAAGTACATTTTCTGCACGACTTTTTGTTGGTTTCAATAAAAATAAGCAATATAATTCTGTCTAAATGATATAATTTCAAATTTTTATTGTATTCCATTAATAAAGCTTGCAAACTTCCTGAATTTGGAAATTTTTTAGCAAAATCATAAATCCTAGAAAATAAAAATGAATATTCAAGTGCTTGTTCTAAAGACAATTGTTCAACTTCATTCCACCAATTTGCAACTTGACTGGCTTGTTGTTTTTTCTTTGGGGACTTTAATACAGGAATCCCTTTACTAGCAATTTTTTCATTTTTTTGAAATTTTTTAAATCGATTTTTAATCTTTTCAGAATGACAGAATCTTGACAAAAAAGCCGATAAGGGGAATCGAACCCCTGACCTACTGATTACGAATCAGTTGCTCTACCATCTGAGCTATATCGGCTTAAATTGGTCATAGCAACAAAGTCTAAAACTCTGTCCTTATTTATTACAGACAAGATTTTAGCATAACTTTCTGTTTTCGTCCAGTTTTAATCAAATATTAATTCAATCCAAGCATTAATTTATTGAGGTTTGCTGACATGTTCATCGCTGAAAATATTGAATTTTGACTTTGAGTCAGGGTAGAATATTCATTTTCTAGTGAAGTTAATTCAGAGCGAAACTGTTGGATTTCGTTGGATTTTGTTTTGTCATTTCCGGTTTGGGCGGTTAGGGTTGAAATTTTATTAGATAAACTTGTCAAAATTTCAGTCATTGTTGAATTTTGCGAAACTGATACACCCATTTTTGAGGCAAGAGTTTTTGCTTTGGTGATTAGTTCTAGTTCGCTTGAACAGGTTGTTTCTTGACCTGTGCTTGTATTATCTGTTTTTTGTACTTGTTGTCTTGATTGTGCTGCTGTTATCAGCATTTGGGCTTGAGCTTCTGAGGTTACGTTTGTTGCGTCAATACCTAGAGCTTGAAGTTTTCGTTTGGTTTCTTCGCTCAATTTATTCTGGGTACAAAATGAGTAACTTGCTCCTAAATTAGAGATGTTATTTATAGACATAATGCCACCTTTCTGCATTATTCTGTTTAATGAAAATATTAAGTCTGTCAATATTTTTTACGGAATTTTGTATGAATAACTTTAGGTTAGGTGGTGTTGTTTTTACAATAATTTACAACTTAATATTATTATAATATTTGGATATTGTTTTGGTGGTATGTTTTTTGTAGAATTTACATGCAGTACTTTTTAAGAAGGAGAACACTATGAAAAAATCAATTAAAGACCTTGGCGAAATCAAGGGAAAAAGAGCTTTAGTCAGAGTTGACATCAACGTTCCGTTAGATGAAAACAAAAATGTTACTGATGACACAAGAATTCAAGCAATTTTGCCGACTGTAAAATTTTTGAAAGATAAAGGTGCAAAAATCATTTTGATGGCACACTTAGGCAGACCAAAAGGTGAATGGAACTTAGAATTTTCACTAGAACCGGTTGCTAAATATTTGGCAAAAGTTTTGGGAGAAGATGTATTGTTTGTAAAATCTCCTGTTGGTGAAGGTGCAGACAAAGAATTGGCAGACTTGAAAGACGGACAAGTTGCATTGTTGGAAAATATCAGATTTTACAAGGCTGAAGAAGCTAAAGATGATGATATGACATTTGCTAATGAACTTGCAAAACTTGGTGATTTCTATGTGAACGATGCATTTGGTGCTGCTCACAGAAAACACACTTCAACTGCAAAATTGGCTCATGTTTTGAAACCTGCTGTTGCCGGTTTGTTGATGGAAAAAGAAATCAGATGTTTATCACAAGCACTTGATAACCCAACTCACCCATTTACTGCTGTAGTTGGTGGTGCAAAAGTTTCTTCTAAAATTGGTGTTTTAGAAAATTTGATTGACAAAGTTGACAACCTAATCATCGGTGGTGGTATGGCTTATACTTTCGTTAAGGCTAATGGCGGTAAAATTGGTAACTCAATTTGTGAAGATGACCAAATTGACACTGCAAAAGCTATCGAAAAGAAAGCAGCTGAAAAAGGCGTTAAACTTGTAATGGCTACAGACGTTTTGGTTGCTGATGATTTTTCAGGTAACGGAACTAACAAATTCGTTAAAATTAATGAAATTCCTGACGGATTTGAAGGTGTTGATGCTGGTATGGATTCAAGAATAGCATTTGCAGATGTTTTGAAATCTTCAAAAACTATCTTGATGAACGGACCTGTTGGTGCATTTGAAAATCCTAAATTTGCTGATGGTACAAAAGCAGTTTTGGAAGCTATCGTAGAAGCAACTAAAAACGGTGCTGTTTCAGTTATCGGTGGTGGCGATTCAGTTTCTGCTGCTAAAAAATTCTGCAAGGCTGAAGATTTCACTCACGTTTCAACAGGTGGTGGTGCTTCTTTGGAATTTATCGAAGGTAAAGTTCTTCCGGGTGTTGCAGCGTTAGACGAAGCGTAATTCTTACGTTTGACAATCTAAAACTTTAAAAAGAGGTGAGTTTTGCTCGCCTCTTTTTGCCTTTTGTATGGTATATTTTTGTTTTTATAGTGTATAATGGCAAAAAAGATTTTGTTTGGGTTTTTGTATGAAAAAAGAGGTATTTATGGACGTAAATTTTACTGGTTTTTCAAATATATATGGAATGAAATTAAGAGTTAAAAAGATGAATCAAGCACAAGAGGTTATAGGTAATGTTGACAAAACTTATCTTTCTCTTATGTTGAAGGACGATGAAGCGGGGCATGATTTGTCAGAATTTAGAAAAATAATTTCAACCACTGATAATCCAAATATGGAACACCCTATTTTTGATAATTTTATTACAATTGTTTCTGCAAAAGAAACCGATCTGAATGATATGGGGATTAAAAATAAAAAATACAATTTTTTTGTAAATAGTAATACTCCATTAAAAGTGAATGATAAAAATTTGAAGTTTTTTACTTATATGGCAAAGTTATTGGGAAAAATTCAAAATATACCGGAAGGTAGTTTTCTTGTGTCGGACAGTTTGATGAGGTCTGGTGTAATCAATAAAACTTTGTTTTTAAACGATAACATACCATTTGATATCAGACAATTTGTACCTAGTGTGTTCTTTCCAACTAATGTTAAATCTCAGGCAAAAGATATTAATAAGAATTTGCAAGAATGTATGACTGAATATTTTGCATAGATGGTCCAAAACTTGAGTTGTTATGTAACATAATTATGTAAACGCCGTTTCGTACCTTGTTGCAAAGCTTACATTTCGAGATAAAGTTATAAATTTTTCTGCAAATGGTATGAATCCGCTTGATTATGCGACAAGCGATAAGATGAGAATGGTTTTGACTTCACACGGTGCAATTTCCAGCCCTAAAAAAGATAGTGTTGCATCAAAGTCTGATTATTCTGATGCAAGAGAAACTTCTGCAAGATTATTTATGTCAAATCCTGTGGTTGTTCAGCCAAAATAAATGAAAGAAGTTAATCAGTGACTTGGCTCCAATAAGTGAGCATATTGCAGAAATGACGGATACTTTCACTTGTTCTGATATTGAAAAAGAAAATTTTTGCTATTTTGTTGCAAAGTTTTTCTTATTGAATTTGGTTGGTTTTTGTAATATTTTGTAGTTATGTATGAGGATTATGAAAAGATTTTAGATGAGTTAAAGGCTCATTCACACTTTAGAAATTTGAAAAATTTTGATGGAAAAGATGAAAAATTTATCTATTATAAAGGTAAAAAATTATTAAATCTTTCTTCGAATAATTATTTGAATTTTGCTGATAATAAAGAAATTACAGAAGAATTTTTGCAAACTGTCGGTAATAATTATTCTTTTGGTAGCGCTTCTGCTCGTTTATTGACAGGAACTTTGCCTGTTTATGATGAGTTAGAAAAACTTTTGGCAACCTTATATAATAAAGAAGCAACTTTACTTTATAATAGCGGATATCACGCAAATGTGGGAATTTCCAGTGCCTTAAATCAAAAAGGTGATGTTATATTTTCTGACAAATTAAACCACGCAAGTATAATTGATGGAATGCAATTATCTCAGGGAAAGTTTTTCAGATTTCCGCATAACGATACGGAAGCACTTGAAAAATTACTAATAAGAGAACGTGAAAATTACAAAAATGCGTTCATTATTACAGAAAGTGTTTTTTCAATGGACGGCGATATTGCTGATTTGAAAAAACTCGTTGAATTGAAGAAAAAATATAATTGCAATTTGGTGATTGATGAAGCCCACGCATTTGGTGTCTTCGGGCAAAAAGGTTTGGGCGTTGCGGAAGAACTTGGCATAATTGATGATATTGATTTGCTTGTCGGAACTTTTGGCAAAGCCGCAGGCTCAATGGGTGCATTTGTTGTCGGTTCAAGAGTTTTGATTGACTTTTTGATAAATAAATCCCGTTCGTTTATTTTTTCAACTGCGTTGCCGCCAATAAATGTTGCGTTCACAAAATGGATTATAGAAAACAAATTCTCGCAAACTTTGGCAAAACGTCAACGAATGCTACATATTGCAAAAAAATTTGGCAGCCAAAGTCATATAATTCCTGTTGTAATTGGGGAAAACAAAGATACTGTTGATTTGTGCGATGTTTTGTTCCACAACGGCTATTTCACCTTGCCGATAAGGCCTCCGACCGTACCGGTTGGGACTTCTCGTTTGAGATTGTCATTGACTTGTGAGATTGAAGAAATTGAATTGAAAGTTTTGAAGGAGAAAATTGATGAAATCTTGTTGGCTAAGTCAAAATAACAGTTCAAATTTGATAGTATTTTTCGCAGGTTGGAGTTTTGATGAAATACCATTCAAAACCTTGAGTTGTGACGGTTTTGATGTACTTTTTATTTATGATTATAATGAGATTTCAGAACTCGAAATTCTTAAAAATATTTCAGAAAAATACGAGCACAAAACTTTGATATGTTGGTCAATGGGTGTTTTTGTCGCTGTATATTTAAGAAAATATTTTGAAAATTTTGACCAAAAATTTGCCATAAACGGAACTGTCACACCTGTTGATAATGAATTTGGAATTCCTGTCAAAATGTTTGAATTGACATTGAAACATGCAAGCGTTGGTTTGGGTGGAAAATTTTACAAAAATGTTTATAAAACAGAATCCGAATTTGAAAAATATTCCCAAAATCCTGTCAAACGTAGTATTGAAAATAGAGTTTCCGAACTTGAAAATTTGTATGAATTTATTAAATCAAATAGTGTAAATGGTGAAAATTTCTACGATTTTGCGGTGGTGTCTGAGTTTGACAAAATTATTCCGCCGAAAAATCAAATCGCAAGCCATAAGAAATTTGGAGTGCCTGTAAAAACAATAGAAAGTGGACATTCTCCGTTTTTTGAATTTAGTAAATGGAAAGAAATTGTTGACCTATGCCAATAGATTTTAGACATGTAAAAAAACAATTTGAAAAAAGTATGGCGGATTATGATAAAAATGCAGTTGTGCAGGATTTGACCGCCTCAAAATTGATGTTTGAATTGTTAAAAATCTCTGATAGTTTTGAAAATGTTTTGGAAATCGGTACAGGTACTGGACTTTTGACAAAACTTGTTGCAAAAGATTTGAAATTTAAAAATTTCTACGCAAATGATTTGGTTGAAAAATCAAAAAATTACGTGACAAAATTTATTCCTACCGCACATTTTATTTGTGGAAACGCTGCAAAAATTAAGGTTGAGCGAAAGGTTGATTTGATACTTTCTAATGCAGTTTTGCAGTGGTTTCAAAATCAAGAAAAGATTTTGGAAATTCTGAAATTTAGGCTTCAAAAAGACGGAATTTTGGCATTCACAACGTTTTCACCGTCAAATTTTAAAGAAATTACAGAAATTACTGGTTTGTCACTTCAATATAAAACAAAAGAAGAATTGAACGAGATTTTGAAGAAGTTGGGATTTGAACTTTTATATAGTGAGGAATTTTTTGAACCGGTTAATTTTAATACTCCGCTTGAACTTTTGGCTCACATGAAAAAAACCGGAGTGAATTCACTTTCTGACAGAACTTGGACGGTAAAAGAAGTTAAGGCTTTTTGTGATAAGTATTCAAAACTCCACAAACAGACGGTTTTGACTTATTCACCGATAATTATTATTGCAAGAAAAATCGGTTGATTTTACAAAGTTTTTGTCCTTCCGAAAAAGAACAAAATCTTTCAAAAAGGTCACCCTGAACTAGTTTCAGGGTCTCTTTATGGCACGGTTTTACAAAGTGTTAGTGGCTTAATCTTTTGTTTTATATTGATTAAGGAAGAGATGCTGAATCAAGTTCAGCATGACTATTTGGTGGCTTACCAAAGCTCTTGTCATTCTGAAAGGCTTAAAAAATCCTTTGAGCATGCGAAAAGTGATTTTTAGCC
>CAVHEM010000078.1:0-38152 GCA_963635055.1 Bacteroidaceae bacterium | reverse complement strand
CCCCCCTTCGAAATCATAGATTTCGGTTCCCCCTCAAGGGGGGCACATAATGAAACGTAGGTCACAGCACCGCCTGACATGTAAAATTACACCGTTGGTATGCCAATTTTTATAAACACATTCAAAATTATTTATACAACTCTTCGATATCAAACTTAAATTTTTCTAAATCGTCAAATGCAAATATTTCCGCAAGAGTAACTCCTAATGCCCTTGAAATCTTAAACATAGAACTTACAGTGACATCACGCTTTCCAGCCTCAATCATCGCTATATGTGAACGAGATATATCAGATTCAAGTGACAAATTTTCTTGAGTTAAACCTCTCGCTTTTCTGAGCAACTGTACTTGCTGTCCCAACTGTTTTCTAAAAACATTGCACATAAGTACATTTTATGCTATCATGCGATTATTATTGTCGCCAATAGCGACAATATAATGAGGTAAATATGATTTCAAAAGAAAAACGAAAAATTGCTTTTACACTGGCAGAAGTGTTGATTGTAATTGGAATACTAGGCATCATTTCAGCAATGACAATTCCAAACCTTCTTACTAAAATTTCCAAAAGACAAATTGAAACCAAAACTCAAGTTGCATATTCGCTCCTTTATCAAACAATGCAACTTGCAGATTCTGCTGATAACACAACAGGAACAACAATTTTGGACTTTAACGATGAAAGTATGAAGGATTGGTTTGGAAAATTTATTCAACCTCATATAAAAGTTCTTGAAACTTGTTACAATACCTTTTCTTGCTGGCACGAAAAAGGTGAAGTCAAAGACCTCAACGGAAACAAAGCGTGGTATTCTGACAATGCAGGAATGGGACTTAATACATTATCCTTCACTACGGCTAAAGGAATTTCATTTAGTATTGATGGTTGGGGTACATTACCTACGTTAGATAGCATATTTGGAATAAAAACTGCTCAAGATAGTTTAATTGTTTACTTTGATGCAAACGGAAGGAATAAACCAAACAAAATCGGTAAAGATATATATGTGGCAGTATATATACCGGAAAGAGGACTTCTTCCTGCCGGTACCGATAGAACACAAGCAGAAATAGAACAAAACTGCTTAAAAGGCAACGGCTATTGGTGTTTAGCATATGTAAAAAGAAATAATTGGAAAATTCCAGATGAGGTTTGGAAAAGATAAATTCCGGATTTCGCACTTCAAATAACTGTTATATGAGCAGAATAAAATTTATACAATAAAAACTTTTATACTATAATGGGGTTCTATTCTTCAAAAATTTTTATATCATCAGGAATTTCTGTTTCGAGTCTGTCAAGAAGTTCTGACACCGTCATATCAAAGCCAGAGGCGATATGCTTTAGGATTAGTAAATTCGGAATTCTTTGCCCATTTTCAATTCGACTCAAAGTTGCACAAGGTACATCTGTTTCGTAAGCGAAAATTCGCAAACTTTTCTTTGCTAAATTTATCCGCAAAGCCTTCAAGCAATGACCAAAACTCACCAAATAACGTTTTTCTTCCTCTGTTGTATTATTCAAACCTTTCCTTGACATATTTGAATTATAAAGTTACAATATCTTATAGTGTTTCCATATAGAAACACCATAAGAAGGAGGATTATTTGAAAAATCTCAAAACTAAAACGGCATTTACACTTGCTGAAATACTTATAACTCTTGGCATAATCGGCATCATTTCAGCAATGACATTACCAAGTCTTTTAAATAATATCCGAGCAATAAAATTACGTTCACAGTTTCTCAAATCATATTCAACCCTAAAACAAATCGGCAAACTTATGCAAGCCGATGGATTAACAGGCGATGCAAATGATTATCCTCCACACGCTACAAATAATTTTATTAATACAATTCGTCCCTATTTTACAAATGGAACATCGTGTGGTTATGCAGGGAGCTGCTTTGGGAAACACATCACTGGTGATTATACAACAATGACAAAAGGGAAAATTGGAGCAATATACGCTTATATGCTAGAAGGCTCAATATTACTACCCGATGGAACAATATTTTTTATAAGAAATCAATTTCCTATAGGCACAATAATATGGGTGAGTGTTGATATAAATGGATATAACTCACCTCCCAATAGAGCAGGATATGACTTATTTTTCTTTCAATTGACGGATGATACTGAATTTATACCACTAGGAGCAGAAGGTACAGAATACACAGATTCAACTAAGTATTGTAATCAAAATGAATATGACCCATTGAATGGAGTAACTTGTGCAAATGAAGCAGCTAAAAACCCAGATTATTTTAAGAATTTAACTTGGAAATAGACAAGATTTAATCCTTATATTTGCATAAACAACAATATTCAAGAAAATTATACATTATTGCTTGAAAAAAAACTTTTTATAACATATAATTTTCGTGTGAAAAGATGGTTTTAGTAGATGAAAGGAGAGTTTATTATGTGGGAAAAAGATATTAATATCAACGAAGTTAAAGAAATTCGTACAAGAACAACTGTTTACTTTGGCGTTGGCGCTATTCAAAAGATTAACGACATTGCTAAAATTATCAAAGGTAAAGGCATTGACAAAGTAATCGTTATGTCCGGTAGAAATGCATACAAAGCAACAGGCGCTTGGGACGTTGTAGAAAAAGCATTAAAAGACCACGGTATCGGTTACATCAATTTTGATAAAGTTACACCAAACCCAACAACTGTTCACGTAAACGACGCTGCTAAAATGGCTCGTGATTTCGGTGCTAAAGCAGTTATCGCTATCGGTGGCGGTTCTCCTACAGATGCTGGTAAATCAGTTGCAATTTTGCTTGAATATCCAGACAAAAAAGCAGAAGATATTTATGATTTCACATTTGAACCAACCAAAGCGGCACCAATTATTTCAATTAACCTTACTCACGGTACAGGTACTGAAACTAACCGTTTTGCAGTTGTTACAAACCTTGAAAAGAACTTTAAACCGGCTATCGCTTACGATTGCATCTATCCGACTTTCGCAATCGACGATCCGCAACTTATGACAAAATTGTCACCAAAACAAACTCGTTATGTTTCAATTGATGCAGTAAATCACGTTGTTGAAGCAGCAACATCAACAGTTGCTTCTCCATATTCAATAACATTAGCAAAACAAGTTATTGAACTTGTTGCTAAATATTTACCAAAAGCAATTGCAAACCCTGAAGATTTGGAAGCAAGATATTTCTTAGCGTATGCAGCAATGATGGGCGGTGTAAGTTTTGATAACGGATTGTTACACTACACACACGCTCTTGAACACCCATTGAGCGCAGTAAAACCTGATTTATCTCACGGTTTAGGTCTTGCAATCTTGCTACCTGCAGTAATCAAAACAATTTACAAAGACAAAGCAGCAACATTAGCTGATATCTTGGCACCAATCGTTCCAAACTTAAAAGCAGATGCTTCAGATGCTGAAAATGCTGCAAAAGGTGTTTACGAATGGTTGAAATCAGTTGATGTTCCTGAAAAACTTACCGATATGGGATTTAGCGCAGAAGATGTAGACAAACTTACAGATTTGGCGTTCACAACTCCATCTCTTGATGGTTTGATTAATATCGGACCAAGCGGAAATTCAAGAGAGTTGGTAAGAAATATTTATCAAGAATCTCTATAATTTCAATTATAAAGAATTAGTCCAAAAAGAAACGGCGGGAAATATACTCCACCCGCCGTTTCGCCTTTTTTAAAATAAAATAAAAAATTATCTAATTTATAACAACTCTTTATCTTTGACGTATCTGGGTCTTGCTTTAACTTCTCTATAAACCTGCCCTACGTATTCTCCAATTATACCCAGACAGAAAATTTGCAAACCACCAAAGAAACACAACAACGTAATCATTGTTGCTACACCATTTGGGGAGTTATTAAAAAATATTTTTTCACAAATAGTTTCAAGACCGACTAAAAAAGCGAAAACTGCCATCAAAAACCCAAGGCAAGCAACTATTCGTAGCGGAAAAATACTGAATGAGGTAATGCCATTCAGCGCTAACCCCATAAGTGACACAAAATTAAACTTAGATTGCCCTGCCATACGTGGCTTAACATCAAATTTTACGATTGAAGTTTTTAGCCCTAATTCATAGAAAAAACCACGCAAAAACAATGCTTTTTCAGGATACAAAGCCATCATATCAAGCGCTTTTTTACTAACCAAACGATAGTCTGAGTGGTTGACAGGGATTTTTGCACCTAAAATATTCATAACTTTGTAAAACATCAGTGCAGTAGCTTTTTTCAAAAAGCTATCCGTATTTCTGTCATTCCTGATACCAAGGACAATTTCGTTACCTTTCATATATTCGTCAACAAAGCGTTCAATAGCGAGTTCATCTTGTTGCAAATCTGCATCAATAGAAACGACACAATCACAACCGATTTCTCTCACTCCTTCTAATCCTGCAGTCAACGCTTTTTGGTTGCCGTAGTTTCTGATAAATTTCAACGCTTTTACTTGTGTTGGGTCTTCATTATGCAAACGTTCAATAATCTCCCAAGTTTTGTCAGCAGAACCGTCATCGACAAAGTAAAGATAACTATCTTGAGCGATTTTATTTTTTTCAATCAACATATCCAAAACTTCTAATAATCTTTTACAAGTTTTTTCTACGCATAATTCCTCATTGTAGCATGGAATTGTAACCGCAAGTTTAGGTATTTGCATTGTCGCCCTCTTTCTAATATCATTATTATATTAACATAATAAATCAAGGATAGCTTATGGTAAAGAAGAAATTTATATTAAATGCAGATGATTTTGGGTTGACACAAGCGCATAACCAAGCGGTTTTGGAAGGTTATAACAATGGATTTTTGACAAGTGCAAGCCTTTGTGCAAATGGTGAAGCGTACGAAAATGCAATTCATGATATATTGCCGGATTGTCCAAATTTAGGACTTGCGGCACATTTAAACATAATGGAAGGCAAGCCGTTGACACACTGTCCTATGCTCACAAACGTGAACGGTGAATTTAATTCAAGCTATCAGTATTTAGTGTTTAATCAAAACAACAAAAAATTATTATCTCAAATTGAAAAAGAATTTAGAGCACAAATCGAAAAAATTTTGCAAGATGTAAGAATTGACCACCTGGATTCTCACGTACACACTCACGCAATTCCGCCAATTTTTGAACTGACTTGCAAACTCGCTCAAGAATACGGCTTGAAATACGTTCGCACGCAATACGAAGAATTATATTTTATTCCAAAATTCAAAAAATATTTAACACTAAATTATCCGTTAAATTTGGTAAAAATTGCACTTTTGCAATTCTACACAAAAATCAATCGCAAAACACTTGAAAAATACAACTTAAAAACAAACGATTACATTATTGGAGTCGGCTTCACCGGAATGATGGACTCTGATGCAATACATTACGGGCTTGAAGTTTTGGAAAACGATTGTGTTGCAGAAGCGTTAATTCACCCTTGCAAATATTCAAATTCAATTCAAAATTCACACACAAAAGAATTTGAAATTACACAAGATTTACAACTAAAAGCAACAATCGCAAGACTCGGTTTTGACCTTGCAAACTACAAGAATTTAGACTAATGAAAAGGCATATTTCGGCATTAATATTAATAATTTTTTGTATTGCATTTGCAATTTATACAAATTACAGAAATTGCTACAAAAATGTATTGACCGTATATTCGCCAACAAAACTCGGAATCGACCTCAACAAAAACAGAATTATTGATTCTGATGAGATAATTTGTATTGACGATGTCGAAGCGTTTTCGCTGGAACCGACAGACGAGTTTGTAGAAAAATATTCTAAGAAATACAATATTACAAGAAACGACATCATAAGCCTTGGCTACTTAGCACAAGAATTCATTCAAAAAAGAATTGAAAATTCTGACACCAAAGTAAAATTCACCGGAAAAGTTACAACCGAATGCAAATTTGCAAATATTACACTTCACGATTACGACTACAAAACAATGTTGCTCCATAGCGGTTTTGGATTAACAAATGGCAAAATTGCGGACATTGAAAACTTCAAGAAAAATTTAACAAATGCAAGGAAATTACATCTTGTTATTTTAAATCACCATTCAGGGAAATTTCACACACTCGATTGTCCTTATGGAAACGCTGCACGAGATAGCGTAATTATTCCGCAAAAGCAAATACCTAACAATGCAAAACCTTGCAAATTTTGTCATAAAACTAAAGTAAAAACAAAAAAATATAAATTTAAAAAAGATTTTGATATTTTTAATATCCCACAAATTCCACAACCTCAAATGGTTTTAACAGAAGGAAGCATAACAACATATTTGACAGATTTTACAAGACAATTAAAGCCCAACAATGAATGTAAAACCGCTCCTTGTAAAGCATTTCTCAACCTTGTGAATAATTCGAAAGAAAGCATTGATATCGCAATTTTTGGCTACAATGAAATTCCGGCAATTTCAAACGCATTAAAAAATGCGAAAAACCGTGGAGTAAAAATACGTTTTATATACGACGAACCATTTGAAATCACTGAAACTTACTATAACGACAACCAAATTATCAAAGATTTGGCAAGTATTTCAATTTCAGACAGAAATCCTCAAGCCAAAAGCGCAAGCAATTACTTGATGCACAACAAATTTGTAATATTTGACAATTCCACAGTTTATACAGGTTCAATGAATTTTTCTCCAACAGGATTATCCGGTTACGATATTAACGACATTGTGATTATAAATTCTAAAGATGTCGCAGATTTGTATCAAAAAGAATTTTCACAAATGTTGAACGGTAAATTTCACAAATCAAAAGAAAAATTAACTCAAAATAGAACCTTTAAACTTGGCGACTCTACATTAGAAATTTATTTTTCACCTAAAGACAAAAGTTCAAACAGAATTATACAAATCCTAAAAAATTCTCACAAATATATTTACATGCCGGCATTTTTAATCACACATCAAGGCATTGCAACAGAACTCATCAATGCGAAAAAACGTGGAGTTGATGTACGAATAATTATTGATGCAAACAGTACATCAATAAAAAATTCTAAACATAAAATTTTACGCACAAACGGCATACCGCTAAAAACAGAAAATTATGCAGGAAAACTACATTCCAAAATGATTATTGTAGATGATGAATATTTAATCACCGGTTCTATGAACTTTTCTAATAACGGAGAGAATAAAAATGATGAAAATTCAATAATTATCAAGGATAACAAAATTGCAAAACTTCACAAAGATTTCTTTTTATACCTTTGGACGATGATACCTAACAAATATTTAAAAATAAACGCACGCCCAGAAAGTAAGGACTCAATCGGCTCTTGCTCAGATGGAATTGATAACAATTTCAACGGCAAAATCGACAAAGCCGAAGAGTTTTGCAAATAAAAAGTCTTACATCATCGACATAAGACTTTTTAATTTATATACTTATTTTTTCAATTAGTCATCTTGTAATGCTTCGTGACCTGATTTGTGAGATTTCAGCAACACGCCTCTTTTTGAAGTTTGAATAAAACTAATCATTTTTTCAATATATTCATTCATTGGAATTTCAGCCTTGATTTTTTCAATTGCTTGAGAAGTATTGTAATCTTCTGAAATCAACAATTTGAATGCTTCATTTGTTGCAGTTCTAATTTCCAAAGGAACACCACGTCTTTTCATTGCAATTACGTTAATACCACGTGGAACAGGAGGTCTGCCTTCACCTTTAGAATATGGCAAAATATCTTGACGAGAAGCAGAAAATCCACTAATAATCGCCATATCACCGATTCTGATATTTTGGTGGAATACGCTCATTCCGCCAATGAAAGCACCAAAACCAACGTGAACGTGACCACCTAAAGTTGCAAGGTTTGCCATAATAACTTGATCTTCCAAAACGCAGTTGTGAGCAACGTGAGTACCAACCATTAACAAACATTTGTTACCAATTCTTGTTGTATAATCTCCACATGCTGCTGCTCTGTGAATAGTAACGTTTTCTTTAATAATTGTTTCATCACCAATTACAACCTTTGTAGCTTCACCTTTATAGCCCAAATCTTGAGGTTCAGAACCGATTGTTGCAAATGGAGAAATTGTACAATTTTTACCAATTTCTGCAAATTCAATATGAGCATTTGAAATTACTCTTGTTCCGCTACCAATTTTTACACCTTCACCAATAACAACATAAGGTCCGATAATTGCATCATCTGCGATTTGTGCTGATGGGTGAATTATTGCTGTTTTGTCTATCATAATTTCTCCTCTATTCTCCTATCCGTATGTTTACAATTATATTACAAATCAAGACAATATTAAAATCCTTTATATTATTTTAATATGATATTATAATATTTTTGTAAGCAATATAAGAAGGGAGAAATTAATGACAAAAACAGTATGGGAAAAATATGCAAGCGTACTTGTAGACTATTCTACAGATGTTCAAAAAGGCGACACCGTAATGATTAAATCAGATTCAATATTTGCAAAAGATTTGGTCAAAGAAATTTATAAAAGAGTTTTGGAAAAAGGAGCACACCCGATTTTGAGATGTTCTTACGGAGATTTTGCAGAAATTTTCTTAAAAAATGCGAACGATGAACAACTAGATTACATCGACCCAATGACAAAACTTGAATATGAAACTATCGACAAATTTATTACAATTGGTGCGCCGCTTAATACAAAATGTCTTTCAAGAGTAGACCTGAAAAAACTTGCAAGACGTGGAAAAGCAACAAAGCCATTATCAGAAATGATTATGAAACGTTCTGCTGAAGGTTCAGCCAAATGGGTAATTGCAGATGTTCCTACCTACGCTTTGGCTCAAGAAGCAAAAATGTCACTCGATGAATACTCTGAATTTTTATTCAAATCTTGCTACCTTGACCTTGATGACCCAATCGCAAAATTAAAAGAACTTGATGAAAAACAAACACGTTGGGCAAATTATTTGAATAATGTCAAAGAAATCCACATCACCGGCGAAAAAACAGATATCAAATTCAATGTAGAAGGCAGAAAATGGATTAGTTGCTCAGGCTTGAACAACTATCCTGACGGCGAAGTATTCACTTCTCCTGTTGAAGACGGTATAAACGGTGAAATATACTTCGATTTTCCACAAAATTACAGAGGCAACAGCGCAAATGGCGTTCATCTAAAAATCGAAAACGGAAAAATTACAGAAGCACATGCCGATAGAGGCGAAGAATTTTTACACGCAATGATAAATATGGACGAAGGTTCACATGGTATTGGTGAAATCGCAATAGGAACAAACTTTGAAATACAAGAAGTTACCGGAAATATCCTATTTGATGAAAAAATTGGCGGTTCTATCCACATGGCTGTCGGCGCTTCTTACCCAGAAACAGGCGGTAAAAATGTATCTGGACTTCATTGGGATATGATTAAAAACATGAAAAACGGTGGAAAAATTTATGCTGACAGCAAATTAATCTATGAAAACGGTAATGTTTTAATTTAACAAATACCTAAGTAAAATTCTGTCGAGATAATAAATCTCAAAACAATATTAATTATTGTAACAAAAAGATGTAGAATTCATTTCTGCATCTTTTTTTAATAGCAAAATATTTTTTCAGCAGTTTTATAACTTGCAAGAAAATAAAAATAAGGAGTTTATATGCAAGTTTCAAGAATACAAGCAAATTATTTTACTAACGTTCAAAATAATATTAATGCCGAGGCGAAAGCACGAACGTCTAGTAGTGAGTGCTTGAGCCGAGGCGAAAGCAAAAGCTCGGAATTTTCGAAAGTTCCTATCGGTTATAAATACGGGGTAAATATACATTTTGGGGAATATATAGACCCAAACAGAACGGTTCCTCACATTGATTTCTTTGAATACCATGCGATGAGTGATGCGACCAAAAGAAGATATAGAAAAAGATACAAAACCTTTTTAAATACGGTTGACCAATCAAAATTAGCAGAACCGGAAAAAAATATGCCCCTATCAACAAAAAAAACAATGGCTGCATTTATAGACACTGCAAAATTTTATTCTCAATACAAAGACCATCAAATTATTTGTTTAGGCAGAAGTCCAAAATGGTTTTTAAATGCTGCAAAATGGATGAAAGATGGTATTGATGATTATAAATTTGTTGCATTTTCAAAATATTGGTTCCGTCCTGATTATGAAGAAGGTGCAAAAAAAGTAGATAGATGGGCTCCAACTGAAAAAGAAGAATATTCTTATAAACGATATCTAAAAAGAATTCAAGCAGACCCGCAAAGTATTGTAAACAACTACAAAAAAACAGGACAGAAAACGATTATTACCGACTACATTCAAACAGGCAAAGGTGTTTCTTCATTCTTAGACTTGATGGGGCGCTATGCTGATGAACTCGGTATCCTTGATGAATTCGCAAATTCTATTGAAATCGTCGGAATAGGTTCTAGAGAATTCACAGAAGAAAAATATGCCGGAGAATACGAACTTCCTGAGCAAAGAGTTTTCATGCCGCCAATTTTGCAACCTTACGATAACAAAATTAAGCAAACCTTCCATGATATAGACTACGACATGTTTAAGGACATGTTATACAGTCAAAACGTAAATGAATGTCGTTCAACATACTATCCGCACACCGCTTGGACACTTTACACACCGGATAGATTTAAAACAGGTTTGATTAAAGATATGAAGAAGGTTAAAGCCTTGAAAAAAGAACTTAGCGAAAAAGCAGGACCTAATCACACTAAATGTCTATCTTCTTTCACTCCTGAAATGTTTGACTACAGAAATTTGGTAAGTTTCCACATACTAGATGAAATGGAAAAAGCCGGTGTTCTAAGAGATAATGACAAAACATACCGTTCAAGAGCATAATAGTCAAAAATTTTAGGAAATTTATACTAATGTAAAACAATTTTTCCCAAATTAAACCTAGCTTAAATTTGCCATAACAAAAAATTTCCATACAAAAACCCAAACCTTGAAAGGTTCGGGTTTTTTGTAATCTTTGTCGAATTCTCGACCAATATTTGATTAACGTTTTGAGAATTGGAATCTCTTACGAGCTCTTTTTCTACCATATTTTTTACGTTCTTTAACACGTGGGTCTCTAGTTAGCAAACCTTCAAGTTTAAGAACATTTTTGTATTCAGCATTTGATTTAACCAATGCTCTTGAAATACCGTGTCTGATAGCACCACATTGTGATACAACACCACCGCCAACAGCTTTAACTCTTACGTCAAATCTGTCTTGAGTTTCTGTCAATACAAGCGGTCTGTAAACTAACATTTCGATTGCAGGTCTGTTACCGATGTAATCAGTTAATTTTTTACCGTTAACAAAAATTCTACCTGAACCTTTAACTAATTTTACAACTGCGATAGAGGTTTTTCTACGGCCTGTTGCTTTGATTTCAGTATCTGCCATTATTTAGCCTCCTTTTCTAATACGATTGGTTTTTGTGCAGCATGCGGGTGTTCAGCGCCTGCATAAACTTTCAATTTGTTGAATTGTTCTGCACCCAAAGTATTATGTTGTAACATACCACGTACAGCATGTTCAATAACGATTCTAGGATCTTTTTCCATCAATTCTTTGAAACTTGCTGATTTCAAACCACCTGGATACCCTGTGTGGTGTAAGTAAATTTTATCAGTTTCTTTTTTACCTGTAACTTTCACTTTCGCAGCGTTAATAACGATAACAAAGTCACCAGTATCAACGTTTGGAGTGTATTCAGGTTTGTTTTTACCTCTCAAAATGTTAGCAACTCTAACTGCTAAGCGACCTAATGTTTCGCCATCAGCATCGATTACATACCATTTTCTTTCAACTTCTAGAGGTTTTGCTGAATATGTTTTCATTGCATTTCTCCGTTTATTATTTTTAATACATTACTTTCATTAAAGTTAATCCGTAGGGACTAACAGTCATTCCCGCTTTTGTGCGGTCTTTGGACTCCAAAACCATTTTCATGTGTTCAGGCTCCCAATTGTGTCCTTCTATTTCAAGAAGGGTTCCGACAATTGTTCTGACCATATTGTACAAAAATCTGTTTCCTACAATATCTATCAAAACCTTGTCCCCGACCTTTGAAACTTTCGCTTCATATAAAATACAGATTTTGCTCGGGTTAAGCGTTCCGGCACTTTTGAAACTTGAAAAATCATGTTCACCCAGTAAATAATTCAACGACTTTTGCATTCTATCTACATCAGTCTTGAATTTTACTCTCATCAAATCACCGTCAAAAGCATTTTTACATCTGCGATTTATAAATTCAAATCTGTAATAACGCTTTTTGGCCGATTTTTGAGCGTGAAAGTCATCATCAACTACTCTTAAGTCCGTAACAGATATGTCGTCAGGTAAAATTTCATTTATCGAATAAAGAAACTTTGAAGCAACAATCGTTTCATCAGTATCAAAATGAACTACCTGACCCAGAGAATTAACTCCTTTATCTGTTCTACCGGAAAAAACTGTCTTTACCAGTCGGTTTTTATTATTTGAGGTTTTACCTCTTATCAATGTACTGAGTGCTTTTTCAAGTTCTCCTTGTACGGTTGGAAAATCTGATTGTATTCCGTTTTCAAATTGAATTTGACTACCTGAATAATTTTTTCCTATGTACTGAACCTGAAAGGCATATCTCATGGTCTACACCAATTGAATCAATGCCATTTCTGAAGCATCACCACGTCTTGGTGGCAAGTGGTAGATTCTAGTGTATCCACCGTTTTTAGCAGAATATTGTTTACCGATAATTACAAACAATTTTCTCAAAACAGTTTGTGATGCCAATTTTTTATCTGCTTGTGGAGCATCAAATACTTCACCTGAAGTCAAATCCATATATTTACCAGTTTCTTTGTTGTAAATATATCTTGCTGCTTGACGGATTGAGTGAAGGTCACCTTTTTTTGCAAGAGTGATAATTTTTTCAGCGTATGGTTTCAATGCTTTTGCACGAGCCATAGTTGTTGTAATTTCACCGTGTACAAAAAGTTCAGTCGCTAAAGAACGCAACAAAGCCTTTCTTTGGTCTTGTGCTTTACCTAGCGTATGTTTTTTACACATATGTCTCATTTTTCTGTATCCTTTACTTAGTTAATTGTATTTTCCTATAATTAACCGGAATTAACCGATTAAATCTTCTTCCACTGGGCTTGGCGCTAAGTCTAAACCAAAGTGGTGCAATCTTTCGATAACTTCATCTGATGATTTTTTACCGAAATTCTTGATATTTAATAAATCATGTTCTGATTTTTTCAACAATTCAGCCATAGAATTGATGCTTGCTCTTTTCAAGCAATTATATGCTCTTACAGACAATTCAAGTTCTTCGATTGTCATTGTAGGAGTATCTTCAACTTCTGCTTCTTCAACTTCAGCTTCTTGCGGTGCGATAGGAGCAACTGCAGGTTGACCTGTAATTGAAGCGATTTGCATAAAGTGTTCGATAAGTAAATTTGATGCTTGGCTCAATGCGTTTTGAACGTCGATAGAACCATTTGACCAAATTTCAAGAGTCAATTTGTCGAAATCCAATGCATCACCAACACGAGCACTTTCAACATTGTAGCTTACTTGCTTGATTGGCATGAAAGTTGCATCAATCGGTAAAATATCAATTGTAGCATCTTTTGCATCTCTTGGAACATCATTTGGAACGTAACCTTTTCCTGTATCAACGATAACGTCGGCATGGAATGAACCGCCGTCAGCAACTGTACAAATCAACCAATCAGGGTTTACAACTTTAACACCTGCTGGAAGTTGAATATCACTTGCCAAAACCGGTCCCGGTCTGTCAACGTCAATTCTTAAGTGTTGTGATTCTTTAGATTCTGTTTTAACAACCAAACCTTTTAGGTTAAGCATAACGTCAATAACATCTTCTAAAACACCAGGAATTGCTGTATATTCGTGAGTAATACCTTCGATTCTTGCACTTGTAACAGCCGTACCTTCAAGACTGGATAACAGTACTCTTCTCAAAGAGTTTCCGACTGTAGTTCCGAATCCTCTTTCCAACGGTTCAATAACGAACTTTCCGTACTGCGAACCGTCAGAACTTGTTGTTGTATTAACACATTTAATTTTTAATTCCATTCTTTTATTCTCCTAGTTATAATCTGCTTAATTGTTAGTTTTATAAGTTAATGCTTATTACTTACAATTTCTATTTAGAATAATATTCAATTACAAGTTGTTCCTTGATTTCAGAATCTAATTCTTCTCTTTCCGGAATTCTGTCGAATGTAATTTTTAATGCTTCTTTATCGATTGTCATCCAAGCCGGAGCACAAGCCATATCAATCATTCCAATTACATCATTTAAGTATTTTGAACTTTTTGATTTAACTGTAATTACATCGCCTGCTTTAACCAAATAAGAAGGAATATCAACCTTATTACCGTTTACAAGAACGTGACCGTGGTTAACGATTTGTCTTGTTTGTTTACGAGTGATACCGAAACCTGCTCTGAATAATACGTTATCCAATCTTGATTCAAGAAGTTGAAGCAAAATAGTACCTGTAACGCCTTTTCTTCTTGCAGCTTCGTTATAATATCTTACAAATTGTTTTTCACTAACCATGTAAGTCATTCTGATTTTTTGTTTTTCAGCTAAGTGAATTGCATATTCAGAAAGTTTTTTTCTAACAGCACCGTGTTGACCAGAAGCTGTTTGACGCATAGAAGTTGTTAACTTTCTATTTGATAAGTCTTTAACCTTTTTATTTCTGAATAATTTATTCATTGGTCCTGTATATCTTGACATTTTATAATTTCTCCTTTTTCTTGTGCGGGGCATCTATGGTTTGCGTTTTGGACTATAAACACAAGCCCCCGCCTAATAATCTACATTAATTAATATATTTTGTATAAATTGTCGTTTGACAAATTATTATACACGTCTTTTCTTAGGAGGACGGCAACCGTTGTGAGGAATTGGAGTTACGTCTTTGATAAGTGTGATTTCCAAACCTGCAGCTTGGATAGCTCTGATAGCTGTTTCTCTGCCTGATCCTGGTCCTTTGATATGAACTTCAACTTTTTTCATTCCTTGGTCGATAGATTTTTTAGCAACCATTTCTGCAGCTGATTGTGCTGCGAACGGAGTACCTTTTCTAGCACCTTTGAAACCTGAAGCACCTGCTGTTGCCCAAGCAATAGCATTACCTTGTGTATCAGTAGAAGTTACAATTGTATTATTGAAAGTTGATTGAATATGTACAACTCCCTGCAATACATTTTTCTTTTCTTTTTTCTTTGTTTTTTGTGGTCTTGCCATTTTTTTATCCTTTATCTTTTTTACTTTTAATTTCTTTTAAATTTGCCGTATTCGTTACGATTCAACACCAGCTTACGCATTATTTTTTCTTAGAAACTGGTCCGGTTTTCTTACCACGTTGAGTTCTTGCGTTAGTCTTAGTTCTTTGACCTCTGCAAGGAAGTTTACGTTTGTGACGCATACCTCTGAATGAACCGATTTCTTGTAAACGTTTAATATTCATAGAAATTTCACGTCTTAAATCACCTTCGATGTGATAGTTAGACAATTCATTTCTTAATTTTTTAATATCATCATCTGTTAAATCGTCTGTTCTTAAATCCGGAGAGATACCTGTTGCAGCCAAAATATTTTTAGCTCTAGTTGGTCCTATACCGAAAATGTAAGTTAATGCTACTTCCATTCTTTTGTTACGAGGTAAATCTACCCCTACTAATCTTGCCATTTTTTTCTCCTTTACTTGTTGTTAGATTTTTTTGTATATGAGGCTTAAATACTTCCTCACCATTGACCGATTTCGCCCGTCAATTCGGCAATTGTTCCGCTACACTAAGGTCGAAAATTAACCTTGTCTTTGTTTGTGTTTTGGATTTTCACAAATAACTGCAACTCTGCCTTTTCTTTTAATAACTTTGCATTTGTCGCACATTGGTTTTACTGATGTTCTTACTTTCATTTTCTTTTCCTTTATATATTTGTTTGTACGTGAGATTTTATTTTAACCTGAAGGTTATACGACCTTTTGTTAAGTCATAAGGTGTCATTTCAACCTTCACTCTGTCACCCGGTAAAATTCTTATGAAATTTTTTCTGATTTTTCCGGATATATGTGCCAATATTTCATGGTCATTTTCAAGCTTGACCCTAAACATTGCATTCGGCATAGATTCTACAATCGTGCCTTCTAATTCTATTACGTCTTTTGCCATAGTTTCCTCATTTTTCGGCTTGTAAATCAGCCCACAATACATGAGCTTACGTTATTTATCATACTTGCAAAATATTTGTTTGCAAGCAGTGTTTTTGTCTTTCTTAACAGTAATACACATGTTTTTAGACTGATTGTTTATTTAAACAAAGAAACCTTCAATAAATAAGTACGCTTGCCGAAACTTCAATCATTTATATGATTTTCTTTATTTTGTAAATTTTTATTAAGTAATTTTATTGTGTTTATTATTATTTAAACAATCAGATAAAAATTTGCACACATTTTTCTTGCAAGAAGAGAAAAATCGTGATAAAATTCGAATTATGACAGGAAGTGTAGAGGTTGTAACAATAAAACGAATGACTCCGGACGATATTGACGGAGTTATGCAAATTGAAGCCAGCGCATACGGAGATCATCATTGGTCAAAATCGTCTTTTTTGAGCGAAATAAGTAACGAATTGGCTCATTATTACGCACTAAAAACAAACGATGGCTTTTTGGCAGGTTACGCAGGCTGTTGGCACATTCTGGAAGAAGCACATATTACAACAATCGCAATTCACCCTGATTTTAGGAGAAAAAACTTTGGTCAAGCCTTACTCACAAGAATAATTGATGATTGCTACAAAGATTTAATAAAATATATAACTCTAGAGGTTAGAGTAAGCAACACTCCTGCAATAAGCTTATACACAAAATACGGCTTTTCTTCGTTTGGAACTCGCAAGGGTTACTATCAAGACAACAACGAAGATGCATTAATTATGTGGACAAAAAATATATTTTTCGACGAATTTAAAAATGGCTACGAACAAACAAAATCAATACTAAAGGAGCATATTACAATAAATGAATGAAGAAGAAGTCTTAATTCCTCAAATGACAAGAATAGACAAGTACAAAAAGCATAAAATTAAGATTCCGTTTTCAAATCTTGTTTTTATTTGTGCTGCAATTTTGTTGTACGTTTGCTCAACATTTATTAACATAAATATTAAACACTACATATTACCGACAGAAATCTTTTCAAGCGCAAACCTAACACCTGAAGATTTCATTTACAGTTTTTGTTTAATTCCGCAAATTCCTGTCGTAATGTTTGTAACATCTGTTTTGGGTCGAGGAATGACAACAACAAGTCTATTCATCTATATATTACTTGGCTTGTGCGGATTTCCATTCTTTGCACTTGGCGGAGGATTTCATTATATCGGGCAATTTGGATTTGGCTATATCTTAGGCTATTTGCCGGCAGTTGCAATTGCTTGTAAATTTTTGCAAGAAAAATATAGCTTTCCGAATATGATAAAAGCGGCCATTTGTGGTGTTTTGACAATACATTTAATCGGCATATTTTATATGATAATCGTTGCACTATTCAGACACGCCGGCGGAGCGTTCATTGGCGGCTGGATAGCATCACAGAGTGGATTAAAAATCATTTATGATATTATTGGTTCATTCATTTTTATTTTAATCGGGAAATACTTAAACGAAGGATTGAGATACATTTCCCGTTAATCTTGCTATCAAACGTTTAATATGCTACAATGAACTTTGAAGACGGAGTAAGAGTATGAACTTTTTTAAATATATTATGGATTTACCAATTCTAATCGTTTTAATTGTTTTTATTTCATCTACAATATATTGCTATTCAAAATACGCTCAAACAGGCAAGAATTTGAATATATTAATAGATTTTATGAGCAAATTCAAACGCAACGACTTGAATTTCAGATTTAAAGAAATTGACAATTGGATGATGTGCAATCCTTATTTTTCGACCGCTTGGTTAGAATTTAGAAATACTTTAGTTTTTTCTGAATCGGTTGCATTGAAAGCGGACGGAAAAGATGTTGCATACAAAGATATTTCAACCACAGTTCAGAACGTTCAAACGACATCTGACCCATTATACTTTTTTAATGAAGAATCTTTGGTAACTTCAAAATTTAACTTCAAAATGGTTCAAACAATGCCAACTATTTTGACAGGCTTTGGTCCGTTATTCACATTTTTAAATATTGCAGTCGCATTCGGAAAAATCGACTTTTCAACTCAGGAAAAAACAATCGCATCAGTTTCAAGCTTTATGGTAAGCATGCAAACTGCAGCACTTGTTTCAGTAATTGCAGTAGGTTCATCATTGATTTATTTGATGATTGAAAGATATATGTACAACCAAATGTGCAAAACTCCACTAAACAAAATTCAAGAAATTATGGGCGGATTATTTGCAAGCGTATCTGCTGAAAAGTTCTTATATGAATTATTAAGAGAATCAAAAATTCAAAACAATTCTACAGGTAATCTGGTTTCAGCAATCCCAAATGAATTTAAAACAGCGTTCAATGCAAGTATGGCAACAAACCTTGTTCCATATCTTGAAAATCTTATATTTGGACTAAACCAACTCAATAAACAATTGAAAGAAAATATGACAGTTAAAGAACATAAAGATGTTGTTGATGAATTATTTTAAAGGATAAAAATGTCAATAAAATTTCTAAAAAAGAATAGCGCAAACGGCTCGGAAGAAAACATCTTTTGGGTAACAATGGCAGACCTTTTGTTAGGGTTGGCTATCATTTTCATTACCCTCTTTGTACTTGCAATGACAGGATTTTCTCAGCAAAATATTCAACAACAAAAAGTTCAAATGGAAGTTTCACAAAAAATCAACTCAGAACTTCAAAAAGCCAATATAAAAGCAGATATTGACAAAATGTCGGGTGATTTAAAAATTTCCGATGTGGAATTGTTTGAACTTAACAGTTACGTATTATCTGACAATGGGAAAAGATTATTAGATAAACTTGCTCCGATTTATATCGACTCGATTTTTGCCGACAAAGAACTTGCAGAACAAATCCAATACATCGTCGTTCAAGGCCATACGGATTCACAAATGTTTGCAGGTGTAACATCTAAAGACGAGCAATTTTTAAGAAATATGGATTTGAGTTTAAAACGAGCAAATTCGGTTACGGAATATATGTTCAAAACCCATTACAACAAAGCGTATGCGGACAAATTGAGAAAAATTGTAGTTGTAGAAGGCAAAAGTTACAACGAACCCGTACTTGTCAACGGAAAAGAAGATTACAACAAAAGTAGACGTGTTGAACTCAAATTAAAAGTAAAGGATTGGAATGTTTCAACAGCATTAGGATTAAAGAAAGAATAGGGAAAATGATAGATACAGGAAATATTTTAGAAACAATAAACATGGTAAAATTGTACAATCTCGACATTAGAACAGTTACACTGGCATTGAGTTTGAGAGATTGTATTTCAGAAGATATTGATGTTGTTTGCGATAAAATTTACAACAAAATTCAAAAATACGGAAAAAATTTGGTAGAATATGCAGATGAACTTGCTGATGAGTATGCGATTCCAATCATAAATAAAAGAATTGCAGTAACACCAATCGCATTTATCGGTGAATCTTGCAAAAATCCGGATTATGTCAAAATAGCCAAAACACTTGATAAAGCAGCACAAGATGTTGGTGTAAACTTTATCGGCGGATTTTCAGCACTAGTTGAAAAAGGTTGCACAAATGGAGATAAAAAACTTATCGAAAGCATACCGGAAGCACTTGCTTGTACTGAAAGATTATGTTCATCAATAAATCTTGCATCTTCAAAAGCCGGCATAAATATGGAAGCCGTTTTAAAGATGTCAGAAATAATCAAAAAATCCGCAGAATTGACAAAAGACCGTGACGGAATCGGTGCAGCAAAACTAGTAGTATTCTGCAACGTTCCTGGGGACAATCCGTTTATGGCTGGTGCTTTTTGCGGAATGGGCGAACCTGAATGCGCATTAAATGTTGGAGTTTCAGGCCCTGGGGTTGTTAGAGCAGCAGTAGATGCCCTACCAAAAGATGCAGATATGAGTACACTGGCAAACAAAATTAAAGAAATTGCTTATAAAATCACTTCAACCGGAGAACTTGTCGGCAGAAAGTTAGCCAAGAAATTAGATATTCCGTTTGGTGTAATTGACTTGTCATTAGCACCAACACCAGCTGTTGGCGATAGCGTTGCAGGAATTTTCCAAGCAATGGGTCTTGAACATGCCGGTGCTCACGGAACAACAGCAGCTTTGGCAATGTTAAATGATGCTGTTAAAAAAGGCGGAATCATGGCTAGTTCTCATGTTGGCGGACTATCCGGCGCTTTCATACCGGTATCAGAAGATGCGGGAATGATTGAAGCAGCAGAAAAAGGATACTTAACTTTCAACAAATTAGAAGCAATGACCTCAGTTTGTTCTGTTGGACTTGATATGATTGCAATCCCAGGAAAAACTCCTGTCGATACAATCGCCGGAATTATTGCAGACGAAATGGCTATTGGTATGATTAACAAAAAAACAACTGCCGTAAGAATTATTCCTGCATTCGGAAAAGATGTCGGTGATAAGATTTCTTATGGAGGTTTGCTTGGAGAAGCCCCAATCATGCCGGTCAATGAACTTTCTTCATCAGGATTTGTAAGACGTGGCGGAAGAATTCCTGCTCCAATACATAGCCTTAATAATTAATAATTTTAGACACCATAAAATCCTTCAAAAGGACTATAAATATTAAATTTATTGAAAGAAAAGAATTTTTTTGATATAATAATACGGAATGCTGGTGACTCACAGCAATAAGAATTGCAAAAGAGAATACGTATGGTAACAATTAACGAACTTGCAAACAAACTACAAGCATATATCATTGAACAACAAGTTGACCCACACAACTTTAGACAGTTGAGCGTGCAGAGATACAACAACTTGAAGCTTAAGATTGCCCAATTGAGTTACCCAAACGTAATAGTTTGTATCGGAATTTCAGAAGCAACCTACAACCTTGACGACGGCTGCAAAGTAGATGGCGGACTGGGTCAAGATGAAAAATATGTCCGTAAATGGTTGGGACGAAATACGATAAGAAAAGAATTGAAAGAATTATACTATCAACTTACAGACCTTATTTCTCTTGAAGAAGAAGTACTTATGGAAGAAGAGGAATACGAAGGCACTGCAGATGAAGCAAAAGAAGTTGATTTCAAACTCAAAAAACGAAAATCTCTTCTGCCGGAAGATTCGCCACTTCAAGAATTTGAATATGACCAATCAGAAGAGGCTGAAGTTAAAAAAGAATATGAGCAAAGCTTCCATAATCCATCAATTCCGGCACTTCAACGATTTGAAGATTCTCCTGAACTTGAAAAATACAAAGGTCCAGGGATTCTCAAAACATTACAAGAAGCAGTTGCTATGTTTAACTTGAATGACTTTATAAATGGAAAATACAAACAACGTATTGATACTATAGATAACGAAAACGAGAGTAACGATTAACTCTAACGAGGGAAATGTATGACAACATTAAATGAACTTGCTGTAAAGTTGCAATCCTTTATTATCAACTCTCAAATGAATAATAGGAATAAACGAACGCTTAACAAGAACCGTTATAACAATCTTAAACTGAAGATTGATGCTAACCTTGCTTATGCCAATGTAGTTGTTTGTATTGGGATTTCAGAAGCAACATACAATATTGAAATGGGAACCAAAACTGATGGCAGTCTTGGTCCGGACGAAGTTTATGTATATAAATGGATAAGTAACCCATATATAGTGCCGGTTCTTAAAGAAATTTATCTACAAGCAACAGAACTTGTGAACCTAGAAGAAGAACAAGAAGAAGTAAAAGAAGAACTTGAGGACGAATTAAAACAAGTTGCAGAAGGCGAAGCGGGAGAAAGCGACATTGATGTACGCCCTACAAAAAGGTCAAAGAAAAACTTCCGCAAACTAATGATGCCTGCAATATTTCAACACCCTGAACTTGAAGATCCTAAAATTCCGACAGGTAAAGAATTCCAATACGAAACAGGTGAACTTGAAGCCGGTGAACCCATTGACGAAAATGGTGAGGTTTACACCGAAGACAGCAACTTAGAAGTTTATCAGGAAAATAAACTCGAATCCTTAGAAGAAGAAGCGAAGAAATCTGATTTTATAAACTTCATTCGTAATTCATTCGGAATAAAGCCAAAACATTAATTTTCACTAGGTTTTATTGCACTTTTTAAGCGTAACTTTCTATGATAAGTTATAGCAAATCTGTGCGCTTCATCTCTAATTCTCTGAATTAAAAATAACGCACCCGATGCCCTTGGTAACATAATTGATACAGGATTATTCGGCAAGAAAACTTCTTCTTGTTGTTTTGCCAAACTAACAAAATCAATACCGGTAACACCAAGTTCATCAACAATTTGCATTACACTGGACAATTGACCTTTACCACCATCAATGATGATTAAATCAGGCTTTTCCCAACCTTTTTCACCGAGTCTTGATAAACGTCTTGTCAAAACCTCTTTCATTGATAAGAAATCATCAGGCTTACCTTCTGTTGATTTAATTTTGAACTTTCTATATTCAGACTTTTTGCTCAAACCATTTATGAAAGTAACCATAGATGCTACCGTATTTGTTCCCTGAATGTGCGAAATATCATAGCATTCCATTCTGTATGGGAAATTATTGAGATGTAATTTTTCTTTCAAATATGAACCGATATAATTGAAATCATCACGAATTTGAGTCATTTTTGAAAGCATTGCATTATCTAAAATTACACGAGAATTTTTATCCGCAAGCGCTTGGAGTTCTTTGCCCTTTGTAGATTTCCCATAACTTATTTTGACTTTTTTACCTGAAATTATATTGAGCCATTCTTCATAAAGTGCTTTTTCACCGATATTTTCTAACTCATTCGATACAATTCTGTCAGGGAATTCCAAAGACAAAGTGTTGTAATATTCTTTGAAAAATGTTGCAAAAAACTCAGTCTTGTCATTTTCTTCAACTTCATAGGTAAAATCTTTCTTATCTATCAAACGACCTTCCCTAATCATCATTATCACAATTGCCAAAATCCCATCTTCATGTTGAAGTGAAATAATATCTTCATTCAGTTTTGTATTTTCATAAACAACTTTTTGTTTTTCTAGTGTCGTTTTCAAATCCAAATAACTATCACGCAGTCTTGCGGCTTTTTCAAACTGTTCAGAATCAGAATATTTCTGAATTTGAGCCATTAACTGTTTCATCAATTCAGATTGTTTGCCAGACAAAAATAATTCTGCTTGATGCACAATTGCCTTATATTCTTCACTTGTCACCATATTTTGACATGGCGCAAGACATTTCCCTATGTGATAATAAAGACAAGGTCTTGATTTGAATTTTGGCACTTTACACTGTCTTAACGGAAAGATTTTTTTCAAAAAATCCAAAGTCGAGTGCATTGCTCGAATATTGGTATATGGCCCGTAATATTTACCTTTTTCCTGATTTATATTTCGTTTTCTGACAATTTGTATACGAGGAAAATCTTCGTCAGTAATAAGAAAATACGGATATTTTTTGTCATCTTTTAACAAAATATTATAACGAGGTTTGTGCTTTTTGATTAAATGACTTTCCAAAATCAACGCTTCAACTTCGGTATTTGTAATAATATATTCCAAATGGTCAATCTGAGAAACCAAAACATTAACCTTGACACTATCATGGTGTTTGCGGTTGAAATACGACTTAACACGACGTTTCAAGATTTTTGCCTTACCAACATAAATAATCTCATTATCAGCGTTGTAATATATATAGCACCCCGGTAGTGATGGCAGTAATTTTAAACTTTCTTTGAGTTTCTCATTCATAGGTAAATTATAGCACGTTTTTAGCAAAAATTATGCAATAACTTGCCGTATGCTACAATTTTTGCTACTCTAAAATTGAACGACCCAAAGGAGATTTTGTGAATACAAACATATATGCAATAACAGATTCACACCAAGAAAGCCGAAATTTAGGGCTATTATTGAGCGGAGTTTACAATTTCGAAAAAGACAATTCCTCTCAATTTTTGATACTTGATGCTGGAGATTTGTTCAAAGGAATTTATGACAAAAATTTATCGATTAACGCATATATCAAATTAAAACAAATCCTTCCAAACGCTCAAATATTCATAACCGTTGGGAATAATGATTTTGGATTTAGCAAAACTGATTTTGAATTTTTAAAACAAACTATCATAAAATTTGAACAAGCAGGAATAAATATAGTTTGTTCAAACATTTTAGATATAGAAACAGAAGAAAATGCAACTTGGGTAAAACAGTATAAAATTATAGAAATCAACGGTCAAAAAATTTTAATTACAGGATTTTGCCTGAACAACTCATGTGCTAAAAAATTTGGATATTGTATGCTTTCACCACAAGACGGATTGAAAAAACTTTTAGCAAAAGTCAAAGAACCTTATGACAAATTGATTATATTAAATCATCATTGGCTGACCGAAAGTGAAAAACTCTACACTTTTGCACAATCTCAAAATATCAAAATTGATTTGATTATCGGTGGTCACGAACATTCTCCAATGCCGCCGGATTTTCAAAACAACATCTATTATCCTCTATCTTTTGCCCGAGGAATGTACAAAATAGATTTTGGCAAAAAGGTTGAAAAAGTTGAGGAAATCAAAGCGGAAAATTTGTCATTTATTCCTGAAATCGAAAAACCAATCTTAGAATATGAAAATGAAACGAATTTAACAAAAGTACTTTCAAAACGATTTCTAAATTTACCTAAAAAATATTCAGAAGCGTGTCCGCTTGGCACATTTATCTCTGACAAAATGAAGGAAGCAGGAAACACTGATATAGCCTTTCATTCAACAGGATTTTCTATGTACTCTCTCAAAACTTGCGAAAGTGAAAATATAACAAAATACGATTTGATGAAAGTAATTTGTGCGGCATCAACAATTGAAAAAATAGAAATTACAACTGAACAATTATTAAAAGTTTTCGCAAATGCCGGAAGCCTGCGAATGTACAAAGATAGAGGGAATGCAAGATTTTTACAATGTTCTCAAAACATGAAAATTACAGGCAAAGGAAATGACAAAGATAAAACTTATAAAATCGTACAAATTGAAATTAATGGTGAAAAATTATTAAACGAGAATGCAGAACCTATCGACAAAACCAGAATTTTTACTTGTACAATTGACCCATATATCGGCTCCGGAGAGCAAAATTTTGAAGTGCTGAAAAACATTCCCAAAACTAAAGTCACAGATAAAAACAACAACCCGATAAAGATTAATGATTTATTTTACAATTCTGTTATTTGTGAAAATAAAAAATGCAAAATTAACGAACCAATAGATTACCCAAGTTTTGTCTGGGCAGACATTTAGTGAAAAAGGTGCAAAATAATATTTTTATGTTACAATCGGCATATATACACTTATAAGAGGAGAATACTTATGCACACTGAAGAAAGAACTTTTATTGCAGTAAAACCTGACGGGGTTCAAAGAGGACTAATCGGAGAAGTAATCAAAAGATTTGAAGCAAAAGGGTTTAAAGTAATCGGTTTGAAAATGCTTAACGTTTCATCAGAACAAGCAGCAGCACACTATGCAGAACACTTAGACAAACCATTTTACTCAAGACTTATCCAATATATCCAAAGCGGGCCAATCGTGGCTATGGTAATACAAGGTTACAACGCAGTTGCAGGAGCAAGACATTTGATGGGTTCAACAGACCCTAACCAAGCAGAAGTTGGTACAATCAGAGCCGATTTTGCTCAAGTTAAAGAATACAACATTGTCCATGGTTCAGATTCTGTTGAAAGTGCAGAAAGAGAAATTGCAATCTATTTCAATGAAAATGAACTTTTCCCTGATGGAAAATGCATGTCAGAATTAGTAATTGAAAATTTAGATGCCGAATAATAACTCAATAATTTCGACATAGGAAACAAAAATGGAAGAAAAAGATTATTTTAGCTACGAATTAATACACGAAGATGCTCAAACCGGTGCCAGAGCAGGAATTTTAACCACTCCGCACGGAAAGATTGAAACACCTATTTTCATGCCGGTCGGTACAAATTCCGCAGTAAAGTCTTTGACTTGTGACCAAATTAAAGACACCGGCGCTCAAATAATCTTGGGAAACTCTTACCATTTGTACCTTAGAGCGGGAGATGAAAGAATTCATGATTTTGGAGGAATTCACGGTTGGATGAATTGGGACAAACCTGTTTTGACCGATTCCGGCGGATTTCAAGTTTTTTCACTTGGTCATTTGAACAAAATTACAGAAGACGGTGTAGAATTTCAAGACCCGAAAAACGGCACTCGTCACTATATTTCGCCTGAAATTTCAATGAAAATTCAACAAAATATAGGAGCAGATATAATAATGGCATTTGACCAATGTGCTCCATATCCTTGTGATTACGACACTGCAAAAGCCGCAATGGAACGTACTCATAGATGGCTTGAACGTTGTGTAAAAGCAAAAACAAACCCTAAACAAGCACTTTTCCCAATTGTTCAAGGAGCATTTTTTGATGACTTGAGAAAAGAAAGTGCTCGTGTGATTTCTACATTTGATGCAGTAGGTTACGCAATCGGCGGAGTTAGTGTAGGTGAGCCAACTGATATAAAAAATCACTTCACAGAACTTGTTGCGCCACTTTTGCCAAAATACAAGCCTCGTTACTTGATGGGCGTAGGAACTCCGGAAGATTTGCTAAACGGTATCAAGTTCGGTGTCGACATGTTTGACTGTGTACTACCGACAAGAAATGCTCGTCACGGCTCATTTTTCACTTGGAACGGCAAGGCTAATATTAAAAACGAAAAATACAAAGATGACCACAGTCCATTAGTTGAAGGTTGCGATTGTTACGCTTGCAAAAATCATTCAAGAGCATATATAAGACATCTTTGGAAGTGTCAAGAAGCAACTGCATCAACACTTTTGTCTATTCATAATATCAAATTTTTAATAGATTTTGCAAAAAAATGTCGTCAAGCAATTTTAGAAGACAGATATCTTGATTTTTATAATGAACATTATAATAACTTAATAAAATAATTTTCAAATATAAAATTTTTGATATAATATTGGCATGAATAAAGCGCATTTTAACGAAATAAATATATTGAAAGCATTAGCGATAATGCTTGTTGTATCAGGGCATTTGGAATTTTCAATATTTGGAATGTTTCCACCGTATTCTTTTCAATTATCATTATTTTTCTTTATTTCAGGATATCTATTTAAAGATAAATATTTAGATAATGTTGCCGAATTTATGGATAAACGGATAAAAAGTCTTCTCGTTCCATATTTTTGGTATAACTTGTTTTATCTTGGAGTGACAATTTTAATTGCCAAATTAACAGGTAAATTCTGGGGCATGCCAATATCGCTCAAAAACTTTTTCATCACTCCGTTTTTGAACGGACACCAATTTGATTTATCTTGCCCTTTATGGTTTGTTACTCAACTATTTATGACAATGACAGTATTTTTATTTCTAATGCGAACGCTGAAAAAATGTACTAACAATAAATTTGTTCACCTTGTATTTTTTACAATTTTAGGTGTTTTAGCAATCCCATTTAGCAAAATAACAGCAGTAACACCGCTTACACTCGTTGTAATAAGAACAATGATGTCCGTATTTTTTGTATACTTAGGTTATTTTTATGTTCATCACATAAAAGACAACTACAACATTTTCACTCCAAAATGGGCTGGCATAATGATTACACTTCAATCAATTTTGTGGCTATTCAATAGAGATTTTGACCCAGTACACGGAATAGGTTTGAGCTTCGTTTTGGTATGGGCAAGATTTGACCAGCAATTAATCGTTCCTATACTCACAAGTATAACAGGAATTTGGGTATCGTTATTTGCCGTAAAATTACTTTATCCGTATTTGAAAGATATCAAATTCTTACAAGATATGGGAAATGTAACTTATCACATTATGGCAAACCATTTACTTGTAATGTACATAATAACTGCAATTTTGTTGAAAATTAACGGTATTCCAATGTCAGAACGTTTTAATCATGATATATATTGGATTTATGACCCGATACAAACGACTTACCTATACTTTGTACTAACAATGGTAATAACAACTTACATCGGAGTTTTGCAAAAGAAAGCAAAACAAAAACTTCTTGACCCGATACTTGAAAAGAAATAACCTTTTTTCGTTGTATTGCAAGGTATAAAAAAATCTGCTACAATCACTTGTATGGATAAAACTATCGAAAAACTTAAAGAACTGGGACTAAATTCTTATGAGGCAAAAGTTTACCTTGCACTATTAAAAAAATATCCGGCAACAGGATATGAAGTGGCACAAATTGCAGATATTCCACAAGCAAGAGCCTACGATGCACTAAAATCTTTAGGAACAGAACACATAGTAATTTCGAATAAAGAAAAACCTCAAAAATATACCCCCGTTCCGCCAAAAGACTTAATCAGATTTTATAAAAGAAAAATAAATTCGACAGTAGATTACCTTGAAAAGAAATTGCCATCAGTTCAGGAAGATTATTCTGAACCTATCCACACAATCAACGATTATGAAAATATTCTTGATAAATTAAAAGAAGTCATAAAAACCGCAACAGACTCAATATATTGCGAGTTGTGGTCAACAGACTACAAGCAACTGGAAAGCGAAATAATGGACGCTTACGATAGGGGTGTAAGCATAAAAATTGTCGGATATGACAACTTGGAATCAGTTTTTGGACTTGTATATTCACATCAAGGAGCAAAAGAATTGGAATACTATTTAGGTAGTCGAATGGTATTTTTACTTGCCGACAACACAGAATCTATTTGGGGTAGAATTGAAAAACAGGTCGTTTGGACAAAGCATAGAGATATTGCATTTTTGATGAAAGAATTTATGGTACATGATATGTACTTGCTAGACGTTTACCAAAGATTCCCAGAACAATTAAAATACTTCTATGGTACCGGATTTAAGAAATTAAAAGACAAAATTTTAGACAAAAAATCGACTTATAATATACATTAAAAAAATGTTTTATATAAACCAATACAAAAACGCCCCTTTGCAAAACAAAGGAGCGTTTTAATATTCTATAGAAGAAATATATTAGTCTTGAGCGTGTCCTGCTGTACCCAATACATCTCTCATTTTGTGCATAACCATTTCTTTAACGGCAGTTCTACCAGGTCCCATGTATTCACGTGGGTCGAATTTTTCAGGGTGTTCAATGAAGAATTCTCTGATAGTTGAAGTCATTGCAAGTCTTAAATCTGTATCGATATTGATTTTTGCAACACCGTGTTTAGAAGCGTAGTTAAGCATATCTTCTGGAACACCTTGAGCATCTGGCAAGTTGCCGCCAAATTTGTTACATTTTTCAACGAATGCTTTAGGGACTGAAGAAGAACCGTGAAGGACTAACGGATAGTTAGGGAATCCAGCGTCTTCCAATGCTTTTTTAATTTCAGCAAGTCTTTCAAAGTCTAATTTAGCTTCGCCTTTGAATTTGTAAGCACCGTGAGAAGTACCAATAGCAACTGCTAATGAATCACAACCAGTTTCTTTAACAAATCTTGCTGCTTCTGCAGGGTCTGTGTAAGTTGAATCTTTAGCATGAACTTTAACGTCATCTTCAACACCAGCCAATTTACCAAGTTCTGCTTCAACAGAAACGCCATGAGCGTGTGCATATTCAACAACTTTCTTAGTCAAAGCAATGTTTTCTTCTAATGGGAATCTTGAACCATCAATCATAACTGATGAGAAACCGCCATCGATACAAGCTTTACAAATTTCGAAATCAGCACCGTGGTCTAAGTGTAAAGCGATAGGTACTGTAGTTGTAGCCAATGCAGCTTCAACCAACTTAATCAAGTAAGTTTGGTTAGCATATTTTCTTGCACCTGCTGATACTTGCAAGATAATCGGAGATTGAGTTTCTTCCGCTGCTTCTGCAATACCTTGCAAAATTTCCATGTTGTTAACATTGTAAGCACCGATAGCATAACCGCCAGCCAATGCTTTTTTGAACATTTCTTCTGTTCCTACTAATTTTCTTTCACTCATTTGAGTTCTCCTTCTTTTGTATAAAATATTACACATGCTTAATTTATAACAAACAAAATTATTATTCAACAAGCATACTTGCACCGATTACACCGGCAGAATTTCCAAGTTCAGCCGGAACAATTTCAACAGATTCACGGGCAACAACCATTGCTCTTTCCTTGATAGTTTTTCTAATCGGCTCAAGCAACAAATCACCGGCTTCGGCAACACCACCACCGATAATAACTTTTTCAGGGTTCAAAAGATTGATTACGCTAACCAATCCCATGCCTACATATTCACCAATAATAGTGAAAATTCGTTTAGCAACCGGATCACCTGCTTCCGCCGCTTTTGCAACGATATAAGGTGTAATTTCACCATCACCGGCCATTTCTCTAAACTTGGTTGATTTTCCACTCTTCAAATAATCTTGAGCCATTGCAACAATTGAAGGACCTGAAGCAAACGCTTCTAAACACCCTGTATCACCACAACCACAAATAGGACCATCTTTCATTTGAAGTTTAATATGACCGATTTCACCGGCAGCATTAGCAGCGCCACGAACTAACTGCCCATTTACCACCAAACCGGAACCAATACCTGTTCCAACAGTAATACAAACAAAATTTTGGCAACCTTTGCCTGCTCCAAAATTCATTTCGCCCAACGCTGCACAACGAACATCATTATCAATTCTTGTCGGAATATGGAATTCATCTTCAATCATTTGCGCTATCGGAACATTAACCCACCCCGGAATATTCGGCGCTAATTTAACAACACCTGTTTTGTAATCAACTTGCCCAGGGAAATCAAATCCGATACCTTTGATATCAGCAGAAGTTGTTTCTGTTTCTTTCATCAAATCTCTGATAGCTTGTTTGATATTATTTACAGTGTACTCATACCCCATTTGAGCATAAGTCGGAACACTGTTTGAATAAATAATTTTACCGTCATCAACCAATGCAATTTTAACATTGGTTCCACCAACATCAATTCCAATTCTTTTTGCCATTATTCTACCCTTTCTTCTATATATTAACTCTTTTCAAATTCAAACTCAGCGCAGAAATTTACTAAAAACTCTACAACTCTATCCTACCTTAAACCCTACAGATGTAAAATTATAAATTTTTGTAAACCTATACAATATATTTTTGCAAAAGTAACTTTTTCAAGGCTTTTGCATGAATTGCATCAGGTGAAATTTCCAAAAGTTTTTCAAGATATTCCAAACTCTTGTGATAATCACCAAGTTTTTTATATGCAGCAGCCATTGCAAAAAGTGCATCTACAAATTTTTCATCTTGAGATAAAGCAGTTTCTAAATCCGCCATAGCCTTTTTAATCTCAGCAACTGTTGCATTATTATCAGACAAAACTATTTTTGCTCGATTATAATACGCATCAGTCATTTTCGGATTGAGTTGAATAGCTTTTGTATAATCAAGCATTGCATTATCAACACCTTTCAACGCATCGTAAGCAACTGCACGGTAAAAATACGGAATTTCCCAATCATTTTTCAATTCAATAGATTTGTTGAATTTTTCAATTGCATCTTCAAATTTACCATCTTGAACATCATAAATTCCATTATCCAAATATTCTTTGTAATCAGCCATTTTTAACGTTTCCTTTTTAACTAAATTGTTGAAAATATTATAATATAAAAGTCAAAACTTGTGGACAATAATAAAAAGAACTCCTATAATTATATTGAAGGGATATTTTATGAACATAAAGATTTTTTCAAATTTTGCACTATTTTTGGTTGCCGCAATTTGGGGATTATCGTTTGTGGCACAAAAATCAGGAATGGATTATTTAGGTCCATTCGGATTTAATTTTGCAAGAAGTATTCTTGGCGGATTGAGTTTAATTCCGGTAATATTTATAGCTAAACTAATTCAAAAAGATACACGCACACCACAAATAAAACATGAACAACATGTAGAAATGACAAAAGCAGGGTTAGCGTGCGGATTTGCACTGTTTACGGCCATGTCAATTCAACAATACTGTATGCCACAAGCAACAGCAGGCAGAGCAGGGTTTATTACATCGCTATACATAATTTTTGTACCAATAATTTTGTCATTTTTCGGTAAAAAAATCCAAAAACTTATTATCATCAGCATAACTTTAGCACTTTGCGGGTTATATCTGCTGTGCTGCAAAAATGCCACAAGCGGATTTAATATTTATGACATATTACTACTAATCAGTGCGGTTTGCTATGCTGCGCATATCGTAATCGTAAACTTTCTATCTCAAAAAAATAATCCTGTTAAAATTTCTTGTTTTCAATTTTTTGTTGTCGGAATTTTATCATTACCGTTGATGTTAATTTTTGAAAACCCACACCTGACAGACTTTATAGACTGCGCAATACCGATATTTTTTGCAGGAGTAATTACATGCGGTATCGCTTACACATTACAAATCTTCGGACAAAAGCACACTCCCCCAATTGCTGCATCTTTGATATTCTGCCTAGAATCCGTGTTTGCAGTAATCGGAGGTTGTTTGATTTTGCATGAAACAATGAATATGCGTGAAATTTTCGGTTGCATTCTGATGATTAGCGGAGTAATTTTATCTCAACTTAGCGGAGCAAAAACAAACAAACATTAAATTTGTTTATTTTTTTTGAAATTTCATATATTATAAAAATATGAAAACAATTACATTAACGGGAATGATGGGTAGCGGAAAATCAACCGTTGCAAAAGCATTATCACAAATTTTGAACTGTGAACTTTTGGAAATTGATTCACTGATTGAACACAGCAAAAAATTAACAATTAATGAAATTTTTGCAAAATTTGGAGAAAAATATTTTCGTGAAGTTGAAAAACAAACAATATTAACTAGCGCAACCCCTGAAAATCAAGTTATTGCAATTGGTGGCGGAGCGTTTGAAGATAAAGAAACAAGAGAATTTTTACTAAAAAATACTACTGTCATTTATTTAAAAACATCGTCTGAAACTATTTTTCAAAGAATAAAAAATGACAACTCAAGACCGTTATTGAACAACCAAATGTCAACAGAAAAAATCGAAGAAATAATAAAAAAACGACAACAAAACTACAAAAAAGCCACATTAACAATCATCACAGATAACAAAACAATTGAAGAAATTACAACAGAAATCAGGAGAGTTTTAGGATTATGAAAGAATTACAAATGCACATAAAATCAAAAGAAAAATCATACCCTATTTATATAAATAACGAAGGACTCTCAAACTTAAAATCAAAAATAATTAACGCTACCGGCAACAAAAATTATATTGTTGTCTTTAGCAAAAAAGTTTACAAATTATATTCAAAAGTTTTGGACTTTCCTAAAAACAAAATTTTCGTACTTAAAGACGGCGAAAAAGAAAAAAATTACAAAAACTATATAAAAATTTTAAACTTTGCACTATCAAAAAAACTCAAACGAGAAGATTCGGTTATAGCAATTGGTGGTGGTGTTGTTGGCGACATCACAGGATTTGCGGCATCAACTTATATGCGAGGAATAAATTTTATTCAAGTTCCAACAACTTTGCTTGCAATGACAGACAGTTCAGTTGGCGGAAAAGTTGCAATTAATTCAAACTTCGGGAAAAACCTCATTGGAGCGTTTTATCAACCAAAAGCCGTTTTTATTAATACAAACTTTTTGAAAACATTAGATTTAAAACAGTACAAAAGTGGACTTGGCGAAGTTTTGAAATACGGATTTATTGAAAAAAGTTGCAATCCGGATAGCGAAGAAAACTTGTTGAATTTTCTATACGAAAACCACGAAAAAATTCTAAAAAAAGATGACTATGTAATGCAAAATTTGATTTCATCTTGTGTAAATTTAAAAATTTCAGTAGTACAACAGGACGAAAAAGAAAGTGGCTTACGAAAAATATTGAACTACGGACACACCTACGGACACGCTGTTGAAAAATTGACAAACTACAACAAATACACTCACGGGGAATGCGTTGTGGAAGGGATAAAATTTGCACTCAAATTGGCTACTAACTTGAACTTGATTTCAAAAGACTATCAATTTTTATGCAACGATTTAATCGAAAAATATGATTATAAAGATTTGAAAAAATTTCCGGCTGCAAAATATATTCCGGTAATGACGACTGACAAAAAAGCAACAAATAATTTTATTAAATTTATTTTGCCAACAAAATACGGAACAGTAGAAGAGTATGATTTTACAGTTGAAGAATTGAGTGAAATGGTGACATCTTAACACTTTGCACTATTTTCAAAACTTTGCTAGTATAACTTTGGAGAGCAAAAATGAAATCAAAAGATTTACCAAAATGTCCGATAGAAACAACCTTGAAAATGCTCGGCTGCAAATGGAAAGTTCTGATTATTAGAGAACTTTTGACAGGTACCAAACGATTTTGTGAACTCAAAAAATCAGTAACCGGAATTACGCAAAAAGTTTTGACCTCAAAACTCAGAGAAATGGAAGAACTCGGACTATTAGAACGAAAAGTTTACGACCAAACCCCGCCCAAAGTTGAATATACCCTGACAGATATTGGCTACAGTTTGAGAGAAGTATTAGAAATCTTGAAAACTTGGGGAAAAGATTATAAAAAATATTTGAAATTGATAGAAAAATTAAAAACGGACTAATAAATTTAGCCCGTTTTATACTATTTTTATTTATAGATATTTGAATTAATTAAAATCACTTTCTGCAACAACAGTTGGAATTTGCTCACCATAACTGTTCACTGTTCCATTTGTTTCTTCAACAATATAACGAATGCCGGTTTTGCCTTCAACGGCTTGTTCAGCACAATCCATTGCATCGTCCCATTCTTTAAACTCACCGATTAAATTTTTTGATAATTCAGATTTGTCAGTTGACGTATAAACTTGAAACATATTTTATCTCCTTTTCTCAAAAATATTATATTACAGAAACGCAAAATCTTGCAAATTTTGATAAAAATTTATGAAATTGTGGGAACCGCTTACGCTTTTCCACACCCTACAATGGATTTTTAAACTCATAATAAAACAAAAGATTATGTTCAGAAAATCCAAGTTAAATAATGTTCCCTATTGACGGTGCTAGCCCGAACCAATGAGCAATAGCGAATTGAGTGAGACTGTACGCCGTATGGCTGGAACCGAAATCTGTAATTTCGATGGGGGACAGATTCTGAATAAGATAAAATCTACGCAATTGAAATTGCTCGATTTTTAATCTTTTCAGAATGACGACCTTCTTGCTAGGTGCACCAAATAGTCATTCTGAACTTGATTCAGAATCTCTTTCATAATCAAATAAAATAAATAATTAAGCCCATAAAACCCTTGTAAAACCTTGAAATGAAGGGACCCTGAAACCAGTTCAGGGTGACCTTTTGTAAATAGACCTATTTGTTTGATTATTGGTCATTATAAATGGTGTACCTACCACAAAGCTTACGCTTAGGCAATACAAACCTTATTTAATTTACCCAAAATTGATTTGAAAAACGGTAATTTTTCTTTCAGTTGAATATCAGAAACAAGTGGGAAATTCACAACAACTTCATTCGGATTTTCAACAATGTATTCGGCAACTTCTTCATCTGTAACTTCACCGTAATCATACATATCAAAATCAAAATCGTCATCTTCTTCAACGATTTCCGGTTCTTCAACCTTTGCGTGTTCAGTTTTTGCACAAGCGTTCAACAAAATTCTTTTGATATCTTCTCTTGCCAACGCACCGTCGTTTGGTTGTGTACAAAATAACTTTTTAAACTCTTCCGAATTACGTTTTTTCTTACTAATAATCATATATTCCTCTCCCACCCACAAATCAAGTATATAACTCCTTTTGTAAAAACGCATACTCTATATGATTGAGATTTTTATATGGATTATTAAGTTTCGTTAAGTATACTAACTTCCAAAAGGCAATTTTGAAACACAAAAATTGTTTATATAAACATAGGGGATATTTAAAAAGGGAAAAAAGGAGATTAAGGAAATGTTAGGCGGATCACAATACGACAGAGCATTCGATGCGTACTCACGTGCAATGAAAGCAAACAACAATTTTGGTATGACAGACAAGCAACAAATTGCAGACCAATATGGAAGACAGGCTGTAGCATTGCAACAAAGACAAATTAAAGCAGAAAACAAAAAATTAGGCAAAGGAATTGCAAAAGAAAAAGCAATACAAGCTAAACAAGCTGCAGCAAATGCGACACCAAAAGCAACACCTAAAAGTACTAAAGTTCAAATGCCAAAAATTTCAGAATCATTAAGTGGCAAAAGTTTAGCGCAAAGCTTCCCAGGAATTAAACCAGAATATTTGGAAGTAAAAGCACCGCAAGCAACTCCTGCAGTTACTCAAACTGCTACAGCAGCTTCAAAAGCAACTGCACAAAGTGCTAAAATTCAATTACCAAAAATTTCAGAATTGTTAAACGGTAAAAGTTTGGCTCAAAGCTTCCCAGGAATCAAGCCTGAATATTTGGAAGTAAAAGCGCCACAAGCAGCATCAGTTGAAATGCCTGCTGAACCGGTAAGCCTTGTAGGCAAAACTAAAAAACAAATTCAAAAAGAACAGAAAAAACTTTGGAAAGAAGAACAAAAGAAAACTAACGCTCCGGAAGGAACAAAGAACGCAACACCAGCAAACCAAGCCGGTACAGCACAAAAACCAGTTGCAACAGGCAATGCTCAAACAACCGGCGCTACTCCTAAACCAGCTGCTACTGGCAACGCTCAAACAACCGGCGCTACTCCAAAACCAGCGGCTACAGGCAACGCACAAACAACTGGAACAACTCAAAAACCAGCTGCAACAGGCAACGCTCAATCAACCGGTGCTACTCCTAAACCAGCAGCTACAGGCAGCACTCAATCAACCGGCGCAACTCCAAAACCAGCTGCTACTGGCAACGCTCAAGCAACCGGTGCTACTCCTAAACCAGCTGCTACACCAAAACCTAAATCAAAAGGATTCTTTGGTAAAATTGGTAGCAAATTAAAAGGCATTGGAACTAAACTTACAAAAACTAAAGCGGGAAAAGCAGGTCTAATCGCTGTAGGCGCAGGTTTGTTAATCGCAGGTGCAGGCTACTTAATCAGCAAATTGGGTAAAGATGACGACAAAAAAGATGAAAAATTAGACAACAAAAACAATGGTGGCGACAAAGTCGACGATAAAGACAACGGCAATGGCAATGGTGGCAAAGTTGACGGCAAAGACAACGGCAATGGCAATGGTGGCAAAGTTGACGGCAAAGACAACGGCAATGGCAATGGTGGCAAAGTTGACGGCAAAGACAACGGCAATGGCAACGGTGGCAAAGTTGACGGCAAAGATGACGGAATAGACAACGGAAACAAAGTTCATAGCGGTACTCACAAAGTTGTCAAAGGTGAAACAATCCACAAAATCGTAACTGATGCATTAAAAGAACAAGGCATTGAAGAACCAACCGATGAACAAATCAAAAAAGCAAAAAGAGCATTGTTAGAAGAAAATGCAGATGCCGTTCAAACATACACTGGCAAGAAAAAAGAATGGCACGGTAACAAATTCTTCTTCCCAGACGAAGAACTAACAATTCCGGATTACAAAAAACTTCTTGAAGAAACTGAAGAAGAACAAGCCGCATAAAAAGAATTCCAATCCCAAAATCCCCATAAACAAATAATCGCACTCGAAATAACTCGAGTGCGATTTTCTTATAAAACAGATTTCTGATTACGGGCTTAAACAACTCACCACATGTTCGTTGGTTTGCGTTATAAGAATCTGATAAAAACTCGCTCAATACCACATGAATCTAGTTCAGAGTGACTATTTGGTACGCCTAACAAGGCTTTCGTCATTCTGAAAAGATTAAAAATCAAGCAATTTCTAATTGCGTAGATTTTATC
>CAVHEM010000077.1:4425-8707 GCA_963635055.1 Bacteroidaceae bacterium | reverse complement strand
GGAACAAAAACATGTTAACACCAAGAGAATTTAGAGAACACTTAATGTCCTACACTTAGTGTCCGTTTTTAAGGGGGCACTTCATGCCACGCCAACAGCGTTAATTTTACGTGTCAGGCGGTGCCATGACCCACATTTCATTATGAGCCCCCCTTGAGGTGCTAGTTCGAACCAATGAGCGAAGCGAATTGAGTGAGACTGTATGCCGTATGGCTGGAACCGAAATCTATGATTTCGAAGGGGGGGTAAAAACAGATTCTTACAAAACGAACCAACGAACCTGCGGAGAGTAGTGTGAGGTGAGTATGCGTAGGCGAAGCCGAAGAAGAATAACAAGAAAATCCAATGACGATTTTACACCAAACTTGCGTATTTTTCGATTTCTTCGTCTGAATTCATTTCAGTTGTTGCGACTAGAATCTTCGTATCGTCGATTTTTATACCGCCGATAATTTTGTTTTCTTTCAAATTTTGTAAGAATTTGTCACTGTTTTCAACCTCAATAGTAAATTCATTAAAGAAATTCTTATTAATCGTTTTTATACCTTTTTTTGCCAACAATTCTGACAATTTGTGAGCGTTTGCGGCAGAAATGCTGCTTGCCTGTTTGAAGCCTTTTTCGCCCATAACTGACAAATACAAAGTTGCGCACAAGCCTATTAGTGCTTGGTTAGAACAAATATTACTTGTTGCTTTTTCTCGTTTGATGTGTTGTTCTCTTGTTTGAATGGTCAAACAAAAGGCTTGTTTTCCGTCAGTATCAACTGTTCTGCCGGCAAGTCGACCAGGGAGTTGGCGCATAAATTTTTCTCTACAAGCAATAAATCCGGCACTTGGTCCACCAAAATTCATCGGAATTCCTAAAGTCTGAATGTCACCGACTACAATGTCTGCACCGTATTCAGCAGGCGGTTTGAGTAGTGCAAGAGATGTCACATCGCAGCAAACTACAAGCAAACAATCAACCTCACTCGGAGTAATTATTTCGCCGTAATAGTTTGGAGTTTGAACCAAAACGCACGCATAATCTTTTGTGTCAGATGGAATTTCATCAACCCAATCAGTTTGAATAGATTGAGAATATGTGTAGGTTTTGATGATTTCTTTGTATTCAGAATTTAGCGAATTTAGAACGCAGATTTTTTCTTTTTTAGAAATTCTGCAAGCCATTAAAATCGCCTCAGCACATGCAGTCCCAGCATCATAAACAGTCGCATTTGAAATGTCCATGCCTGTTAATCTGCACATCATCGTCTGAAATTCGTACATAACTTGAAGTGTGCCTTGAGATATTTCTGGCTGATACGGAGTGTAAGCAGTTGTAAATTCAAATCTGCTTGCAACTTGATTGATACAAGCAGGAACGAATTTGTTATACATTCCGCCCCCTGCAAAAATTGCATAATCTGATGCGTTTTTATTAGCAAGTTTTTTGACTTCTTTTTGTGTTTCAAGTTCGCTCAAGCCCTCGTTCAGGTCAAGTGATTGCATTCTAACACTTTGCGGAATTTGTTTAAACAAATCTTCAACCGTACTAATCCCAATGGTTTCGCACATTTCTTTTGTGGTTTCTTCGTTATGTACTAAAAAGTTTTTCATATTACTCCAATTCTTCTTTGTATTCAGAATAAGTCAATAAATCTTCAAATTCGCTTTCATCGCCTGTCGGTTCAATTTTTACAAGCCAACCGTTTTCGTAGCAATCTTCGTTCAATGATTCAGGAGCATCAACAAGTGCTGAATTTACTTCAACGATTTTTCCGCTTACAGGCATGTATATTTCCGATGCTGCTTTAACCGATTCAATGTTTGCAAAAGTGTCACCTTTTGAGAATTCGTCACCAACTTCAGGCAATTCCAAAAATACGATGTCGCCAAGTTGTTCGATTGCGTAATCTGTCAAACCAACGGTGCAAGTATCATCTTTCAAAATGTATTCGTGCGATTTTGCACATAAAATATCTTCTACAAAACTCATTATTTAATTCTCCTTTTCATACAATTTTATTTTACACGATTTCGTTTAGGAACGAAAGGTCTTTTAACGATTTGAGCATTATGTAATTTTTCTCTTATCATAACTTGAACAACGGCATCTGTGCAAATTTCTTTGTCATTTTTTACATAGGCAAGTGCAATATTTTTGCCTGTGCTTGGCGAAACGCAGCCGCTTGTGATATGTCCGACTTTTTCACCGTTGAAATATACTTCATAGCCGTGTCTTGCGATGTTTCGGTCAAGCATTACAAGTCCGACGAGTTTTTTGGAAACTCCGTTTGCAATTTGACTCATAATAATTTCTTTGCCGTTATAATCCGCTTTTTTGTCTTTCGGAACAGACCAAGACAAACCCGCTTCGATTGGTGTTGTTGATTCGTCTAAATCATTTCCGTACAAGTGTAAAGCCGCTTCAAGTCTGAGGGTATCTCTAGCACCCAATCCGATTGGCTTAATATTAAATTCTTTACCTTCTTCCAAAATTTTATCCCACAAAAATTCTGAAAATTCGTTTTCAACGAGTAATTCAAAACCGTCTTCGCCGGTGTAACCTGTTCTTGATGCTAAGAGTCTTATACCTTCGATGATTGCAGGTTTAATTGTAAATGAGGTTTGATTTTGCACGTTGTAGCCCATTTTTCTGATAAGGTCGATTGCTCGTGGTCCTTGAATTGCCAAAAGCGAATAGTTGTGTGATAGGTTGTCAATTTTAACGTCCATTCCTCTTTTGTTGCGGACAAGCCAGTTTAAATCCTCGTCAATTCTTGATGCGTTACATATTACAAGATAATTTTCTATACCGATTTTGTAGATGATTAAATCGTCGATAAGTCCGCCGTTTTTGTTTGGTAATTGGCAATATACCGCTTTTTCATAATCAAGTTTTTCTATGTCTTGCGGTACAACTTTATTCAAAAAGGCTGTGGCTTCTTTTCCTGACACAAAAACTTCACCCATGTGCGAAACGTCAAAAAGTCCGACATTTTCTCTTACCGTTTTGTGTTCTTCTATGATTGATGAATACTGAACAGGCATGTGCCAACCTGCAAAATCAACCATTTTCGCTCCTAATGCAACGTGTTTATCGTGTAAATATGTTTCTTTAACCATAATAAATATTCCCCTCAAACTTATATCTATTGTGGGCGTTAATCGTCATTTTGTCAATAACATGTTTAGATAAGTAAATGTTATAAAAAGTTTAGTTTTAATTTTAGGCAGCAAATTTGCTTTGTAAAAAGAATAAACTTAAAAATCTATTTTTTCTCGCTTGGTTCGGTTTTAATTTTCTTTATTCTTTTTGCTCGTTCTTTGTTGTCTGCTTCTTTTATGTCTTCAACCGCAGTTGTTGCGTATTTTAATTCCAATTCTTTATGGCTGACTTTGCCTTCTAATGTTTGTCTAACTCCTGCAACTTCGTCAAAATCCTTTTGAATTCCACGTTTTTCTTTTTTTAATTTACGCAAAACGACCATAGCTTCTTCTATCCTTTTGTCGATATCTTCAAGTTGTTGAGAAGATTTTTTGTAAACCTCGTCATTTTTTGCAAGTTTTGCTTTTGCGGTTTTTAGTCGGCGTTTTGCCTGTTCTTCTCTGTATTTTAGGTATTCATCAATTTTTAATTTTATTGTGTGGTCGGTTTCATTCCAAACAGTCTGTTTGATTTCCAGCGGATAATCTTCATAATCAGGGAGTTTGTCGTGTTTGATATACGACATAATTCGGTTTAACTGTTTTTGAAGATTTTTTTTCATTTCTGGGTGAAATCTCAAGAAAAATGGATAAGGCAAGTCTGTTCTTTCATTATTACATTTTTTGCACAAGAAAATCCCGTTTCCTGCTGAATCTGCACCATTTTGACTCTTTGGGTGAACGTGCTCAAAGGTTGATTGAAATTCCATCAAAAATGTTTTTATTATATCTAAATCCGTTTTTCGATTGATGACGCAATTTACTATAAAATCGTCTGTTCTTGCCGTTTCGTAAGGGAAAGAGCGAGCAATGGATTTTAGTTTTCGTGTAATTTTTAAATTTTGAGGATTTTCTTTTAAAAATTTGTTATAAATCTCTTCGACAAGTCCTTTTTTTATTTCTGGAGTGTAAAATTTCCCGTTCAGAACTTTCACTGCCTCGATATGTGACTTTTGAAACTTCTCAACCGTGCGTTTATCCGGTAGTTCACTTATCAAATCACGAACTTTTTTGAAAGTATTTGTTTTTTGTGCAAGTGCCTGTTGTGCGAAAGCTTCCGAATTTTTGTGGTGTTTTGAAAAGATTTCCGGCA
>CAVHEM010000077.1:0-4415 GCA_963635055.1 Bacteroidaceae bacterium | reverse complement strand
CCGGCATGTTGAAGATTTCTGCAAAAGTCTTTTTAGGGAATTGCATTGAATAAACTTCCATCATGTCAAACAATTCTCTGTCGTTTTTTGAAAATCTGTCATAAAATTTTGAAAGTTTTTGGATAACTTTGGGTGCTTTTACCGTGATGCCATCTGATAGTAAGGCAATATGTTTTATTCCTATTTGAGTTCGCTCAGGCAGGGTTTTGATTTTGATTTCGTTTTCTGGTACCGAAATTAGTTCTCGGATTGATTTTTTAGGTTCAATCGCAGAAAGTTGTTGTAAAAATTCGTATTCGGGAGTTCCGTTGTATTTGTCTGCAATTATAGAATTTTTCAACGTTCTTTTTGAGCCTGCCATAAAGGTTTTTAACAAATTCGGCAATTCGTCTTTTGCAATCATTGGTTCTCCGCAACAACCGCAAGGTAATTTGTGAATAAATCTCGGAGTTTCAACAGGAAGTTTCGGCAATCGTTGCCCAAATGTCGGGTTATTGTCCTCAATTTTGTTATATCTGTTATTGTTTGAAAAATATGAAATCCTTGAAATTAACATGATGTCTGTATAAAAACTATGAATTTAAAAATTTGCTATTTTGTTAAATTTTTTATGAAAATTTTAATGCGGTTTGAATTGCCGCAATCATGCCTGCTTCGTCTGCAATCCCTTTCCCTGCAATGTCAAACGCAGTTCCGTGCCCAGGAGAAGTTCTTATTATATCTAAACCGATGGTTGTATTTACCGTTCCCATTCCGGCAACTGTTTTTATCGGAATAAGCCCTTGGTCGTGGTAGTTTGCAATATAACAGTCAAATTCGTCTTTTTCACCTTTGAAATAATGTTTTGCTGCATCAACAAACAGAGTATCCGCAGGTAATGGGTCAGTTATATTTATTCCTGATTTTCTCAATTCTTCAACTGCAGGAAGTAAAATGTCGATTTCTTCTGTGCCGATAATTCCGTGTTCACCGGCATGAGGGTTAAATCCACAAAGTGCAAATTTTGGGTATTCTATCCCAAATTTTGTTTTGAAGGTTTGTGCCAAATTTTGAATTTTCGTCACTACCAAATCTTTGGTTAAATTAATCTCTTTTAGCGCACAATGTCTTGTCAAAAGCAAGACTCTAAATTCGTTTGCGATAAATAACATTTCAGCAAGTTGATTACCTTTTGCCAAATAGTGTTGCAAAACCTCTGTTTGACCGTTAAAAATATGTCCAGCCAAGTGCATCGCTTCTTTTGCGACAGGCGCTGTAACTATTGCTGTTGGTTTGATTTCGCAAACTTTTTTTAATGATTGAAAAGAAAATTCTCCAGCCTCTTTTGTAATTTCGCCAACTTTGATATTTTCTTTTTCATACGGAATTTCAATAATTTCATAATTTTTATTCAAATTCCCGTAGAAATTAAGTACTTTTCTGTTAGAAATCAGCACGATTTTATTTTCGTCCAAATTCATTTTATTCAGTGCTTTTATTGTAATTTCTGCCCCTATACCGTTAGGGTCGCCAGTTGTAATTGCAATTTTGTTCATTTTCTATACTTCGTGTTTTTTAAAATAATTTATAATTTCAATAAGAGTATTAATACCGCCCAAATTGCCTGATTTTGTCACGATAAACTGGTCAGATTTTGTGTTTTTACTCAACGCAATAGCCGGTAAAACTTCGTCAATAAGTTTTAGTTGGTTTGCGTTTATCGCATTGCAGCATTTGTACGAAGTTTCGCCACCTAAGGTAATCAAAACTGCTTTTGTTTTTTCTAATACACGACCTGTTAATTCTGCCAAAAAATCAGTAACAGCCCCTGCCAAGCCTGATTTAGATAAATCTGCCTTCATTGTGTCATCAGAAAATCCGTCAAAATTATTTAGCAGTTTTGAGGTGTGAACCATAACTACATTTTCACCTGTTAAGTTTGATACAATGCGTTTTATGAGTTCATCTTTTATCCCAGCCAAAATGTCGTCCATGCCGAGTTCAATAACAAGTGTGTTTTCTTCATAATCAGCCGACTGTTCATATTTGTCAATTTGGCTTGCGGTAATTTGTGTAGCGCTGCCAGAAACTATGAATTTAGGCAGTCTTGGGATTTTTATAGGTAAGACTTCGACACTTTTTTCAGCTCGAGGGAACCATTCATTGCTCAAAACCCTTCCGGCAGCAGAGTTACCAACCGGTAAAATTTTGTAATTTGATTTTTGCATAGCAAGAACAATTTGTTCCAAATCCGTAATCGAAACAGAATCTGCAACAATAAGTTTTACTCCGTTTTCAATGAGTTTGTTCATTGCCTGTAAAATAGGACCTGCACCATCTAAAATCGTTTTTAACTCGATAGAACCGACAAGGTTTTTCAAATTTTCGCCGAGTTGAGATTGAAGAAGTGTCGGCAAATGTGATTCATAAATCGGAGAATGCGGATCTCTTGCCATTTCTGTTCTTTCAATAGGAATGCCTTTTAACAAATGATATCCGCCAACAGTAATTCTGTTTTCTTGCGGAAATGCCGGCATGATTATTGCTGCGTCCCAACCCAAAACTTCCAACATAGATAAAACTTCAACTGAAATATTTCCACGAACTGTAGAGTCAATTTTTTTGTAGAAATAATCAGGATTAACCTTGTCAACCAAATATTGAGTTGCAAGTTTTACCTTTTCAAACGCAAATTCAGGAGCAATGTTTCTTGACTCGGTTGCAATTGCCCACGCTTGTGAAGTATTTGCTTTTTCCGGTTCTTGGTCCGTGTTTAGCAAAATATTTGTATCGACATTGTTCAACATAAACTGGAGTGCTGTATCGTTAGCACCCGTCAGGTCGTCTGCAATAATTCCTATTGTATTTGAGTTAATTATCATAATACCGCTTCTTCAGTATCTCTTTTTGAACCGAGTAATCTTATAGTATTTGCTCTGATGTAGAAATTTTCTCTTTCGTTGTTTGTTGTTTTGTCAATCCATTTGTTGTTTGCGATTGCACCGTCAACAGCAACAAGTCTGCCTTTTTTTACATATTCTGCAGCAAATTCTGCTTGTTTGTCCCAAATGTCAACATTGTACCAGTCAGTAACTTCCGATTTCGTTTTGGAATCCCATCTGTTTACTGCAACTGAAAAACTCGCTTTCATTTTGCCTGAATCAAATGCTCTAAAACCTTCCGAAGCATCTCTTCCTACTCTGCCTACTATTACTACACTGTTCATTTATTACCTCTTTCAATAGTTTACATTATACAAATTTTTATTTTTTAGTCAAAATTAATACATTTTGACTAAACTTCTAACTTTTTTAAGTACTTCTTTTGCTCTTGCTCGAGCGTTTTCAGTACCTTTTCTGATAATTTCTTCAACTTCATCAATATGATCTTCGTAATATTTACGTTTTTCTCTGATAGGCTCAAATTTTTCGTTGATAACACCTGCTAATTGACGTTTACATTGAGCGCAACCTCTCAATCCTTTTTCGCATTCGCAACGAACTGTTTGGATTTGTTCTTCAGAGCCAAAAACTTTCCAGTATTTGAACGCTACTTCGCATTCATCAGGGTGTCCCAAGTCGTCTTTTCTTAATCTTGAACGGTCTGTTATTGCTGTCATAATTTTCTTTGTAACAACTTCTTCGCTATCAGAAATTTTGATATCGTTGTTGAAGGATTTACCCATTTTGTTGCCGTCCAAACCGCAAATTAATGAACAATTATTCAATAACGGTTTGCATTCGTGGAAAAATTCTTCTCCGTAAATATTATTAAATCTTCTTGCAATATCTCTTGTAATTTCGATGTGTGCAACTTGGTCAATACCAACAGGGATATAGTCAGTGTTGAACATCAAAATGTCAGCACTCATCAAAACAGGATAACCCATTAAACCGTAGTTAATTTGAGAGCCTTGACCGTCTTTTGATTTCAAAATTTTAGCCATATCTTTTAGACACGGGTCACGTTCAACCCAGTTTTGCGGAGTAATCATTCCCAAATATATGTTAAGTTCAGCAATTTCAGGGATTAGCGATTGAACATAAATGTTACATTTGTCCGGATCAAGTCCGCAAGCCAACCAATCAATTACTACATCAAGTGAATTTTGTCTTAAACTTTCGGTGCTATCATATTTTGTTGTCAAGGCATGCCAGTCTGCTACAAAGAAATAACAATCATACTTGTCTTGTAGAGAAATCCAATTTTGAATTACTCCCAAATAATGTCCGTAGTGTAATCTCCCTGTGGGGCGCATTCCTGATACAACAATTTCTTTCATCTATAATACCACCTTTCTGTATCTAATCCATTATATAACAAACACGCCCCTCTTCCTTTTTGTATAAAATTTTGTTAAGAAGTTCGGGGGACAGATTCTGAATAAGATAAAATCTACGCAATTAAAATTGCTTGATTTTTAATCTTTTCAGAAT
>CAVHEM010000076.1:0-3235 GCA_963635055.1 Bacteroidaceae bacterium | reverse complement strand
CGTGTTCAAAGACATATTTGAATGTTTCGTTCACAGTTGCATTGGCGCCTGCTTGTAATGCTACTGAAGGTGCAAGTACCGCAGGGTTGAACGCATCTGATGGATTTCCGCTAGGTGTAACGGTTATACCGCCATTTTCTCCGGAAGATAGAATTTTGTCACCTTTTGCGAACATAAAATAACCGCCATCATCTCTGTTGTCATAAATCGCATTGTATTTATAGATTGGAGTGTAGAATGTTGTTTGAACATTGCTTGGCAAATTGTAGCCGCCACTTTTAGGCATATTGTTAACAACATTATCTTTCAAGCCTCGTTCAGCAAAATAGATTTCGGTAACATCTTTTGTTGAATCTGATAACAAATTCATTCCTGTAACGTTCAAATTGCCTTGATGTGAACCGTAATCCTTTGCAGTGATTCTATCCATTTGTTCATTTGCAAGGTCAACATCTGCTACGAAGTTTGTGTCAGATTTCACTGTTAACGTGTTGAAATCATATACATGAACTTGATTATTTACAGTATTGATTGTTGTGTTATCGAAGGTTACGTTTGCATTGCGAATATCGTTCAACATATAGAATGTTGTGTTGTTTATATCGTCACCTTTGATATTTACGTTATATGTGTTAGTTAAATAATCTTCTTTTTGTTCTGAATTCAACAAACTTGGGTCTTCATATCCTTCGCCATCGATGTTGTCAGCCATATAGATTTTACCGCCATTTTTCATGATTAGGTTCAATGTAGCGCCATTATCTATATAGATGGCATTGTCATCTTTTTCACCATTTGATTCAGTGTAGTTGCCTTTGAATACAGAAATTGCACCGTCTGCAACAATATCTAAATTATTATTAGAATAAATTGCACCACCTTTGGCATCTCCGTTTACTGATTTTGCATAGTTTCCAATAAAGCTTGAATTTGTGATAGTTAAAGAAGCCGGATTGTTAATAGAAACTGTTGTTTTGGGATCAGCATTTTCATCAACAGCCCAACCCAAAGGAAGCGTTTCTTCATATAATTTTTTAAATTCTTCATATTTATCGGACTTTCCAGTCTTGTGATCTTCTCCAATGTAAACAAAAATAATTTTATATCCTTTAGAATTTGCTTTATCTATATTATCCTGTAATGAAGAATTGTAATCGAAGTTAAAGAGATTATCATCTCCAAAAATCTCATTAAAAGTATATGATTCTCCGGTATCAGAGTTTGTTACAGTTAATTTGCTATAATATATTGGAATTGTATTAACAGCGCTTGTATCATTACCATTGTTATAAATCGCACCGCCGGAAGAATAACCATCAGAAGCATTAGATGAGTTTCCAACAAAATTGCCAGAGATATCTTTTATAGTGCCAATGTTACGAATTGCTCCACCGACAGAAAGATTATCAGATGAATTAGATGTATTTCCGGTAAAATTGCCTGAGATAGCACCTATAACGCCCCAGTTATCAATTGCACCGCCGGAAGAATAACCATCAGAAGCATCAGATGAGTTTCCAACAAAATCGCCAGAGATATCTTTTATAAAACCATGGTTATCAATTGCACCACCGGAAGAAGAATTCTTAGAAGCATTAGAAGAGTTTCCAATAAAATCACATGTGATATCACCTATATTGCCACTGTTGTAGATTGCACCACCGGAAGAAGAATCCTTAGAAGCACTAGAGAAATTTCCAATAAAATCCCCCGTGATATTTCCTATAGTGCCACTGTTATAAAGCGCTCCGCCGGCAGAAGTATAAGTCTTATAACTAGAAGAGGAATTTCCGATAAAATTCCCTGTGATATCACCTATAGTACCATGGTTATAAATCGCTCCGCTAATCCAAGAACGCTGAGCCCAAGAATCATTAGAGTTGTTTCCGATAAAATCTCCTGTTATATTTCCTATAGTACCACCGTTATCAATTGCTCCCCCACCGTAATAAGCAGAATAATTTCCAATAAAATCACCGGAAATATTACCAATTATACCACTATTCTCAATGGCAGTATGAAGCGTAACAAAATCACCGGTAATATTACCAATCGTGTCATTGTAATTTAGAGATATATCTCTATTGACAAAGTCTTTATTTATATCCGCACCCTTTTGGTCACCATAATCATAATTTTTTGCTAATCTATCTTTATCAACATAATAGGTTATGTCGTGAGGTTCGTCAGTAGTAATCCAGAAATCATCTCTATCTTGTGTCCAATAATAGTTTTCTATTTCTTGATTAGTTGCGTCTTTATGTCCGTATTCAGTTTTTTTCAATTCTAAAGCATAGTAAACCGGAATTAGTTTATCAGCATTTTGGTCATATTCAAATTTTGTTACGATATTATCGCCTTCCGGTTTGGTACCGTCAGCATTTGCCTCAACTTTTGTCAATGTATAAGAACTTTGAGGATAAACTCCGGTTTCTACACCATATTCATTGGTCATTTTGACATCGTTATCGTGTAAATAGTCTAAAGTCGGAGTGTCAATAGGTTTTTGTGACATATCAATATCATCAATAGTAGTTGCTTGAGCGACTCCGCCACCAATAAAAAACAATCCTGCAACTGCAGCAACGGATAAAGCCTTAAATGAAACTTTCGTGTCGTAATCTTTTGTAAGCGATGTTTTTAAGGCATTCCTATTAGTAATAGTTGTAGACTTTTTCATAAAATCATATCCTCATATTTCTACCGAAATTTGATTTATCGGCTGTAACACAAAGTAAGTTTAGGGTCTTGTAGAAAACTTTTACAAAATTAAATATCCATCAGTAATGTCTACTATAATTATAATACTTTTTAATTAATCTTTCAATCCTTTAGGATTAATTCTTTACGTTTTTAACAATTTTACATGTCAGGCATTGCCTGACCTACGTTTGGCATTGAAAGAGGTGTTAAAAATTGAAAAATAATGTTCCCCACTTGCGGGGGAACCGAAATCTTTGATTTCGATGGGGGGAAAATGAAAACAGATTGTTACAAAGCGAACCATGATAACAGATTCTGAATAACAAGAAAATTTATTTACTCATTGCATTCGCAAAAATTTTCTAAGTTTTCAGAATGACGTATTCCTTGCTATACCCACCAACTGGTCATTCCGGACTCCGATCCGGAATCTGTTTCCAAAGATTGTACAATCGTGTTATTTATTTGAACAAATTCAGAATAACAAGAAAATTTATTTGCTCATTGCATTCGCAAAAATTTTCTAAGTTTT
>CAVHEM010000075.1:0-5440 GCA_963635055.1 Bacteroidaceae bacterium | reverse complement strand
AGAAAATTAAATGCTCATTAACATTCGCAAAAATTTTCTAAGTTTTCAGAATGACGTAACCTTTGGTAATCCCACCAAATAGTCACTCTGAACTTGATTCAGAGTCTGTTTTTATGAGGGAATAGAACGGAATTAAAACAGATTCTGAATAGGCTAAAAATCACTTTTCGCATACTCAAAGGCTTTTTTAAGTCTTTCAGAATGACGATAGCTTTGCAATTCCCACCAATCAGTCACTAGCGCTCCTGCTATCATAATGACAATACCTTTATTAAACTCCCCATATTTCAACGCAAAAAAAAAGCTTCTAGAAGAAGCTTCCTTGGAATTTTTTTACAATTCCTCGTGTAAAAGATTAGTAGGTAGAAAGTAGAAGGTAGTCTTTTATATAAATTTCTTTATATATCGTTTGTATATATTAATAAAATATTTTTTACTGCCAAAATTGCGCAAATTGCTCTATTTTGTTACATAACTTTACGAAACCCCGTAAAACCTCAAAATTCCGTTCAAAAATTACTAACCAATTCTTTTATATTGCTATTTTTGCCGTTTTGCATTATATTAAAACCAGCAAAAAGAGGATTATTATGAAAATTGCGATATATCCGGGGAGTTTCGACCCGATAACAAAAGGACATTTGGATATCTTGAAAAATGCATCGGAAATTTTTGACAAAGTTATCATTGCCGTTGCGCACAATATTAAAAAATCAGGGTTTTTGACCGTTGAAGAACGTGTTGAACTCATCAAGCAAAGTGTTAAAGATATTCCGAATATTGAAGTTGATGCGTTCAGTGGTTTGACTATTGAGTATGCGAAAAAACGTAATGCGGAAGTTTTGATTCGTGGACTTCGTGCCGTTTCCGATTTTGAGTATGAAATGCAATTGTCACAGGCAAATAGCGCTTTATGCAAGGAAATTAAAACTGTTTTCCTTACTACAAAACCAAAATATAATTTTATTTCATCAAGTACAATCCGTGAAATTTTGGCAAATGGTGGAGATATTTCAAAATTCGTTCCTGAGCCGGTTTACGAGTATCTCAAGGATAAGAAGGAGTTTATTGATGAAGTTTAAAAGCAGTGAATCTATCAAAAATCTTGAAAAACAACTCCAGTCTGGGTATTCGTTACCGATATTCAGAGGGTATGTAGCCGTTAAGACTACAGGCTTTTACAAGTTTATTGACACAATTTATTCTTCTTTGCCGGCTGATTTGCAAGAGGCGAGATCACTTTTGCGAAAATTTGATATCAATTCCCATAAATTAAATGAGGATTCCAGTTCAAAAAACTCTCCATACGACGGTTTACGAGAACTTGAGCTCCGTTTGGACGAGGCAATAAAATTTGCGGATTTTGCGATTGTGAGTGTCAAGGAATTTGAAAATTTAATCAATAAAGTTTACAAAAGTTTGCCGGAAGAAATTACAAAAGCTGAAGCTCTGGACAAGTGAAAACATGTTAAAATATGTAATTGCATGCCAAAATAATATTTGACAATTACCCGTTATCATGGCACACTTTAATTACATAAATGTGAAAGGGATAAAAGGGATACTAGCATGCCACAAAACGGAGTTTACGATTTACTAAAAATGTTGGAAATCGCCTTAGATGAAGGTTATTCCGTACTTAAATATACTGTAGTAAACAAAAGAGAAATTGAAGATTTAATTGATAGAATATATTCAGCACTACCTCCGGAAGTTCAAGAAGCAAGACTTCTTCTCCGTGATAAGGAAAGGTTGATTAACGAAGCAAGACAACAAGCAGCAAGAATTGTTCAAGATGCTCAAAACGAAGCAGATAGAATTTTGTCTGAATCTGACCAAAGAAAAGCACTTGAAAGAGAAGGCGCTCGTATTAAAAACGAAGTTATGGAAGATTGCGAAAAAATGAAACATCTTGCAAAACAAGATAGCGAAAATATCCGCCTTCAAGCAACCGAAGAAGCTGTTAAAATTCGTGAAGGTGCTGAACTTTATGCAGAAAGACTTTTTGCATGCTTAGAAGGTAACTTGACTCAACTTCAACAAGATGTTAAAAATTGTCAATTGTATGTGAACAAATTGAGAAATGACACCTCTGCACGTTATTCTACTCAATCTGGTCCAAACAGAGAATTATAAGTCTTAATTAAAAGAAATAATATATACCAAAAGCACTTTTTTAAAAGTGCTTTTTTATTGGCAAAAATTTAGTATTTGTTTACAATTGGTTTGCAATTTATTTTTTTTGATATATTATAAAACTATAAGCCGATAAAGATAGAATGTGTAATTACCACATTCTATTTTAAATAGAAGACAAGTTAATAACAAAAGGAAATAAAACAATGGGTATCAAAGGAAAAAATGACAGAATGGTAGTTCTAGCATGTGAAGAATGTAAAGAAAGAAACTACACAACAACAAAAAACAAAAAAAATATTAAAGAAAGATTAGAATTAAATAAATATTGTCCAAGATGCAGAAAAACTACTGCTCACAAGGAAACTAAGTAAGAATTTGTAATACGGAAGGCGGATTGTTTTCTGTCTTCCGTGCTCAAAACTTTGATTGAGCGTCCTTAGTTCAGTTGGTAGAACGTCGGTCTCCAAAACCGGATGTCGAGGGTTCGAGTCCTTCAGGGCGCGATTTTAACTCAAATAAAGGATTGTCAAAATGAATGAAGCAGTAGAAGCTATAAAAACATATTTTAAAGGTGTAAAAGCTGAGTGGGGAAAAGTCAGCTGGCCTGAAAGAAGAACTGTCATATTTGAAACAGGTTCTGTTATTGTAATTGTCTTTGTTTTTACTGTTGCGATATATTTGATGGACTTAATCTTTAAAGGATTATTCGGCTTAATCAAGCCGGTTTAATAAAACCAAACGTTAAGCAAAAATATAACTAAAGGTGGCTTATGACTAAAAAAGAAAAAACTATGGAAGAAGAATTAAACGAAGATGTCTTGGAAGAACAAGCTCATGAACAATCAGTTCAAGCTGAAAAAGAAGCCAAGAAAAATCAAAAAAGATGGTATATTGTCCACACATATTCCGGTTACGAAAACAAGGTTAAAGTAAACCTTGAAAAACGTATTGAGTATATGAACATGGGCGACAAGATATTCAGAATTGAAGTTCCTCAAAAAACAGTTACTCAAATGAAGGCTGGTAAAAAACAGGAAAAAGAAGAAAAAATCTTCCCTGGCTATGTTCTTGTTGAAATGATTATGGACGAAGATAGCTGGTATGTTGTAAGACACACTTCAGGCGTAACAAAATTCGTAGGTTCAGCGAAAAAACCTATTCCTGCAAGAGAAAGTGAAATCAAGAAAATCCTTCACAGATCTACATCACAAGTTGAAAAAATTGAACTTGATGTTAAAGCAGGTGATAAAGTTAGAATTATTTCAGGACCGTTTGCAGACTTTGATGCAGATATCGTTGAAGTTTATCCTGATAAATCTAAACTTAGAGCAAATGTTTCCATCTTTGGTCGTGAAACTCCGATTGAGTTGGAATACAAACAAATCAATAAGCTATAATTTAAAAGCAGATAGTACAAAAATGTGGAAGGATTTTTATTGAGAAATAGAAACCGTTATTACCACAAAAGGAGAAAAAAATGGCAAAAAAAGTAGTAGGAAAAATCAAGCTTCAAATCGAAGCAGGTAAAGCAAATCCGTCACCTCCAGTTGGTCCGGCATTGGGTCAACACGGTGTTAACATCATGGATTTTTGTAAACAATTCAATGCTAAAACTCAAGACAAAGCAGGATATATTATTCCGGTTGTTATTGATGTTTATGAAGATAAAAGCTTCACATTCATTATCAAATCACCACCAGCTCCTGTATTGATTAAAAAAGCATTAAATATATCAAAAGGTTCATCAGTACCTAACAAAGATAAAGTTGCTGAAATCACAAGAGCTCAATTAGAAGAAATCGCTAAAATTAAAATGGACGATTTGAATGCAACAACTATGGAAGCAGCAGTAAAAATGATTGCTGGTTCTTGCAGAGCAATGGGTGTAACAGTAAAAGATTAATTGATGGAAGGACGAAAGTCCGTTAATACCACGAAAGGAAAACTAAAAAATGTCAAAAATAACTAAAAAACAAAGAAAAATGCAGGAAATGCTGGAAGGTTTTGTACAACCTTCAACGGCTGTAGATGCAATTAAAAAATTACAAGAAATTTCTAAAGAAGTTTCTAAATTCAACGAAACAGTTGAATGCCACATGCGTTTAGGTATCGATGTAAGACAAGCAGACCAACAAATCAGATCAACTGTTGTATTACCGGCTGGTTTGGGTAAAGAAGTTAGAGTTTGCGTTATTGCTAAAGGTGCTAAAGCAACTGAAGCAACTGAAGCTGGTGCAGACTTTGCAGGTGCTGAAGAAATCATCGATAAAATTGCAGGTGGTTGGTTTGAATTCGATACATTGATTGCAACACCTGATTGTATGGCAATGTTAGGTAAATTAGGTCGTGTATTGGGACCTAAAGGCTTGATGCCAAACCCTAAAACAGGTACAGTAACAATGGATATTGCAAAAGCAGTTAAAGATGCAAAAGCTGGTAAAGTTGAATACCGTGCCGATAAACAAGGTATGATTCACTGCCCTATCGGTAAAATTCAATTTGCAGAAGCTGACCTAGTTAAAAACTATGCAACTTTGGCAGATGCAATTTTGAAAGCAAAACCTGCTTCAGCAAAAGGTACATTTGTAAAATCAGTTTACTTGGCAACTACAATGGGACCTGGAATTAAATTGGATCCAAAAGTATTTGCAGCAGAAGTAAAAGAATTAATCGCTGGTTAATTATACTGATAATGCAAAAATTTAGAAAAGGCGTAAGTTTACTTACGTCTTTTTTGTTGTTGAAACTTTGTTGGAATGGCGAAAACCTTGTAGACGCACCAAATAGTCATTCCGGACAAGCACGAGCAGAGTGCGTAACGAAGTGAAGGCACGTTTAGTGCGAGTGCGAAAGATCCGGAATCTGTTTACAAAGATTGTACAAATTCGTTATTTACTTGGACAGATTGTTACAAAGCGAACCATGGTAACAGATTCTGAATAACAAGAAAATTAAATGCTCATTGCATTCGCAAAAATTTTCTAAGTTTTCAGAATGACGTAACCTTTGGTAATCCCACCAAATAGTCACTCTGAACTTGATTCAGAGTCTGTTTTTATGAGGGAATAGAACGGAATTAAAACAGATTCTGAATAGGCTAAAAATCACTTTTCGCATGCTCAAAGGTTTTTTTAAGCCTTTCAGAATGACAATATCCTTGATATTTCTTCTGCTTTGTTTCAATTTCTTAACATAAAATCGTAATATTACAAAATGTAAAAATTATTTTAAAACCTCGAAAGCCTTGATATAATTCCTTTATGGTATGGTATGGTATGGTGTGGCGGGGCGGTGTACTTAT
>CAVHEM010000074.1:0-6245 GCA_963635055.1 Bacteroidaceae bacterium | reverse complement strand
TTTTCTCGTCTAAGTTCTTTGTTAATCATCGCTTTCTTAGCCATGAATTTCTCCTTTGTTACTTATTAATGTTTACTACCTTTGAAAGGCATTCCGAGAAGTCTTAACAATTCTCTTGCCTCATCATCTGTTTCAGCGGTTGTGATAACTGAAACGTTCATACCCTTAACTAAATCGACTTCTTCGTAAGTGATTTCAGGGAATAGTGCTTGTTCTTTCAAGCCTAAAGTATAATTTCCACGACCATCAAAACTTTTTGCACTGATACCTCTAAAGTCACGAATTCTTGGAAGTACAACGCAAATCAATTTTTGCAAGAAATCATACATTCTGTCGCCACGCAATGTTGCCATTGCTCCAACCGGCATACCTTCTCTTAATTTGTATGATGCGATTGATTTTTTAGCTTTTGTAACAACTGCCTTTTGACCAGCAATTTTTGTTAATTGAGCTTCTATCGTATCAGCGATTTTTGAATTGTGAGAAGCCTCACCGACACCCATGTTCAAAACAACTTTAACTAATTTTGGAACTTGGTGATTGTTCTTGTAGCCGAACTTTTCTTTCATAGCCGGAACTACATCTTCTTGATATTTAGTTTTTAAGTTTTTTGTTACTGTCATTTTTCATTTTCCTTATATTAAGATGATTGATGTCAAACCTCTTGGTTTACACTATGCATCTAATTGTTCACCGCATTTTTTACAAACACGAACTTTTTTACCATCAACAACTTTCATTTCTACTCTTGTAGCTTTTTCACAAGCTGGGCAAATTATCATAACGTTTGAAGAATCGATTGATGCTTCCATTTTGATAAGTCCGCCTTGGATACCTGCAGCCGGTTGAGGTTTTTGTGCTTTAGTTACCATATTAGCACCTTCAACAACTACTCTGCCTTTTTCCAAATCAACTTTTTTTACGTTGCCGATTTTTCCTTTATCTTTACCTGCAATAACAACTACTCTGTCAGTTGTTTTTACATGTATGCTTTTCTTATCTTGTTTTGTCATTTTTTTCTCCTGATTTGTATCTTTCATGGACTGATTTTACCGAAGTAAAATCTATTACATGCTCTTGTGTATATTAGATAACTTCCGGTGCAAGAGAAACTATTTTCATATAACCTTTATCTCTAAGTTCACGAGCAACAGGTCCGAAAACACGAGTACCTCTTGGGTTGCCGTCTTTGTTAATAATAACTGCAGCATTTTCATCAAATCTGATAACTGAACCGTCATTACGTTTGATGTCAGCCTTTGTTCTTACAACAACTGCACGAACAACTTCACCTTTTTTCACAGCCATGTTTGGAGTTGCATCTTTTACAGAAGCAACGATTTCATCGCCAACAGCTGCAAATTTCTTATTTGAACTCCCCATAACACGGATACATAACAATTGTTTTGCACCTGTATTATCTGCGACTTCTAGTCTTGTTTCTTGTTGTATCATTTTTCTTTCCTTTTAGTATTTTTATCTACTTCTTTGCCTCTCATTACACTTTGGTAATGTTGCAATCCCCTTTATTTGGGGTTCTGAAATTAGTTCAAGATGTTTAATAAACTATCTTGCTTTTTCAACTACTTCAGCAACTGTCCAACGTTTGTCACCTGAAATAGGTCTAGCTTCAACGATTCTTACGATATCGCCTTCGTTACAAACGTTTTCAGCATCATGTGCTTTATAGTTTTTGTTAAATTCCATAATTTTCTTATATTTTGGATGTGGTTCGTAAGACGCAACTTTTACTACAACAGTTTTGTCCATTTTATTACTTACTACAATTCCTTGTTTTTCTTTTTTAGGCATTTTGTACCCCTTTTTCTGTTATTATTGTTTTTGCTTGAGCGATAAGTTTCTTAGTCTTAGAAATACTTGCAGTATTTTCTAATTTGTGGGTTGAAAGTTGCAATCTTGAATCCAATAATTGTTTCTTCCAATCTACAATTGCACTTTGTAACTCATCTACTGATTTTTCGCGCATTTCACTTAATTTCATTTTACTTTTTTCCTTTATCTTTACTAACTTACCTTTTACGACCCGAGTTTAACTCTCAAAAAGGTTCGTTTAGTTATTATGCTTGTTCTCTTGGTTGTTCAACTATCTTAACTTTGATAGGTAATTTTTGAGCAGCCAATTCAAGTGCATGAACTGCTACGCTTCTATCAAAATAATCAAGTTCAAATAGTAATCTGTTTGGTTTTACTACTGCTACCCAGTATTCTACGTTACCTTTACCAGAACCCATACGAGTTTCAGCAGGTTTTGCAGTAATTGGTTTATCTGGGAATATTTTAATCCAAACGTTACCGCCACGTTTGATTTCACGAGTCATTGCACGACGTGCTGCCTCGATTTGTCTGCTTGTAATCCAACCAGGTTCTACTGCTTGAAGTGCATATTGACCGAATTCAAGTTTTGTACCTCTTGTTTCGGTACCTTTCATTCTGCCTTTCATCATTTTGCGGTATTTAGTCTTTTTAGGCTGTAACATTATATTTTGCTCCTATTATTTTATACCTTTTTACTAGCTTTGAGATGTTGTATCAACATTTCTGCCACGTCTTGGACGTCTTCCTGATTTTTCGTCCTTGCTATTTTTGTGTTTGATATTAGGGTCAGCCATTTCACCAGGCATCAAGTTACCTTTGAAAATCCAAACCTTAACACCAATTTTACCCATGATTGTATCAGCTTCTGTGAAACCGTAATCAACATCTGCTCTCAATGTTTGAAGAGGAATTCTTCCTTCTTTTGCCCATTCAGAACGTGCGATTTCAGCACCACCCAAACGACCAGATACCATAACTTTGATACCTTGAACGCCTGATCTCATGGTTCTTTGCATTGCTTGTTTCATTGCTCTTCTGAATGCAATACGTTTTTCAAGTTGTTGTGCGATTGATTCAGCAACTAATTGAGCATCTGCATCAATTCTTGCAACTTCAACTACGTTGATGATTACAGGTTTGCCAATGTATTTTGTTACTTCTTGACGAAGTTCATCAATACCTTGACCGCCACGACCAACAACGATACCAGGTTTCGCTGTTACAACTGTGATTGTTGTATTTTGTGCTTTACGGGCAATCAAAATTTTTGATACGCCAGCAGCATATAATTTTTTCTTTACGAATTTTCTGATTTTATCGTCTTCTTTTACAAATTGGCGATATTCTTTGAACTTAGCATACCATGTGCTAGCCCAGTTTTGAATAATGCCTACTCTGAATCCGGTTGGATGTGTTTTTTGTCCCATTTTATTATTTCCTATTTTGTTGTATCACTAACTACTAATGTAAGGTGTGATGTACGTTTCATTCTTGAATACATACGACCTTGTGCTCTTGTTCTTGCACGTTTGTATGTAACACTTTCATCAGCAAAGATTTGAGAAATCTTTAATGATTCTGGAGCTACGCCATATTGTTCACGAGCATTCGCAACTGCAGCTTTCAAGTTCTTTTCAACTACTCTTGCTGCAAAATAAGGCATAAAACGTAACATATCTTGAGCTTCAACAACAGCTTTTCCTCTAACTTCGTTAATTACACGACGAAGTTTTCTTGCTGTCATTTTTATGTCTGTTTGTTTTGCTTTTGCTTCCATTTTTTTATCCTTTATTTAATATAAATATCACTTTGGATTATTTGTACTAACCTCTTTTTGCTTTGTCTGCACCGGCATGACCTTTGAATAATCTGGTTGGTGCAAATTCGCCCAATTTATGTCCTACCATTTGTTCTGTTACATATACAGGTACGTGAGTTTTTCCGTTATGAACAGCGATTGTATGGTTTAACATATCTGGTACAATCATTGATGCTCTTGACCAAGTTTTAATAACTTTCTTTTCTGAATTTGCATTCATTTTGTCTATTTTCTTTTGTAGAGCTTCTTCTACGTATGCACCTTTTTTTAATGAACGTGCCATTTATTTCTCCTTTTACTCTTGTAAATTTTCTTGGAGAGAATGGTAATTTTACTTACCATTTCTCCAAATGCTTTTATTATCTAGTTTTTCTTCTTCTAACGATTAATTTATCAGAAGCTTTACCTTTTTTACGTGTCTTATGACCAAGAGCAGGTTTACCCCAAGGTGTTTTAGGGTGTCCGCCTGGACCTGTTTTACCTTCACCACCACCGTGTGGGTGATCGCAAGGGTTCATTGTAACACCACGTACTGTAGGTCTGATGCCCATGTAACGTTTTCTACCGGCTTTACCGATTGATAAGTTTTTGAATTCTGAGTTACCAAGAGTACCAATGGTAGCCATACATTCTTTTCTTACCATTCTCATTTCGCCTGAAGGAAGTTTAATTGTTACGTAATTGCCTTCTTTAGCCATTACTTGAGCAGAGTTACCTGCAGATCTAACCATAACGCCGCCACGTCCTGGAATCAATTCAATATTGTGAACGATTGAACCTAACGGAATTAATTCTAACGGTAAAGCGTTACCTGTTTGAACAGGTGCTTCCGGACCGCTAACGATTACATCGCCAACGTTTAAACCTTCCGGAGTCAAGATATATCTTTTTTCACCGTCAGCATAGAAACATAATGAAATTCTTACGTTTCTGTTTGGATCGTATTCAACTGTTTTAACAGTTGCAGGTACGCCAAATTTATCTCTTTTGAAATCAATTACACGGTAAGATTTTTTTACACCGCCACCTTTGTGACGACAAGTAATTCTACCTGTATTGTTTCTTCCTGCTGTTTTTTTCAATGATCTTAATAAAGATTTTTCAGGAGTTGAAGTAGTGATTTCTTGGTAATCACTCTTTGTCATACCTCTTTGTCCCGGAGATGTCGGATTAATTTTTCTAATAGCCATTGTTTTCTACACTCCTATAAATTCTAATGGTTCGCCTTCGATTGTTACGATGGCTTTCTTACTTGAGTCTGTTCTACCGAATTTATAACCCATTCTCTTTTCGTGAGATGGCATATAAACGGTTCTTACTTTTTTAACTTTTCTTCCTGGAAAAGCTAGTTCTACAGCTTTAGCAATCTCAATTTTAGTTGCATCTTTTTTTACTTCGAAAGTATATTGTGCATTTTCTGTTGCTGCCACTGATTTTTCTGTAATTAATGATTTTTTAATTACGTCGTATAGTCTTTCTGTTTCTTTACTCATTATTGTAACCTTTCTGTAATTTCATTTACAGCAGATTCAGTCATAACAACAAAATCAGCTTCCAATAAATCTTTCACGTTTAAGTTTGTAGGCAATAAAAGTTTTACGCTAGGGATATTTCTTGCAGACAATTCCAAGTTTTTGTTTTCATCTGCTTTTGTATCAGCAATAACTAAAATTTTACCGCTTACGTTCAATGATTTCAAAGCGCTTACCATCAATTTTGTTTTTGGTTCAGCGATTGTTGAGAAATCTTTAACGATAACTAATTGAGATTCTTTTGCAGACAATGCTGATTTAAGAGCCAATTGTCTTGCTTTTTGTGGCATATTGAACGCATAACTTCTTGGTTTTGGTCCAAAGATTACACCACCACCTGCAAACAAAGGTGAACGAAGTGAACCAGCTCTGGCTCTACCTGTACCTTTTTGTTTCCAAGGTTTTCTGCCGCCACCTGCAACTTCTGCTCTTGTTTTGCAGCTTGCAGAACCTTGACGTGCATTATTTAATTGTCTTCTTAATGCTAAGTGCATTACATGAATATTAGGTTCAACACCGAAAACACTTTTTTCTAGTGTAATTTCGCCTAATTTTTCTCCATTTGTACTTAATATTTCTTTTGACATTTTGAAATTTCCTTTTTTACTAACTATTTTCGTTTAAGACCGCTTACCGCTTGCTTTCGCTTTATCTGGCACGACCGGCCGGTTTTTATGACTTTTCCTTGTCGGTTCTCAGTTTATTGTTTTTACCGCCTGTACAATCAAAGATTGTTTCGTTCATTTCGCTACGCTTCATTCACAACGGCGGCTTCGTAGTGTTTCGCCCTGCTTGGCTTGCTTATCGCAATCCAACTCCGGCTCACACCGGCTTACGCAATTAATTCCATTTTGTTCTTGTAGGAACGATAGTAACTAATCTGCCTTCACAGCCAGGAACTGATCCTTTTACTAAAACTAAACCGTTAGCTGAATCAACTTTAACTAACTTCAATTTAGTAATAGTAACTCTTTCATTACCCATGTTACCAGCCATTCTTTTGCCTTTGATAACACGGCTAGGAGTTGTACCTGCACCGATTGAACCAGGTTCTCTGT
>CAVHEM010000073.1:13274-14604 GCA_963635055.1 Bacteroidaceae bacterium | reverse complement strand
CCTGCAACCATTTTTACATTCGAAACATCAATATTTGGAGCTTTAATTTCTATTCCTTTTCCTGCATAAAAATAGTTATTATCTCCATTCAATTTAAAATTTACATCTTCATTAATTGATAAAAAGGAAAGGGCACCTTGAGTTGAAAGTATTTTTGCATTTGTCGTATTTAATAAATCACAAAATATAACATCGCCACTTTCATTCCATATGTTCAAGCCTGAATTTGAATATACAGAACTTAAGAAGAAAATACTAGAGGACTCTTTACTTGGAGCAAAAGGATTTGAATTGTCATAATAATTATTAATTGTAAATCCAGTTGGAACATCTGTTTTGCCATTAGTTGCCTCATGACTTAAGTAATGAACTCCACTCGTAGGAAGCCCATCAAATGTTCCTTCTTGTTTCATAATATACGCTTCAGCTTTATCATTATTTATTGCTACAGCCTTGTCTTGGAATACATTGTAATTATAATCATTTATGTTTAAACCATTTTTATAAGTAGCATCTAAATCTACATCCAAAAATAATAAATTCCTGTTTGAATAATTATCTATTTTTACTCCAGGTGATGCAACACGAATATTACCGGAACCTTGAATATCTGAGTTTTTATTTATATAAATATCAACATAAGATGATTGATTTTTTATCCCATTGAACAGTATTGCATACAAATAATTATCAACATTATAAGACTTGTTGTCTAATGCTAAAATATCACTTTCAATATCCTTTTTCTTCTCATTTAATATTGCAATTTTTGATTTGTAATTAGTTTGAATATCTTTATATTCATCTCTAATTTTTTGCAATGTTTCTAATTCGTCTGAAATAACTTTTTTCGGATTACTATCTTCACCTACAATAATATACTCTTTACCATCTTTACCATTATATAAACAATAATCTAAGCCGCCAATTTCCACAATATTAAAAAGTGCTCCTTCGGTGTCACAAGCATCATTAATGGTCTTTAGTTGAGCTTGACTTAACCCAAATTCAGCATATTTATTTTCCAAGTACTCATCTATAGATGGAACATCTTCATATCCTTCTTGAACACCTTTAGCATATTTTTCTTGGTTTCGAGCTTCAATTTCAGCACATTCATTTTGGTATGAAGTTAAAATCTTGCTATACTGATCTTCTGTAATGTTATCATCACTGCCAAGTAATAATTCCTTAAAAGAAGTTAATACCTCTGAACTTAGATTATTTTCACTCTTAAAGTCATACTTTTCAAATTTAGTAAGTACAGACGTGTTTTCTGTGATTTGAGTTTCAATATCTTGTAATTTTGCATTTATCTCACTCAAGTTAC
>CAVHEM010000073.1:0-13052 GCA_963635055.1 Bacteroidaceae bacterium | reverse complement strand
CATCATTATAAGAAAAACTCTTTTTAGAAGTTGAACCGGTCTTTGTTATCGGAATACCCATAGCGACATAACTTACAGTCTTATACGCAATTTCTGAATTACTTGTTCCAATACCATTTAAAAATCTAATTGTAACATTTCTTCCAGATGTAATATCTGCACCTGAATTTATATTCATTTCTGCATCAATGGTTCTTGATAAAATACCATCTTCTGTTGTAGTTGCAACTGCAGCATGTGCTTCTGAATATGCATACTGATCCAAATTATATGTTGAATTTTTCATTGAAGCAATTTCTACATCGTTACCTGCTTGGATTGAACCATTATTATCAAGTCTATTTCTTATGGCTAAATTTATTGCAGAATATGTTTCAGGGTCTTTGAAACCAAAATGGTGTGCTTCTGCTCTCGAATAAGCTGCAAGAGTATCATTAGAATCGAAATTAATTTCGGTTCTATCATCACCTCTAATTAAAGAGTCTTTATCTAGAGATATATTATTTGAATTTGTTACATTCAAATAATTCCAGTTTTTAGGAATCGCAACAAATCCACTTGCTGAAGTTGATGTTTTTTGCTTAAAGAAAGTAGTAGTCAAAGCGTTAATTTTCAAGTTATTATTGGCAATGACTCTTGAATTTTTAATATTTATATTATTATTCTGATTTATATTATTTGTAACTTTATATCTGTTTGACGCTACAAAACCACCGCCACTACCAACATATTGTATGTAGTCATCATTAGCTGTTCTTGTTGTTGTATCTGCACTTAATGAAATATTCTTGGCTTTTATTGTAGAGTTTTCAATATTTAATGTTGCAGTTGAATTATAAGTATTTGTTGTTTCGTTCGAAACGGTTGCAACAAATCCTCCGTTAGATTGTGATGCACTGTCTTTGATGATATTAGTATTGTGAACATTTACAGCTAAATCTTTATCACTTGTAATAGTAGAATTCTTTATATTCAAAATTGTTGAAGTATCAAAAATAGACGTAGGGTTTGTATTTGACACAGACACAAAGCCACCTGATGTATTTGTTGTAACCATATCTAATGTATTTTCAGATAAATGCTTTATAGACAAAGCGTTAGATTTATCTGCATTATTAACTAATCCATCTATCGTCAAAACAGAAGAACCACTCACCGTATTTTTTGCCTTTGCATTTGATACATTTACAAAGGCTCCAGATCTTGCTGTTAAATCAAGTTTTGAATTTCTTGTTGTTTGGGAGTTCAAAGCTGTTGAGCTGGCATTATATTTGCCTCCTAAACTTATATTTGTATTTGAAGACGTTTCTGTTTCCAAGTTAACCGAATTTACTGCCGCTATGACTGCAGTATTTATAGCATCTAAGGTCGCATTATTATTTGAGTTATTTATCGCTGAAACATTAGCGAATTCTGTTATACTATTTTCTCCGGCAATTGTAACATTTAAGTTGTTCTTTAATTTTGAGACTAAACTGGCTGCATTACTACCAAATACTGTTGAATATTTGGTAGAATCAATAACTGCACTTGCTACCGCATTGGAAAAGGCAGAAATGTTTAAATTATTTGTACTCAATTGAGTTGGAGTTAAATAAACACTTACAGTCGCATTATTTTCAGCAGTTGCAGAAGCATCTGTAGAAACTCCAGCAATTAAGGAAACATCTACTAATAATATTTTTGAAATTGCACTTAACTCTGCACCTTCATCATTATTTGAAGCTTTTACACCAGATTTTATATTTGTATTTCCAACATTATTTATTGTTAAATTTGTATCATTACTGTTTTTAATTCCTGCAGTCGTTGTAGATGTTAAAAAAGCACCGGAAGAACCCACATTTGCAATATCTACACCACTTACAGAAACAATATTTGAACGAGCCATAGTACTCATCTTATCTAAATCTGCAATAATATTTAGGTTATTAGATTTAATTGTCCCTGTTACATCTTCAATTATAGCTTTTGTAACGGCTGAAACTGTTGAGTTATTTTCTAAGTAAGAAATAATATCAACCCCTGATACTTTTACTGTCCTCAAAACAGCACTCAAATCAGAACTGCCGGTAGCATGAATATTAATATCACCTAAAGCATCAAGATTAGTTGATCCGGAAACAATTGCAAAAGTATTATTGTTGTCTGTCGCATCTGAAACGGTCACACCTAAACTCATACCACTGCCAATAACGGACGTCCCATCTACTTCTGCTTTATTTGAAGACTTAGCTAAAACATTTATATCTCCGGCTTTAACAGTAGCACCCGCAATACTTGCAATTGTATTTGAATTATTAATATAAGTTCCAAATGCACCTCCAACGGCCACACCAGCAACATCGACACTTGTGTTAACTAATGATACGTCATTTTTAGATTCTGCATTTACACTAACATTTCCATTATTCGAAGTTACAGTTCCTCCAGAAATTTCCGCAATTGTATTACTATTCAATTTTACAGATTTAACACCGACACTGGCATCAGCAAGTCCGGCACCGACTTTTACGTTCTTCAAGCTCAAAGTATCAGACTCTGTTCCTTTTAATTGACTATATGCTTCTGAGCTTATATTATTTTTACCTGTAACATTACCATTTATTCTTGAAATTGAACCGGTCTTGATATCTGAAGAAGAACTTGTTGGATTATATAAACCTTTTTTCGTATCATTTTTAGTATTTTCATCATAGCGATCTTTTGTTTGTTTAACGGCCTCTTTTATATTTGCCTTCTCTTCTGCTTTGGTATAGGAATCAGACCTTTGTCCAAGATTTATTACCACTATATCACCTGCCAAAGAACCTGCACCTAAAGAAACCGTAATATTTGTATTATCTAAAGCAAAAACATTGTTTGAATGCATTGCTACATTATTTGCACTAATACTTCCACTGGTTGCGGATAATATCTCTGATTTAACAATATTATTAGCGTTAATAATATTAATATTAGCCCCGATTGCAGCACCTAAACCTGCAATATCCACAAACCCCATAGTGTTATTCATCGTAGTATAATCGTTTGCATTTACAGTCAAATCTCCAATAATATCAATTTTCTTAGATTTTGCATCAACATAAGAATTCAAATTTGTATCAATTTCATTTACTAAAGCATCAAAAAGAATTGATGCACCAATAGCAGCCCCTGATATACCAACTGTAGTATTAGTAATATCTCGATTTGAGTATGCAGAAATATTTAAAGAAGAAACATCTTTAGCAACAGTATCATCAAAATACGAAGTTACAGAATTCTTATACAAATTATAAATGGTATTTGTTTCTAAAGCAGCACCCTCGGCAGCAAAAGATATGGAACCTGCAACATTTTTTAATACATCTTGTTTTTCTTTATTAGTATAAATAGTGATATCGCCAGCTTTTTTAATATCAGAATTACTTATCCCTGCACGTACATTAGATTGCAAAGTATTTAAAATAATATTTGCGATAATATTTGCACCTTGTCCGACAAAACCTCCGGATAAAATCCAGTTAGAGCTATCAACTTTAGAATATGCATCAAGATTTATATTATTCGAAGTTTCAATAATTGAATTAGTAATAGAACTGTTAATAGTATCATCATAATAGTTTTTTATTGCCAATCCGCCAGCAGAAAAGCCCTGTCCGGCACCCGTAACACCTGCTAAAATATCGGTTGTGTTAATATCATCATAAGCATAAATCCCTATTTGAGAGTTTTTAATATCAGCATAATTTATATTTGAAGTTACTTCATTAGAATAATTGTTAATCATCGGTTGAACTTGAATCGCAACATTTTTAGAGCCTTTAGCAACCAAACCAACTCTTGTTGCATTTATATTTTCTTCCGCTTTTACATTGAGTTCATTTGAGTCAATTTTTACATTATTACTGTTTGTACCTTCAACTTTTGCAACTGTATGGTCATCAGAATCATTTTTAATTACATTAGCACCAAGCCCAAAATTACCACCAAAACCAAGGATTGCTGTTACAAAATGATTATCTTTTCTGTTTTTTGCATTTACATTTATAGCATTGGTAATTTTTAAATCAGAACCACTACCGATAATCGAATTAATATGACTCTTATCACTGGTTACTAATATAGAAGCACCAATATCAGCTGTACTGGAAGCATTTAACATTCCGACAATTATATTTTTAATTGAATAATCTTCTGCTTTTACTGTTAAAGACTCAGCTGTAATTTTAGAGTTATTTACTTCTGCTGAAATTTCATTTTGGATAGTTTTAAAAATAACAGTACCGTCTGCTGCTAATTTAGCTCCGGCAGCAACATTATAAAACATATTCCAATTGTTAAAAGAAGAATCTTCTTTATAAGCATCACCATTAGAATTTAACAATTTGTCTTTATAATTTTCCCCAGTAATATTTGGGATATCATAAGTTCCATCATCTTTTTTTGTTCCACCAATAGAATTAATGGATTGAGCATTTACAACAACATCTTTCGCCTTGTTTATTGTTGCATTTTCGATTTTTGCATATACATTCTTGTCAAAATTATCAATATTTACTGTTCCACCAATAGCTGTAAGACCTTCTGCTGAAGATAAAGCTAAAGTCCCACCTCTTGCATAAATAGTAGAATCGTCATAAGCAAGAACATTTATATTATTATCTGTGATAATATTTCCGGACAAAATAGAATTAACATTATTTTCAAAACAATTATAATTTACATTTGCCGCTAACATTGAAGAATTACCGGTAGCAATCGCAGCACCAACAGGAGAAATTATAGACTTTTCATTTGACTGAGCTAACAATTTGAGATTATTTGCCTTCACTATTGTTGAATTTTCATCAATCAAAGAAGTTATTGTGCTATTATGAATATTAAAAATAACATCTCCATTAACCCCAAGACCACTTGACGCTGCAGAAACCTCTAATGTTCCAGCCAAATTTGTATTTGCGGTATTTGATTCTGATTTTACATTAATATCACCTAAAACATCAAGAGTTGAACCTAATATTTTCGAATTTACATTGTTATTAAAATAATCTACTCCAACGGCACCATCAAAAGCAAATCCGGTATTTGTATTTGTGCCAACAAGTCCGGTAGAAACACCTATTGAAAATAAATCATTGTCTGCTTTAGAATTTAAAGTCAAATTATTCACTTTGTTTAAGACGGAATTAGTAATTAAAGAAGAAATAGAACTTTTAATTGAATTAGCAGAAGAAGCAATCGATGCACCTACACCAATTCCACCACTGCTAACTATTGCCGCAGTACCAGCAACATCAACAATTTTAACCTTGCCCAATGAATCTAAATTTACATCTGTTTTATTTGAATTACCGTTTATGACAGAATTGTTAATCTCTGCAGAAATTGTTGGTCTTATAGTATTCAAGACAAAAGAGCCCCCAACTCCAAGCCCATGGCGATCTTCTACGGATTCAGAGGCAATTCCAACCCCGACCGCAATATCATAAATTGAGTTAGTATCATTTGCAACAACATTCAAATGTGAAGCGGTTTCACCTTGGTTAAAATTAATTGTTGAAGTATTACCAATTATAGATTTTGTTGAACCTTTATCGGTATAAATATCGATACCTGCACCAACACCAACAGTTCCTGATTTGGCAACGGCTCCTGCTCCGGTAATTGTTAATTTATCCTGATTTGATGTTACATTTAAATCATTAGAAACATTTACAGTTGAAGCTGAAATATTTGATTCCGTTTTAACGTTATTTGTAAGAACATTAACCGAGCCTGCTCCTGCAATAGTTATTTGATTTTGAACAGCATTTGCAGCTTGATTAACTGCATTGATACCGTTCGCCCCATCAACGCCATCTACATTATCCAAATCCCCAATTATATTTCCATTATCAGCATTATTTACCGCATCATTAACGATATTGTTTGCATTACCAACACCAATATTAGCACCTTGAGCGGCTCCATTGCCCACATAATAACCATCAGCTAATGCCGCTCCTAAAGCTAATGCAACTGAATTTGTGTTAGAATTAGATAACACATTTAAGTTGTTATTTGCAGTAATTTCAGAGTTTTCAATGGCAGATTTTATAGTTCTGTCAACACTTTGAACATTTACAGCACCTCCAAACGCAACATCAGCAGATGCCGCATCGGCCTTATCTTTCTTTTGGTTAGTTAAAACACCAACAAGAGCAATATTAGAAACATGATCATTTACATCTCTTGCATCACTTCTTTCAAACTCTCCATTATTTAACGTTGCACCATTCTTTGAGAATTTTACGTTAGCTTTACCCGCATTAAGATTTACATTATTTGCAGATACTTTTGAAGAATTTTTAATCTTTGCAGAGGTTTCTCCTGTAATATTTTGAACATTTACAGCACCATTTATAGATACTTGGTTAGATTTTCCACCTATTGTTGCAACATTCAAGTAGGATTGTTCACTTGCAGCAGCTAAATTCAAATCTCCATTTTTAATGGTTATTGTTGAATTATCTATATTTGATTTAGCATTGTTCTCTATATTCTGAACAAGAATACTTCCACCTAAACCGTTTGCCTTATACAGATTTGCAAGATTTGTTACTGTAAGTATGCTTTCAGCACCCAAGAAACCTGCAGCATCACGTGCAGCAATTGAGTTTACCGTATCTACATTTGCTCTATTTGTAGCATTAATAATTGAATTCTCAATTACAGAATTAACATTATTCACTATTGAGTTACAAACAACGGAGGCTGAAATCGCCAATTTATCTCCTGTAGTAGCGGCAGCTGCAAAGTTATTGAAAAACCCCAATAGTCCTACACTAGGCATATATGCAATACTCATACCTTCTGTATCAGCCTTCCAAGAGAAATCCCAATCATCATTTGCTGACTGATTTATACCAAGACCCAATTTGAAAAATTTGTTCGTAATACCAAGCATTCCTTTAGTACCGGGAAGTTCATTTACTGCAGATATATTCAAATTATCAACATTTAAAGTCGAATTTTTAATATTAACATTTGTATCATGTAACTTATTATTTACAATAACAGAAATACCAGCACCTACAAAGGCAGACTCTTTATCATCAGAAGAAGATGCAGAAGATGCAGTTGCTCTGTTACTGTATGAATCAAGAGTATAGGCATCAAGAGAAAGATTCTTCGCTTTAATTTCGGAATTTTCAATATTAACATTCGCTCTACCAGAAGTATTATTCACTAATACTCCACCTCCGGCTTTAAAATTTGCTTTATTTAATTCAACATTTGCATTTTGTTGAACCTCATTCCCAACATTATTCTGAGCCTGTCCAAACATATTTTTAAATAAGGCGGTATAATCTGCTGTCGTTTTTGATTTATAAGCATTATATTTTCCAACCCCCCAATCCTTTACATCACCAAGAGTTTTCTTGAGGCTATTCCAAAGACCACCTTCTCCTGCTGCATCTTGGACGTCTTCTCTTTTTTCATAACCTTTAGAAGCCGTTGTAATTGAAATAACATTTTTCGAGCTGTTTAGATTAACAGCTTCTACGTCAGAATTTTCGCTCGTAGAAATTTTGCTATTTTTTATACTAACATTACTTGAAGTTGCTTCATTATTCATGTGATAAACAAAAGCAGCACCACTTCCACCATCTGTTTCTGACCCAAAATCATTTTTCCCAACAGTAGTTGTATTCGAAACGGAATTAACAACAGTATTCAAGGCAATTGATTTTGCACTAAAATTTTTAGATTCAATTTTTGAATTATTTAAAATGTTAACAGAAGTATCCGCTATTGTGCTTGTTTTAAGAAAGGTTGGATGATATGCATCTGTAACTTTTCCATTGAGGACAAACAGAATATCATCGTCCATAATCACATTCAAATTATTATTTGACAACGCTTTCAAATTGATGTCATTAACTGCATTTAATTCCGAATTATCTATGTTAACATTAGAATTAGTTTTTGTTCCGAAAGCATAGAACAAATAAGGAATGGAGCCCTCTCCAACCCAATCTGAATTAGCTTCAAATTTCGCCCCTGCATTTGCCAGAATATCAATATTATTTGTTGCGTTTATTATTGAGTTTTTAATATTTACATTTGCTGTTGACCTAGTCCCCGCAAAACCTTGATACATATTAGAGCTAAAATACTCTCCGATATTAGCATCATCTTCAAATAACCAAGCCCATACAACAGGAGGAATAAAGTTTACATTTTTTGAAGTTTGTGATGAGGTTGTTGCATTTATATTTATGTTATCTCCGGAAATTTTTGAATCTTCAACATCTACCTTAGACAAGCCTTCTTTAAAATAAACTTGATCCATTGTTGTATTAGCAGCAATATCCACATCATTAGCTGCAATATTTGAATTTTTAATATTTACAGATGCTGTTGAAACATCATCAACTGACATATCTTGATCTGCATTAGCTTTTAAAGAAATTTTACCATCTTTTAAAGAAAAACTGTTTGCGTTAGTAATATTATTTGAAACCAATCTGTTAAAGGTTTCTGCTGCTACTTGTTGATCATTAAATACAGTAGAAGAATCTTGCCAGCCTGCAATAATTCCACTATCTTGGGTCGTAGCATTTCCAACTTGGATAGTTTTACCATAAATATTTACGTTGTTTCTTGCAAGGATTTTACCATTTACAACAACCTCACCTCTTGAGTCAGTTATCAATCCCTTATACATATCTGCGTTATATCTATAATCCTCTAGACTTCCCGAATTATAAGAGTTCAAAAATGAATTATACTTATCATTCGATGGGGTAAGTACAGATAGCGAACCAACATTCAATACTCCGGAAGATCCAACAATCATTCCCGAAGGAGATACAAAAATAGCATGTCCATTATAAAAACCGCCATTCTGCATTGTATTCAATATCCCATTGATGTTTATTTGAGAATTTACTAAATTGATAAATTTGTCGTAATTTTTGTTAAATATTAGGTTTGCAATATCTCCCTTACTAAGTTCAAATTTGTCATATTGCCTAAACCCTGTATCTCCAGAAATTTTTGCAGCTTCAATATTATAGACATTGCCATTCGAACTTATTCCTGAAATATCTGTAGCGAAAACAGATGTAGGAAATTGTGAAATAGACAACGTTGCACATAGAACTGATGCTAAAATTTTTTTTGAACGAATATTCATACAATACGAACCTTGCAAGCTATATCACATATAATTATAACATTAATACCAAATTAATTAATCATAAAAAAGTAAAAGATTTACAGAACTTATATAATTTTATTTTTTATGATAATATTGAGTTATGACTTGGAATTTGAGTAGTAAATTTTTATTATGTTGCATTGTTTTTTGCACAATTCAAGATGTCGTATATTCTGAACCAGCGAGTATCGTTCCTCAGGCTGGAACAATGAGTACTCACGAATTTGAGACTATTAGGAATTATCAATCAGAAAACAAGATAAAAGAAGATTTTCACAATTTTGAAAAAAATAAAGAACACAAAAAATATGATAAGGTAAAAAAAAATAATAGCACAACAAAAAACAAAGTAATAAAAGCAAAACTTGAAGAGTTTGCAACTAAGGGTGTTTATATAGAACGAATAGAAGTTTCTCCATCTCAAATTCTTACTGAAGATGAAATAAAATCAATTATTGAGGAATACACACAAGAAAATCTTACAATTGCACAATTACAAGAAATTATAAATAAGATAAATACACTATACTTGCAAAAAGGATACGTTACAGCAAGGGCATTTTTACCTGAACAAGATATCGAAAATGAGACAATAAAAATTCAACTTGTAGAAGGAAAAGTTGGGAATATAAATATTGAAAATAATAAATGGACAAAGACTTCTTTTATAAGGAAAAGAATTAAATTACAAGAAGGGCAATTATTTAATATTCAAACTCTTGAAGAGAATATTGTTAATTTAAATAGATATAACGAAGGTATTAACGTAAACGGAACATTAGAACCTGGGAAAGAAAAACTGGGAACAACTGATATTACACTTAAAACTGAAGAAAAACTTCCTTTTCGGATTACAGCATTGATGGACAATACAGGAAGAAATACTATTGGGCAATATCGTGGTGGCTTAATGCTTCAAGATGATAGCTTATTGGGGTTTAGAGATAAACTTACTTTGGGTGCTTTTGCAAACAAAAATATGGTTACCCCATTTGTGGATTATAATATTCCGGTAAATAAAAATGATGACAGGGTGGGGTTTTCATTTTCATCAAGTAATTCAAGAATAAACAATGGTCCATACAAAATATTCAACATAAAAAGCAGATCTCAAAATTATTCAATATACTATACTCACCCATTTATCAGAAAACCGTGGACTGAATTATCTTCAACGTTATCTTTAAATTATAAACGTTCGGTAACAAGCTTCGATGGAGCAGATATTTACAAAAATGATGTTGCATCCGCTCAAGCGGGGCTTAATTGGCGATATGACACAGCGAGAGGGATATGGTATATTAATCAAAATGTGAGTTACGCATTTCCAATTTTTGATAAGGATTCAAATTATCTAAAATTAGATGGAGGGATTTTAAGGTTACATGATTTTGGACATGGTTTTGTTGGAACATTAAGAGCTAATTACCAAGTAATCCCTAACCGTGAAGTTGTTCCATATATTGACCAATTTTTGGCAGGTGGTGGAGCTACAGTGAGAGGATACTCTGAAGGCATTTTGATTGGGCGTGACGGATACTTAGTAAGTATGGAAATGTTATTTCCTCTTGCACCTAGGACTATAAGCAATAGAGCAAAAACAAAACATTATCCTTTTATTGGAAATTATTTAAAAGGTTTTGTATTTGTTGATCATGCCGGAGTATTCCCTTACAAAGGTTCAGGACTAGGCTCTAAAGGTTATGATCAAAATGATTTTCTATTAAGTGTAGGTGCGGGACTTAGAATAAACTTACCTAAAGATATTACATTAAAACTGGCCTGGGGTATTCCTGTTATTAAAAATCAACATGAAGAAACAACTCAAAACTGCAGATTCCATTTTGAATTAACTTTTACTCCAGATTTTGATGCCTTACTAAAGCTTAGACGTCCTAAACCAAAGACATTATAAGTAACAAATTGTTATAATCAACTTGAAAGTTACTATGTTTTTATTATTATAGAATAAAATGCCCCTATTTTTTGTTTTTATAAATATACAGAAAGGTGAATAATTAAAACATGATTGAATATAGTAGTAATACGGGAAGTTACAGAAATTTTGGTCTTAAGTTAGATTATACGAATTTCGTAAAGTTAAAAAATGGTACAACATATAATAAAGTTAATTTGACCAATTTTAATACAACGGGTAAAAATATAAATATAAAACACATTTTTTTAGGTGATAATACTAACTTACATAAATTAGGAATAGATGAGTATTGCATTATAAAAAAAGAAGGAAATGAGCCAATTGTAAAATTTACATTCCGAAATACAAGGATGCCAGTTTCTTTCATTCAAAAAAAAGAAACTGAAAAAATGCGTTCTTTCATCTCTCTATTAAAAGATATGAAGAATAGTAGCGTTAAATATACTAAAGATGCAATTAAATCAATAATCAGCTAATCTGGGTTCAAAAATAGTTCGGGGATTAAAATTCTAGTAATAAATCTTTAAAATATAGCAATAATTTTCTCTAAGGAGTTTTTATTAATCTGTAGATAGAATATAGAAATTAGGGAAAATTGTATTTTGATGAATATAACAAAAGTTTGTGGTTCTAAATTTGTATCCAAAATAGCTAGAGTAGTCAAACATGAACAACCGGCACAAATATTGAAACAAGCTGAACAAGTTGAAAATAAACCATTGTTTTGTCATGAATATTGGAAAGCCTGTCAAGAGCAACGTATTATTCGACAAACCAATAAAGAATCGGTATCTTTGCATGGACATCTAAACGGAATAAATCACCATTTTATCAACTCCCCTTCCCCTAAAAATATGAATAAGGATTTTATGGGAATTGGAACTCCACGAGAAATGATTAGTCTTACAGATACAGAATTTAAAAAATTAAAACCAACTGAAAAACCTCTCAAGGTAATTCGTTGTATTGGAGAAAAACCCGATTTCTTTTCCGAATATAAACTCTATAAGAAAAGACTAGATATTAAAGCGGGTGATATAATTGATATGAAAGAATATGCGTATGCAACTTCTAACAAATCTTATGCATCTGGTTATTTAACAAATAATCGTGGTATTATGTATGAAATTGATGTTCCAAAAGGTTCACGAGTTTCAAGAACGGGCAATGAAACTTGTGATGAGGTAGTTTTTCCTCGCAGTTCAAAATTTGAATGTACTGGGACAGAACAAGTTAAAGATACTGACAATAATTATTTGATTGTAAAACTTCGTTATATTCAACCGAATGAACCTTGGAGAAGTCGCACCTAAAAGGTTTAATCAGTCTCAGATTTTCTTGTTTATATGTAAACTAATTTAAATCGGATATTTGTCACTTGACCATATTTATGCTATTTAAATTAATAGATAAGAATACGATGGGAATAGTGAAATATGAAAAAATTAAAGAATTTAAGAATAGCGTTGTTGGTTAGTTGTGTAATGTTAAGTGGGACAGTTTTATATAATCCAGCTCACGCATCTGATACAAGAATTATACATAATGAAGGTGATCCTCCTATGGATATAAAGGACGACACTTTTGAAAATCTTAAGAATGAAACTGGTGGAGCAATATTAAATAATGCTGGAACAGTTAATGTAAATGGAAAAGTTGTTTTTCAAGAAAATAAAACAACTTCCCCTACTAATGGTTATGGTGGGGCTATTGATAATAAAGGGACGTTAAATATTACTGATAATGTTCAATTTAATCAAAACACTAGTGCCGGTAGCGGTGGAGCTATTCGTAACTTAGATACAACTACCATAAATGGAAATAATTCGACGGTTGAATTTTCAGGAAACTCCGCTACTTATATCGGAGGTGCAATATTAAATGAAAAAGGAACAGTTAACATAAATAATGCATCTTTTAATG